>NZ_JAMYQD010000010.1:0-260991 GCF_040320665.1 Mesorhizobium sp. M0626 | reverse complement strand
TTCTCGAACCCGCCCGGCGGGGGGCGCCGGCGCGTCGCGCGGGGGGGGGGGGGGGGGGGGCGGGGGGGGGGGGCGGGGGCGGCGGGGGCCCCCCCCGGCCCCCCCCCCGCCCGGCGGATGGGCTTGGCCCGCCTGATGGCGGCGAAGCCCTGGACACGCCCACTTCCGGCGCGCCAGCGCCGGTGTCGTGGTCTTCCACTTCAGTTCCTTCCGGCGCCGCGCGAACCGGAAAACCGGACGCAGCAGGCGCTTCAATCTTTTAAGTTGCCGCCAGAGTAGCAGCGCCGGACCGGATCACCAAGAGCAAGGACTCAAATTTTGCCGGCTGCGTCCTGCCAGATCCCCGCTGCTTTGCAGCGTCCCGGCGTTCGCTAGCCTTTCATCTTGCCACTGGCACGACGAATTCGCCGTTGGCGAACCGGCTGCTCACCCTTGCCGGTTGAATAGCCGGCTTCAATGAGGCATTTCTGAAATGAGGGGGAATTGGTGAATCGCGGACGTTTTAACGCCCGCCTGGGCGATGGGCAGCAACACATGACGACAACTCCATGAATTGGGGGGCCACGAATTGGAAGCGCTATCTGTGGCCGGTCATCGGTGTCGCGGCGGTCATCGGGTCGCTGTTGTTGCTGTGGCATGAGTTGCGCGGCATCTCGATCGACGATGTCTGGGACGGCATATCAGCCATCCCGACGCGCGGATGGATGCTTGCGGCACTGAGCTCGGTGGTCGCCTACGCCTCGCTTGCCGGCTACGACCACATTGCCCTTCTACATATCGGCAAGAAGATGTCGTGGCTGTTCGTCACCTTCTGCTCCTTCACCACCTATGCGCTGTCGCACAATATCGGCGGCTCGGTGTTTTCGGGCGCCGTGATCCGCTACCGCGCCTACGGCACCAGGGGGCTGACCGGCCAGGATGTCGGCATTCTGGTGGCGATCTGCTGGATCACCTTCGTGCTCTCCAGCATTCTGGTCGGCGGCCTGGTGCTGGTTTTCGAGCCTGCAATCATCGACCGCTTTTCCGGCGCCCCGCACCACGGCCTGGCGATCGCCGCCGGCATCGCTTTGCTGATCCTGGTCGGCGCCTACATCTTCGGCAGCTGGCTGCATCTGAAGCCGCTGAAAATCGCCGGCTTCCAGTTGCACTACCCGGCGCTGCCGATCGTGGCGCGGCAATTGCTGATCGGCCCGATCGAGCTTCTGGCGGCGGCGGCGATCATCTTCTTTGCCCTGCCCGTTGCCGGCAATCCCGGCTATTTCGTCATCCTCGGCGTGTTCCTGGTGTCATTCTCGGTTGCGCAGATCTCGCACGCGCCGGGCGGGCTCGGCGTGTTCGAGGTCGTGTTCCTCGCCGGACTGTCTGATATGGACCCGGTCGGCGTGCTGGCGGCACTTCTGGTGTTCCGGCTGTTCTACCTGATCATCCCGCTGCTGATCGCGCTCGGCGTGGTGCTGTTCTTCGAGCATTCGCAATACAGCCGGACAGAGAGCTGAGGATCATTGGGTGCGGCGCGCCACCCGGGCGTAATTGCCCCTATGAAACGCTGTGATTGAAACGCAGCTTAGGCTTGACTATTTTCCGGCGGCGGCTACAAGGCACGCGCGGCTGCTTCGGCGGCCCACCAGCGCGACAGCGCCTGCTGGGGAATAGGTTAACGGTAGACCCACGGACTCTGACTCCGTTAGTCCTGGTTCGAATCCAGGTTCCCCAGCCAAGGCACGTCATGCCCACTGACAGCCAGTACATCCTCGAACGCATCCGCCAGGGATGCGTGGAGTTGTCCGACGACGAGTTCGCCATCGACAGGCTGGCAAAATATGTCGGCAACGGGAGAATCCGCTGGCATGTCGAGTTCCGTGGGCATCGCATCGAGCTGACAACCGGCCAGATCAAGAAGCAGCCTACCTTTCGCAGGAAAATCCTCGAACAGGCCGGCGTTCTGCCGCCGCAGCGTGCCGGGGCGGACTATAGGCGATGGGCTCTCGATCTGAGGCGGAACGCCATCGAGCTTCCCTGGCGGGACAGGCCGGTCGATGCCGGTTTTGCCATCGACAGGCTGACCAGCCACGGCGATGGGCGCTGGACGGTGGAATACCAGGGCAAGGCGACAAAATTCACGACGACCAAACTGCGCAGGCAGCTCAGCTTCCGTAAACGCATGCTGGCCAAGGCCAAGGTGCTGCCGCCCGAACTGGCCCCAGCCGCTTATCGAAAGTGGATGGACTGGCTTATTCAAAACGCCACTGAGGCGGCACCACAGGCCGGCGAAATCTTGATGACGGAGAAAAGCTGGCTGGACGACCTGCCGGAGCTGGCCGGCTGGCAAGATGAGGCGCCGCCGGAAGGGACCGACTAGGGCAGCGACAGCATCTCCCATAAGGATTTATCCGCATTTTAACTAATGTAGATCATCCTTTCGGATTGTGTTCTCCCGGCTTTTGGACAGAGCAGAATGGTCGATTTCGTGGACAAGGATGACGTTCCAGCACCCGGCCCGCCCAAACGCTGGCGCGCAATAGCTTTGGCGGCACTCCAGATCGTCCCGCCGGTCATTTCATCATGGCCGGCTATTTCACCTATGTGACCTCGCACAACAAGCCGCCTGCAGACATGGCGGCGCTGGCCGTGTCGATCATGAAATCGGGCGATGCTTCTCCAGAACTGCGCGATTGGGCAGCTGGCGTTCTCCGGCAGGAGTTTGGTTGCGCCCAAGCCAGCGGCCGGCGCCGCTCATCCAAGAGATTGCCTGAGGAGGCGCCGGCCAGGCGGGCATTGGGGTACCCGCCGACGCTACATTAGCATTGGTGCATAGATGCGATATGGCGCGAACGCGGAAGGTCGGCAGCCGCGGCACTACAGCAATTTTTCCCAAGACCCGGGCCCGCAACGCTGCAAGGGTTGTGGCGCCCAGCGTTTCCGCGAGGCTTGCCCTGGAGACAATCATGACGACGTTTCTCACCGCTCTCGCATCCGAAGGTCCGCCAGCCGACCGGGCGAAAGACATGGACCTCTATGGATGGTTGATTGGCAGCTGGGACATGGAGACGGTTCACCACCGCAACGACGGCACAATCCAGAAATCGGATGGCGAGTGTCACTTTGGCTGGGTGCTCGAAGGCCGCGCCATTCAGGACATCTGGATCAGGCCCAGGCGCCCTGCCCCGTCCACCATGTATGGCACGACCTTGCGCGTCTTCGATCCCGGGATCGGTGGCTGGCACATTGTCTGGAGCGATCCGCTCAACCAGGATTACTCGCGCCAGATCGGGCGGGCCGAAGGCAAGGACATCGTCCAGATGGGCGCCGACTCGCGGTTCACCGAGATCACCGCCGCCAGCTTTCACTGGATCGGTGAGGAGAGACGAGCGGAGAGCGACCCCTGGCGCGTGACATATGAACATTTCGCGCGCCGGACGGGTTCCTGAAGCACGCTTGCGCATTCAGCCCCTCGTGCCTACGGGCGAGGTACGACCATAGATTAGCGATAGCTCAATTAACACCAAACCAGTATCTCAAAACCCGCCGGTACAAGCGCGCCCAAGAACCTTCATATGTACCGAGCGCGAACTGAGGCTAGACAAGTGAAGATTCCAATAGCATTGTTGGCACTGGGACGGGGCTCGACCGGCAAACGCAAACGATGCTTGTCGGTGGTTGGCAACTGCTAAACCGTACAGCCGTAATTGCCACGGCTGCGAGACCAAGGAGTCCCAAGGATGCCGAACTCAAGCCAAACCAGCGATCAATGGTGGGTCAACGACCAGACGCCGGACAACCCGTACGGCAAAAGCGAAGATTACGGGGCCTTCCTCACCTACCTTGGAGCGCTGGACCGGTCGATAACGCCGGCGATCGCGGCGGGAACGCTGAGGATAAATGTCTCCGAGCTCAATGACCATCCCGAATACAAGGCCGCCGCGATCGGCGCCTTGCAGATGTGGGCCAGTGTCACCCCGTTGAAGTTCGAAATCGTCGACAATGCACCATACAACAGCGCAACGGACTGGATGCAGGTTGTCAGCCCCGAACTGGGCGAAGAGGACGACGGCAGCGCCTGCAGGCCGCGCCGGCGGCGGCGATGACACCCTGCTCGGCGATTTCGCCTATCAGGGCGATGCTCCGCCATCCATGACAGCATCGTCAGGGTTCTGGACAGCGATGGCAATATCGTCGCCCAGAACGACGATGGCGGCAACGACCCCGGCTCCAACAACGGCCGCGATTCGAGCACCAGCTTCATCGTTCAGGAAACCGGATGGCATTGACGGTGGTGTGAAGGGTGGTCGTCGAATCGAAGATGTCGGGGTCAGCCGTCAGCGAGAAGTTGTTCGAGATGTCGAAGGCGGTCGAGACCGAATTGTTGGTCGCGTCCGGTCCGAGCGTGGCGTAGCCGGTGCCCATTGTGGAGGGCGAATGGTCGGACTCCGCTCCTGGCGATGGCTGGGTCGAATCCGTGCCGGAGGGCTCGACTTACAAGCTGAACGTATCGGTCGAATTCCCGCCGGTACCAGCTCAGCCGGGCGTTGCGGGCGCCGATACGCTCAATGGCGGCGGCGGCAGCGACCTTTTGGATGGCGGGCTGGCTGCCGATACGCTGACCGGCGGCGCCGGCGACGACTATTTCCGCTTTTCGACAGAACTCGGGAACGGCAATATCGACTGGATCAAGGACTTCAAGGTCGCCGACGATACGATCCTGCTGGACAACCTCATCTTTGCCAGCGTTGGCGGCGACGGCGCCCTCGCCCTGGGCTCATTCTACAAGAGCGCAGCCGGCGCTGCTCATGATGCCGACGACCGCATCATCTACGACACCGACAGTGGAATATTGTCTTACGACGCCGATGGTTCCGGACAGGGAGCGGCCGTTCAGTTTGCACACCTGAACACAAATCTGGATCTTTCGGCTGCAGACTTCATTGTCATCTAACGCGTTGCCGGGAGGGGTGCCGTCAGGCTGCCCTCCCGCATACCCCAGCGCAGTGAAAAGGGAGAGGACGCGATGACTGACCGCCGCACAGTGTTAATGGCCGCCGGAGTTGCGGCAGTCGCCGCGGCCACCGGGGCAGCGGCAGCGCAATCGCCAGATATTCGCGCGCCAGATATTCGCGCAACAGATATTCGCGGCGCCGTCACCTTTGTGGGCGGCAAGGCTATCCCGGAAGGTCATCTCGAGATCTATCTTGAGGATCCCGCCATTCAGGACAGTGGGCGACGCCGCGCCGCCAAAACCAGCCTCAAGAGCGAGGGCGGCTCAAAGACGATAGAATTTTCCTTGCCCCTGCCCGCAAGCTCGACCGCTTCACCAACGCTGCAGGTCGTTGCGCGCCTGGAGCGTGCGGACGGCTGGCTGGTGGCGCGGGGCAGCGCGCAGTTCCAGGCCGGCTTGCCCGTCCATGTCACACTCAAGGCAGTTATCTATTGAAGGACGAGATGCCATATCCTGATTGCGAGCCTGCATGCAGCTGACGCCATCGACGCCGCTTACGCTGGTCGGAATCCTGGCGTCGTTTCGACGTGCGTTTTCGGGCATCGTCCTGATGAGCGGGGTCGTCAACGTGCTGACCCTGACCGGCTCGTTCTTCATGTTGCAAGTCTATGACCGCGTCGTTCCGGGTCGCAGCGTGCCGACGCTGGTCGGCCTGGCGGTGCTTGCGGGAACATTGTTCGTGTTTCAGGGAGTGCTGGAGCTGATCCGCTCCCGCCTCATGGTGCGGCTGGGACAGGAGCTGGACGCAAAGCTGAGCCCGTCGGTCTATTCGGCGCTGATGCGCCTGCCGCTGCGCGCCAAGCCTTCCGGCGACGGGCTGCAACCCCTACGGGATCTCGATCAGGTCCGATCCTTTATCGGCAGTGCCGGACCGACCGCTTTGTTCGACCTGCCATGGATGCCGCTCTATATCGGCATCTGTTTCATTTTTCATTTCTGGATCGGCGTTACCGCGCTTGCCGGCGCCGTTGTCCTGTTTGCACTGACGCTTCTGGCCGAATTCCGGACCCGCGGCCCGACAAGGATCGCCGGACAGCACGCAGCCGTCCGCAGCACGTTGGCCGAGGCGACAAGGCGCAATGCCGAAGCCATGCAGGCCATGGGTTTTGGCGGGCGTATCGCCGAGCGGTGGTCTGCCGTCAATGCCGAGTACCTGAACGCCCATGCGGCGGCCAGCGATGTCGCGGGAACGCTTGGCACGATTTCCAAGATCCTGCGATTGATGCTGCAATCGGCAATGCTGGCGATCGGCGCTTATCTGGTCATCAAGCAAGAGGCGACCGGCGGCATCATGATCGCAAGCTCGATCATGATGGGCAGGGCGCTGGCTCCGATCGAACTGGCGATAGCGCATTGGAAGGGTTTCATTTCGGCGCGGCAAAGCTGGGCACGCCTGAAGCAGCTTCTGTCCGCGCTGCCGGAAGGCGCAACCGGCGTGACCCTGCCCGCGCCTGTCAGCGCGCTGGCGGTCGAGAATGTCAGTGTCGCGCCGCCGGGCGAACGCACGCCGGTGGTGTGGGATGCAAGTTTTTCACTGGCCAGGGGAGCAGGCCTGGGGGTCATCGGCCCGAGTGCTTCCGGCAAATCATCGCTGGTGCGTACGCTTGCAGGTGTCTGGCTTCCGGCGCGCGGCGCCGTGCGGCTGGACGGCGCGACGCTTGACCAGTGGCCGGCCGACGAGCTGGGTAAACATATCGGCTATCTGCCGCAGGATGTGCAGTTGTTCGACGGCACGATTGCGCAGAACATCGCCCGCTTCGACCCGGATGCGTCATCCGACATGGTGCTTGCGGCAGCCAAGGCCGCCGGCGTGCATGATCTCGTCGTGCATCTGGCCGACGGTTACGACACGAAGGTTGGCGAAGCCGGCGCCTCGCTGTCGGCGGGGCAACGCCAGCGTGTCGCGCTGGCGCGCTCTCTTTATGGCGATCCGTTCATGGTCATCCTGGACGAGCCGAATTCCAATCTCGACTCGGAGGGTGAAGTGGCCTTGTCCGCAGCGATCCAGGGCATCAGGGACCGCGGCGGCATCGTTATCGTCGTCGCGCACCGGTCCAGTGTGCTGGCCAATGTCGATACGGTGCTGGTGATGGCCAATGGCCATGTGCAGGCCTTCGGTCCGAAGGACGAGGTGCTGAACAAGGTCTTCCGATCGGCAGCGCCGCTCAAGGTCGTTGCCGCCACGGAGCGAGGCGTTCCGGCATGAGCGAGGACAGAAGCGCTTTGCATCACCGGCAGGTCCGCCGCTATCTCGTGGCTGGCGTTGCTACCTGTCTGCTGCTTGTCGGAGGTGTTGGCGGCCTGGCGGCGGTGACCAAGATGTCGGGTGCGGTGATCGCAGCTGGCCGGCTGGTGGTCGATTCCAATGTAAAGAAGGTTCAGCATCCGACGGGCGGCGTGGTCGGCGAGATCAGGGTGCGTGAAGGCGACCGGGTCAAGGCGGGCGATATTCTGGTGCGGCTGGACGAGACGACAACGCGCGCCAATCTGGCGATCGTCTCAAAAGGTCTGGATGAGTTTTATGCACGGTTGGCGCGCCTGGAGGCGGAGCGTGACGGCAAGGACACGATCAGCTTTCCGGACGTTTTGACATCGCGGCGCGACGAAGCCGGTGTCGCCGCATCGATGGCCGGAGAACAATCGCTGTTCGATTTCCGGCACCAGGCGCGGTCTGGCCAGCGATCGCAATTGCGCGAACGGATCGCGCAGTTGAAGCAGGAGAGTGCCGGCCTGACCGAGCAGCTGCAGGCGAAACGCCGCGAGATCGAGCTGATAGGGATCGAGCTGGAAGGTGTGCGGTCGCTCTGGCATCGCAAGCTGATAGGAATCGACCGCATGACGTCGCTGGAACGGGACGCGGTGCGGCTCGAAGGCGAGCATGGCCAGTTGACCGCGGGAATTGCCCAGGTGAAAGGCAAGGCGTCCGAGATCGAACTGCAGATCATCCAGATCGACCAGGATCTTCGCAGCGAGGTCGCGACCGATTTACGCGATACCCAGGGAAAGATCTCCGAGTTCGTCGAACGCAAGGTAGCGGCCGAGGACCAGTTGAAGCGCATCGATCTGCGCAGCCCGCAGGATGGCGTGGTGCTGCAGTTGGCGGTGCATACGATCGGCGGGGTCATCACCCCCGGCGAACAGGTGATGCAGATCGTACCGGTGACGGACGACCTGACCGTTGAAGCGCATATCGCACCGCAGGATATCGACCAGGTGACGATGGGCCAGAATGCGATTTTGCGCCTGTCGGCGTTCAATCGGCAAACCACGCCGGAGCTGACCGGGACGCTGTCGCGGATCTCGGCGGATCTCACCATCGAAGAGCGTACCGGAGCAGCCTTCTATGTGGCGCGGGTGGCGCTTCCGAAAACCGAGGTCGCCAAGCTGCGGGGGCTGGCGCTGGCGCCGGGCATGCCGGCCGAGGTGTTCTTCCCGACGGGCGACCGGACGATGCTTTCCTATCTGGTGAAGCCGCTGTCGGATCAGATCCAGAAAGCCTTCCGCGAAGAATGAAGCCGCACCTTTAAGAGCTGAAGCCTCGAGACCGGCTGGTTGCCGGTCCCCAAGGGTTAGGCCTACTCCGCCGCCTCATAGCCGGCGATGCCCTTGATCTCGAGGAAATCCTCCAGCCCGTATTCGGCGTATTCGCGGCCGTTGCCGGATTGCTTGTAGCCGCCGAATGGCAGGCCGGCGTCCCATTGCGGATAGTTGATGTAGACATTGCCGGTGCGCATGCGGGCGGCGACTTCGCGGGCCTTCTCGATATCCTTGGCCTGGATGTAGGACGCCAGCCCATAGACAGTGTCGTTGGCGGTGCCGATCGCCTCTTCCACGGTGTCGTAAGGCATGATCGCCAGCACCGGCCCGAAGATTTCCTCGCGCGCGATGCGCATATCTGATGTGACGTCGGCGAACACGGTGGGGCGGACATAGTAGCCGCGGTTGAGCTCGGCCGGACGCCCCGGTCCACCCGCGACCAGCGTGGCGCCTTCATCTATGCCGGCCTGGATCAGGTCCTGGATCTTGTCGAACTGGATCTGGCTGACCACCGGGCCGAGCTTGGTGCCGGCCGCATCGGCCGGGCCGACGGTCAATTTTTCGGCCGCCGTCTTGGCGTAGCCGGTCGCCTCGTCGTGGCGGTCGCGCGGCACGAACATACGAGTCGGCGCATTGCAGGACTGGCCCGAGTTGCTGAAGCAGCCGGCGACGCCCTTGCTGACGGCCTTTTCGAGATCGACATCGGGAAACAGGATGTTGGCCGACTTGCCGCCAAGCTCCTGATGCACGCGCTTGACCGTGTCGGCGGCCGCCTTGGCGACCAGGATGCCGGCGCGGGTCGAACCGGTGAACGACATCATGTCGACATCGGGATGGCTGGACAGCGCCTGGCCGACGCCCGGGCCGTCGCCATTGACGAGGTTGAAGACGCCCTTGGGAACGCCGGCCTCGTCGATGATTTCGGCAAAGATGATGGCGTCGAGCGGCGCGATTTCCGAGGGCTTCAGCACCATGGTGCAGCCGGCGGCGAGCGCAGGACCGACCTTGCAGGTGATCTGGTTCAGCGGCCAGTTCCACGGCGTGATCAGGCCGACGACGCCGATCGGCTCCTTGACGATGAGCGACGAGCCCTTGACGTGGCGGAATTCGAACGACTTCAGCACCTCGGCCATCTTCTGCAGATGTGCCAGGCCAATGCCGACCTGGCTGTCGAGTGCCATCTGACGCGGCGCGCCCATCTCGCGCGATACGGCCAGCGCCAGATCGGCGCTGCGCTTCTTGTAGATCTCGATGACGCGCTTGAGGATATCGAGCCGCTCTTCGGCCGAGGTGAAGCCGAACGTGCCGAAGGCGCGCCTGGCGGCGGCGACCGCCTTGTCGACATCGGCCTTGGAGCCGAGCGAAATCTGCGCGAAGGCATCTTCGTTGGAGGGATCGATGACGTCGAGTGTGTTGGGCACAACAGGATCGACCCACGCGCCATCGATATAGAACTGTAGATTGTGAGACATGGGTTTCTCCTCGGGGGATTTTTGATCTGATTGGGGGGGCGATCGCCGGATCGTCGTATCGCGTCAGAGATAACGATGCGGCAAGAGCGATGTCAAACGCAAGGGCTTGCGATTGAGCCAGGCGGCTACAGAAGCGTGTGCCCCGCCGCGACCAGAAGCCCCCTTGCCGCGGCCTCATCCTTGGCTTTGACGAGCAGATGGTCGCCATCGAAGGTGGACACCAGAAAAATGCCGAGTTCGTTTTCCGACAATGGCTTTATTACCGACAGCACGATGCCTGTTTCGTCGAAGGCAAAGGGACCTTGGAGTTTCAGGGCGACCCAGTCCCTGTCATGCTTCACCCCTTCCGGCACCCGATCCTGCAGGCAGACGACCGAAAGCTCGTCCTCTGTCCTGGTGATGCTGACGAAGCCCGGCCCGTCCGCCCAGCCGGGAATGCTCTCTTTTGCTTCGAGGCGCGAAACTGCGTACCGCCCCGAGAGCGGCTTCAACCGGACTCTGACTGCCACCCGATCCTCCTGCTTGTTGGCGATCACGCCAGCTTCTTGCTCATATAGACCGTCATGCCGTTCATGAACGGCTCCTCCCGGTCGATCGTATAGCCATGCCGTTTGTACAACAACACATTGGCCATGAAGGCGCCGTTGGTCAGCAGGCGCAGCTCGAAGCAGCTGGCCTCCAGCGCCTTCTGCTCCGCCCGTCCAGCAACAGCCGGCCGATGCCCCTGCCCTGCGCCTGTGGCGCGACGCAGACATTCTCGATCCAGAGATGATCGTCGGCCGGCATGGTCTCGATCATGCCGACGATGCGGCCATTTTCGATGGCGAGATCGAACGGATGTTCGGCGACCGCCTTGTCATAGTCGGCGCGCATCGGCAGCGGCTCGCGGCCGATCAGAGGCACCCATTTGGCATAGGCGGCACGCACAATGTCCTTGATGGCGGCACCGTCCGCCGGTTGGGCCGGCCGAAACAGGATGGAAGAATTGGACATGGCAAAGGCTCCAGACATGAAAACCCCGCCGGCAGACGTCGCGGGCGGGGCTGGAACGAACGAACCGATTTAGTGTGCCGGTCTTTGTCGTCGCGCCTTGCCGCTCCGCACTGTGCAGAGGCGACGTCGCTGGGCGATGGCGAGCGAGAAAATGGACATGACGCCACGCTGGAGTGCAAGACGCAGAGCGTCAAGCTGCGTAACCGAGCCAGTCATTACGTTTGCATGGCACAGGCAAGATTGAAGGCATTGCCGACTGTTCGCAAAAATCGATCATTTCAACAAAAACAATTCGTTGGAAAGATCGATTCTGGAATGACATTCTCCTGAGGTACTTGCGTGGAGAATTGCATTGTCTTCCGCCGCCCAGCGAGCGAACGATATTCCGATCAGCCTGATATCGGCCGACCTGGCCGTGGGCCGGAAGCGGCTCGATTCCGTGTGGAATGGCGTCATCCCCGGGATCGTGCTGGTGGCGATGATCACGGGGGTGGCCTTCTCGGCCCATAATGTCTCCGGCTTCGCGCTGTTCAGCCCGATGATCCTCGCCGTCGTCGCTGGCATGATCTATTCCAACGTGCTCGGCACGCCCGCCCACGCCAAGGCCGGCATTGCCTTCTCGCAGAAGCGCCTGCTGCGCTTTGCCATCGTGCTGCTCGGCTTTCAGCTGACGCTCGGCCAGGTCGTCTACATCGGCGCCGGCGGCGTCGGCATCGTGGCGCTGACCCTTGGAGCGACCTTCGTCTTCACCATTACGCTTGGCCGGCTGATCGGCGTCGACGCCAAGCTGGCGCAACTGATTGCCGCCGGCACTTCGATCTGCGGCGCTTCGGCCATTGTCGCCACCAACATCGTCACCGATGCGCGCGACGAGGACGTCACCTACGCCGTCGCCTCGATCACGCTGTTCGGCACCGTCGCCATGCTCGGCTTCCCGCTGCTGGCGCCGGTGCTCGGCCTCGACCAGCACGCATTCGGCCTGTGGGCCGGCGCCTCGATCCACGAGGTGGCGCAGGTCATCGGCGCCGGCTTCCAGAACGGCGCCCAGTCCGGCGAGATCGCCACCGTCGCCAAGCTTACCCGCGTCGCCATGCTGGCGCCGATGGTCGTCGCGCTCGGCCTGATGACGCGCCGCAAGAGCAATGGCGATCGCCCAAGCGACCAATCCGGTGCGCGGCCGCCGATGCCGTGGTTCGTCGCCGCTTTCATCGCCGTCGTGGCGCTGAACAGCCTGGTTGCCGTGCCGGCCGAAGTGAAGTCGGCCATGGCGTTCGCAACCACCATCATGCTGACCATGGGGCTCGCCGCCATGGGTCTGCAGGCCAACATTTCGCAGCTGCGCTCGCGCGGCCTTCGCCCGCTGGCGCTCGCCTCCTGCGCCTTCCTGTTCATCGGCTGCTTCAGCCTGATGCTGGTGAAGTTCGCTTAATCCTCGAACGAACTCGCCGCGACATAGATCGCGGCAAGCGCCTCGATGCCGGCCTGGTCGTCCTTGTCGAAGCGGCCGGGCGTCGGGCTGTCGAGGTCGATCAGGCCGAAGACGCCGTCATTGTCCCTCAGCAGCACGACGAGTTCCGAGCGCGAGTCGGCGTCGCAAGCGATGTGGCCGGCAAATTCATGCACATCCTTGACCAGCATCGACATTTCGAGATCGATGGCGGTGCCGCACACGCCCTTGCCGACGGCGATGCGCACGCAGGCCGGCTTGCCCTGGAACGGTCCAAGCACCAGCTCCTCGTCGGAGGCCAGGAAATAGAAGCCGGCCCAGTTGAGATCGGGCACCATCTGGAAGATCAGCGCCGATGTGTTGGCGGCGTTGGCGACGGAGTCGCTCTCGCCTTCCAGCAGCGCCTTCAACTGGGTGGCCAGTTCGCGGTAGAAGGCTGGCTTGTCGGTGCTGTTGATGGTCTGGGCCGCAAACATGGCGTCGTCTCCATTGCCGGCGGGCCAAAAAGCCCGCTACATTTCCTGTCTGCCACCAATGACGCTCCCGGGAAATACACAATTGTGAATACCGACCGTGCCAGCCAAACACACGACCGGGCGCAACCCGCAGCGAGCGAAGGTCCCCTCACCTTCGCCGTTCTGGTCTTTCCCGGCTTTCCGATGATGGCGTTCAGTTCGGTGATCGAGCCATTGCGCGCCGCCAACGTGCTGGCCAAACGCGATTGTTACCGCTGGGTGATCGTCGGCGCCGACCAGGGCACGGTCGAGGCATCCAATGGGGTTGTCATACAACCGGGATTCTCAGCGTTCGGCGCGCCGAAGGTCGACCGCATCGTCGTCTGCTCCGGCGGCAATGCGGACTTGCTTGTCGCGGACGATGCGGTTGCCTGGATCCGCAGGAGCCTGCGCGCCGGCGCCCATATCGGCGCTGTGGCCGATGCCGCCTTCTTCCTCGCCCGGGCCGGCCTGCTCGACGGCCATGCCTGCACCTTGCACTGGACCAGCCAGGCCGCCTTCACCGAGGCCTTCCCGGATATCGAGCTTCGGCGCGACCTCTATGTCATCGACCGCAAGCGCTTCACCTCGGCCGGTGGCGTCGGCAGCCTCGACATGATGCTGGAGATCATCACCAACGATTATGGCGGCGAGCTCGCGGCGGGCGTTGCCGAATGGTTCGTGCACAGCCCCTTGCGTTCGAGCGTCGACCGCAAGCTGATGCCGCTCAGGCTGCGCACCGGCGTCCAGAACGAACTGGTGCTGTCGGCCATCGCCATCATGGAGGATGCGGTGGAAGAGCGGCTTGGCATGACGGAACTGGCGGCCCGTCTCGGCGTCTCCTCCGACAAGTTGGAGCGCAATTTCCGCGCCCAGCTCAGCATTTCGCCCAATGGATATTACCGGCGGCTCCGGCTGCGGCGCGCCGCCGACCTGTTGGCCCATTCGACGCTGATGGTGCGAGACGTGGCGCTGGCCTGCGGCTTCGCGTCCATGTCAAGTTTTGCCCGAGCGTTTCGCGAGGAGCATGGGCACGCGCCGAAGGCGATGCGGCGGCATTAGAGGGCGCTGCGCGCTAACGCGGTGAGATGCTGGCGGGACAGCGCCCCCCTCTGTCCTGCCGGACATCTCCCCCACACGGGGGGAGATCAGATGTCGCCTCGGCTTTCGCCAATCACCAACGTTGCAGGGCGAGCGGGACGCGAAAGCTGCTAATCTCCCTCCTTGTGGGGGAGATGTCCGGCAGGACAGAGGGGGGCGCGAAGGATCGCAACATTGCCCTTTGTATCCATGCCCTTATTGCGGCATTTCGCACGACATCTGCGGATTCTCGCACAGACATTTTTCGGCGCATGGCTATGGTCTAGCCCTTCAGGAGGCGCACCCAATGAGCATCGTCGTTTTCGACCCCGACAGCACCGAGGACGTGGACTTCAAGGACCGCATGCGCCACCCGGTCGCGGCTGACTCCGCCGGCGGCATGTGGCTGTCGGATACCGAGCCGTCCTTCATCGATGCCGACGCCTTGCGCAAGGGCCGGCTGGCCAAGCTGCGCGGCTGGATGCGCGAGGCGGGCTATGGCGGCGTCGTTTTGTTCGACCCCTTCAACCAGCGCTACGCCACCGGCTCGCGCAACATGTTCGGCTATTTCCTGCGCAACTCGACGCGGTATTTCTTCATCCCGACCGACGGGCCGATCGTGCTGTTCGAGTACCCGCAGAGCTACCATGTCTCGATGGTGCTCGACACGATCGACGAGGCGCGGCCGTCCAAGCTGGTATGGTCTTCGGTGTCGGGCCGCGACGACGAAACCGCCGGCCCCTTCGCCGACGAGATCGCCGAGCTTTTGACGAAGCACGGCGGCGGCTCGATGAAGCTCGGGCTCGACCGCTGCAGCCATTTGCAGGCGCTGGCGCTGGAAAAGCGCGGCTGCGACGTCAGGGATTGTCAGGGCGAAATCCTGGCGGTGCGGGCGGTCAAGACGCCCGAGGAAGTCAAATGCCTGCAGGTGTCGATGGCGGGTGCGGAAGCCGCCGTCTACGCCGTGCGCGAGGCGATAAAACCCGGCGTCTCCGAAAATGAGCTGTTCGCCATCATGTATGGCGAGGTGATCCGCCAGGGCGGCGAGTTCATCGAGACGCGGCTCCTCACCTCGGGACAGCGCACCAATCCGTGGTTCAACGAGGCCAGCGGCCGCAAGATCCGGCCGGGCGAGCTTCTGGCGCTCGATACCGATACGATCGGCTGCTATGGCTATTATTCCGATTTTTCGCGCACCTTCCGCTGCGGGCCGGGCAAGCCGACCGGCTATCAGAAATCGCTCTACCGCATGGCGCACGACCAGGTTCAGCACAATATTTCGATCGTCAGGCCGGGCATGGCTTTTCGCGAGATCGCCGAAAAGGCGTGGAAAATCCCGGACCGTTTCGTCGACCAGCGCTATACCTCGGTGATGCACGGCGTCGGCATGCATGGCGAGACGCCATTCATTGCGCACGCCATGGACTATGAAACCTATGGCCGCGACGGTTTTGTCGTGCCCGGCATGGTGGTGAGCGTGGAAAGCTATATCGGCGAGAAAGGCGGCCGCGAGGGCGTCAAGCTGGAGGACGAAATCCTGATAACCGACACCGGCACCGAGCTTCTGTCGCGCTTTCCCTACGAGGATGAGTTTCTGGAGAAGCAGCTTTGATCGCAGCGTCCCTCACTAACGTCAGCGCGGTATCGCAAACCTTCGGGAATAGTCGCGGCAGCTATGCCTTCCTC
This sequence comes from Mesorhizobium sp. M0626, assembly GCF_040320665.1. Taxonomy (NCBI): domain Bacteria; kingdom Pseudomonadati; phylum Pseudomonadota; class Alphaproteobacteria; order Hyphomicrobiales; family Phyllobacteriaceae; genus Mesorhizobium; species Mesorhizobium sp. M0626. The sequence goes on along the minus strand of NZ_JAMYQD010000010.1, from coordinate 245,289 downwards.
ATCCTAGGGCGAAGCAAGGAGCGCAGCGACGCGGCGCAGACCCTAGGATCCATGCCGGGACTCATCCGCGCCGCAACGGTGCAAGTTCTGCTCCGCCGCACTCTCCGACCAGCGTCACGGCATGGATCCTCGGGTCTCCGCGACGGAGCTTCGCTCCTGCTTCGCCCGTGGATGACGAAGGTGGGGAGGCACCGGCCAATCACCACTGTTTGCGCGACTTCGCTGAACGGAATGGCGTTGGTCGCGAACCAAGGCCTATCCGCATGAAAAGCCCCATCTCCATCAAACGCGGCACGGTCGCCGCAGCGTTCATCGACCTCCAGGAAGAGCATCGGCAGGACAAGCGCTATCTGGTCGAAGGTTTTGGCGAGGTGCTTGCCAACGTCCAGCGCCTGCAGGCGGCGGCGCGGCGCAACTTCGTGCCGCTGTATCACTGGGCCTATATTGTCGATACCGCCAAGGCGCGGCCGTTCCATCCGCTCGATGCCGACGGCAAGTCGGCTTTTTCCGACAAGAGCGATCCGCTGACGGAAATCTGCCCAGAAGTGGCGGCCGCGGCCGGCGAGACGATGCTGGTCAAGACGCAGGCCAGCGCCTTCGGCGCCGGGCCTGTCGCAACCGAACTCAAGGCGCGCGGCATCGAATGGCTGATCGTCGCCGGCGTCTGGACGGAGGCCTGCATCGACGCCACCGTCAAGGACGCGGTCGCATCCGGCTTTCGTGTGCTTCTGGTCAAGGATGCCTGCGGCAGCGGCAGTGCCGCCATGCACCAGACCGCCATCCTCAACCTTGCCAACCGGCTCTATGGCGGCGCCGTCACCAACACGATAGACGCGTGCCGGCTGATGGCGGGCGACACCGTCGATGCATGGCGGGTCGAGGGCTCGGTGCCGCTGCGCTTCACCTTTGAAAACGCCGAACGTCTCTACGGCGAGCTCTGAGAGATGGGCACGGTCCACAAGCTCAAGACCACCAGGCGGGGGAAATACGCCACCCTGCTCGATCCGGCGCTGTGGGAGTATATCGACCTGGTCAATGACTGGTTCCCGCCCGAAATCCCCGAACTTCCGATCGCCGAGCAAAGGTCGGTCTATGATGCGATGTGCCGCGCTTTCCATCAGGGTTATCCCAAGGGGGTTTCGGCCAGCGACGGCATCATCGCCGCCGATGAGGGACACGCCATCCCGATCCGCTACTACCGGATGGCGGGCAAGCCCGTGCGCGCCGTCATCGTCTACTATCATGGCGGCGGCTTTGTGCTTGGCGGGCTCGACAGCCATGACGACATCTGCGCCGAGATCTGCGCCGGCACCGGTTTCGACGTTGTCTCGGCCGACTACCGGTTGGCGCCGGAACATCCCCACCCGGCCGCCTTCGACGACGCGCTGACCGTGTTCGAATGGGCGGCGGTGACAACGGACCTGCCGATCGTGCTCGTCGGCGAAAGCGCCGGCGGCAACCTTGCCGCCGCGGTCGCGCACGCGTCTCGCCGCCACCTGCGCCGGGCGGCCGGCCAGGTGCTGATCTATCCCGGCCTCGGCGGCGACGAGAGTGCCGGCTCCTATGTCGAACATGCCGAGGCACCGTTGCTGACGCTGCGCGACATCGCGTTCTACCGCACCATTCGCGCTGCCCCGGCACAGTCGCCCGACGACCCGACTTTTTCTCCGCTGAAAGACAACGACTTCTCCGGCCTGCCGCCGACTGTCATCATCACGGCCCAGTGCGATCCGCTGTCGTCGGACGGCGAGACCTATCGCGACCGCGTCGTTGCCGCCGGCGGCCGCGCCTGGTGGTATGAGGAGCCGCGGCTGGTGCACAGTTTTCTGCGCGCCCGCAAAAGTGTTCCGCGCGCCGGCGAGGCGTTCGTGTGCACGCTTGCGGCCATCGCCGCCGTCGCCGTGCTCGGCAAGAACGACTGGCCATATTGAGGCGGCGAAGCGCTGATCTCCCCCTCATGGGCAGGCAATCGCATATGAGATTTTTGCGAAGAGGACCCCCACCCTAGCCCTCCCCACAAGGGGGAGGGAACGCTGCCGCCCGCCATATTGCGGCGCTCAACGTGGCCAATCTGCCGAGTTCAGCGCTGCCGAGTCTCCCTCCCCCTTGTGGGGAGGGATTAAGGGTGGGGGTATTCGTGGAGCGCAAAGCGCCGAAATCCATATGCGATTGCCGCGCCCACAAGGGGGAGATTGTCTGCACTCCCACTGCGGAGTGGCGCACAAGAATTGCGGAAAAGAGAACATTTCCCGGGGTCGGCCCGCTTTATCATCACCTGCTCAGGCAACGGCGCCCGATGATCGCATCCGCCCCAGCGGAGGCGGACCGTCGGGGCGCCCAACAAAAGAGGGAACGACGATGAAATTCATGCTGACCGACCGCAATTTGCACCCGCAGGCCAAACCCGTCGCCCAAGATTTCACAAAGGGCGGCGTCAACCGGCGCGAATATCTCGCCATCATGGCCGGCTTCGGCGTCAGCGCGGCCGGAGCACTGGCATTGGGCGGCCTCAGCGCGTCGCCCGCCCGGGCAGAGGAGCCGAAGCGCGGCGGCACCTTGCGCGTCGCCATGAACGTCAAGGGTTTCAAGGATCCGCGCACCTTCGACGGTGTCGAGATGTCCAATGTGGCGCGCCACTGCAACGAATATCTGGTGCGCTGGAACCGCGACTTCACCTTCGAGCCGTGGCTGCTCGAAAGCTGGGAAACCAGCGACGACGCCAGGACGCTGACGCTGCATGTGCGCAAGGGCATCGCCTGGTCGAATGGCGACGTCTTCAACGCCGATGACGTCATCCACAATCTCAACCGCTGGTGCGACGCTTCCGTCCCCGGCAATTCGGTCGCCGCGCGCATGGGCGCGCTGGTCAATGCCGACACCAAGCCGGTCGATGGCGGCATCGAGAAGGTCGACGATTTCACCGTAAAGCTCAATCTGCCGAAACCCGACATTTCGCTGATCGCAGGGATGGCCGACTATCCCGCGCTGATCATGCACCGCTCCTATGAGGGCGGCGACGATCCGATGAAGGCGCTCGCAATCACCACCGGCCCTTGCGAACTTGTCATCTGGAATGCCGAGACCAGTGCGGAGGTGAAGCGAAAGGACAAGCCCTGGTGGAAGGGCGACTTCTACCTCGACGGCATCAAATGGGTCGATTACGGCTCCGACCCCAACGCGATGCTGTCGGCGTTCGAATCCGGCGAGATCGACACCGACCACGAGACCGCCTCCGACGCCGTGTCGCAGACCGAGCAGATGGGCTTGCTGAATTCCGAGATCGCCACCGGATCGACCATCGTTGCCCGTTTCAATGTCGGCAACGCGCCCTATGACGACGTCAAGGTGCGCCGCGCCGCCCAGCTTGCCGTCGACAATTCCGCCGTGCTGGCGCTCGGCCTCGGCGGCCGCGGCAAGCCGGCCGACAACCACCATGTCGGCCCGATGCATCCGGAATTTGCCGATATCGGCCCGGCCAAGCGCGACATGGATCAGGCCAAGAAATTGCTCACTGAAGCCGGCAAGGCCGACCACGAATTCGAGCTGATCTCGGTCGACATCGAATGGCAAAAGAGCACCGGCGACGCGATCGCCGCGCAGATGCGCGAGGCTGGCCTGAAGATCAAACGCACCGTGTTGCCGGCGGCGACCTTCTGGAACGACTGGAGCAAATACCCCTTCTCCACAACCGAATGGCTGGGCCGCCCGCTCGGCGTCCAGGTGCTGGCGCTCGCCTACAAATCGGGCGCCGCCTGGAACGAAAGCGCCTATGCCGACAAGGAATTCGACACGCTTCTCGACAAGGCGCTGGCAACGCCGGACGCCGCCCAGCGCAAGGAGATCATGGCCAGGATCGAGCAGAATCTGCGCGATGCCGGCATCATCATCCAGCCCTACTGGCGCTCGGTCTACCGCACCTATCGCAAAGGCGTGCAGGGCTGCGAACAGCACCAGTCGCTGGAGCAGCATTTTGAGAAGGTGTGGCTGGAGGGGTGATCCTTCGGGGACGCCGCATACCGTCTGGCACCTGAGCGGTATGTCGCTCAGGTAAATACCTGCAGCGCACTCCGAGCATTTACGACGGTGTCTGTCTTGACGCGGCGATCGTGGATCGGTCTGGTGTGTCGACGAGGCGCCGCTGTGGGCTCGCGTCATTCCGGAGAATACACATGCGCGCCCGTTGGGCTTTCATTCTTGCACCCATTATTCCGGCGATCCTGCCCGGCTACAATTGGCATGCGAACCACCCTGAGACGGGGCCGTTGTCGGGCTTCATCTTCGTAATCCTTGTTTTCTATGTTGTGGAGGCGGTGGTAGGAATTCCGGCCTTCTATGTCCTCACCCGACGGCGCTGGCAGTTTTTTTGGGTATACGTCGTCGTTGGCTTTCTGGCAGTTTTTGTTCCAGCGTTTGTCTTCGGCCTCATTAAGTGGAGTCCTCCATTGGGAATCGGCGGAGTTCTCTATGCATGCTCCTTCATAGGGATACTCGGTGGCGCTACAGGGCTGATCTTCTGGCTTTTGGTGCGCACAGACAAGGACCCTGTCGAACAGATTGCTTCGCACTTTACCTAGGTCAGCACCCCAAGATTGAGTTCAAGGCCTGATACACTTTGGCCGCGATATTTTGCACGAGAACGCATGGACCACTTCGACCTCGGCACCTATCGCCGTCCAATCTCCACCGCCTCGGCCGAGACGCAGCGCTGGTTCGATATCGGGCTGAACTGGTGCTACGGCTTCAACCATGAGGAAGGCATAAAGTGCTTCGAGAAGGCGCTGGAGACAGATCCTGATTGCGCCTTCGTGCATTGGGGCATCGCCTATGCCGCCGGGCCTTTTTACAACCTCACCTGGAACGAGCACGGACGAGCGTGCAGGCGAAACACGCTTGTTGTCACTGAGATCCCGCCGTCCGAGCAGCCGAGTCAGCTTTCGCCTTCTACGAGAAAATCTCCGCGAGTTCGTCGACGCTGGTGCCTTCCTTGACCTGGCGCAGCTCGACATAGGTGACGGCAATGGTCACCGACAGCATCGTCGAAAAGATCGTCGACACCAGAGTGCTGCCGAGCGCTCCGACCAGGACACCGACGCCGGTGATGCCGCCGGTGGTGGCGACCGCCAGTCCGAAAAACAAAGTGAACACCGCCTGGATGAGCATCGCCGCCACGCCAATGATCAGCAGGAGCCAGAATATCGACCAGCGGCTGCCTTTGGTCAGGGCACGGCTGCGCGATATCGAGCCGAACACGCCAAGCCGCTCCTGAACCGCAATGGGCACGGAAACCGATACGGAAATCAGCCACATGAAAGCGGGGATAAACGCCAGGGCAAGCCCGATCAGCCACCCGATAGGGGGAATGACCCAGGCGATGAAAACCATCACAAAAACAGCCACCACCAGAGTGACAATGATCAGAATGCCTATGCCCAGCGTGGGCAAGAAGCTGCGCAATGCTATCTGGATGCAGTCGCCGATGACCGGCCGCTTGCCGTTCAAAGCCTCGATTGCCGCCCTGACAAGCGCCGCTTGCACCAGCAAGGCCAGAACGAAAATGATCAAGGAAGCGACTATCGATAAGCCCGAGTAGTCTCCCATGGCCGACGTCTCGAAAGCGGCGGCGTTCCCGGCGCTGTCGACGTTCACCAATGTAGCGACCCGGGACAGGTTCCAGAGATTGTACAGCAGTGCGGGCAGTGTAGAGAAAAGTCCGACAACCACAGCAAGGAAACCCAGATTGCGGCCAATGACCGCGAAGCTGTTGCTGAAAACCCTGCCGATGCGAAATTTTTCCAGTCGTTCCTGCGTCAGTGACGTCATGATGCCTCCTCCCCGCGCTTCCTTGATCCAACCGGGTCAAGGCAGTGCAAAGCCGTCTGCTTATGAGAAAATCTCGGCCAGTTCGTCGACGCTGGTGCCTTCCTTGACCTGGCGCAGCTCGACATAGCCGACCGCGGCGGCGACCGACAGCACCATCGACATCACGCTCTGCACCAGCCCCGCCACGATGGTCGCGGCAATGCGGTGAAACAGGTAGACAACCACGCCAACCATCGACTGGATGACCATGGCGATGATGAAGAGGAGCAAGAACAGGCCGAACAGCGACCAGCGGCTGCCCTTGGTCAGGGCGCGGCTGCGCGACATGGAGCCGAACACGCCGAGCCGCTCCTGGATCAGAACTGGTACTGAGACAGACCAGCCGAGCCACAGGATGATGCCAGGCACTGCCAAGGCGAGGAAGGCCAGTCCCGACCCCAGGCCAACCAGTATGCCGATCCCGAGGGTCGGCAGCAAAAAGCGAATAGCGGTCTGAATACTGTCGCCGAAGGATGGGCGCTTGCCGTTCAGATCCTCGATGGCGGCACGCACCAGCGCCGACTGCAGCAACAGGGCGCAAATGGAACTTATGAAAACGGCGACGATCGAGACCCAGGAATTGCGAAAGGCGAAAAGGGGATCAGCCGCCACGCCCGGATCGACCTGCAGGATCGCCTGCATGCGCGAATCGATCCAGAGCTGCATGATGATCGTCGGCAGTCCCGCAAGCAGAAAGGCCAAGCCGACGCTCAGGCCGATGTTGCGGCCGATGACGGAGAAGGTGTTGTTGAAGACCCTGCCGATCTGAAATTTCTCAGGCCGCGCAAATGTTGCCGAAGTCATGAAGTACCCCCCTTTTCGTCGCTGAATATTGGCCGACGATTGCAGCAGTAAATTTGCCAAGATTAACGACACTCGTCTAGCCCACTTGCAAATGTTGCGCTGCATTGCCAGTGTCGGCCCGCGAACCGCAGGTTGCATGGGGGCGAAAAGGTGACTGCTGCACAGCCGGACGCTGCGCAAGCCGAATGGCTGGCCAAACTGCACAAGCAGTTGCTGTCAGACGATTCGATCCAGTTCGACCTGCCGGCCTACAGACCACCCGAGACACCCGAGTGGCTGAGACCGCTGGGCGAGTTCCTGAAATCGCTCGGCCCGTACATGATCTACCTGTTCTGGGGCGCGGTGATCACAGGTGCCGCGATCATTCTGCTGCTAATTGTCCTTGAAGTGAAAGGCGTCGCCTGGCGCCTGCCCTGGTGGCGCAAAAAGAGCGTGACCGAGGCGGAAGCGATATGGCACCCCGACGTTGGCGCCGCGCAGATCCTGTTGTCGGAAGCCGATGCGCTCGCCGCCCGGGGCGAGTATGACGAGGCGGTGCATCTCCTGCTGCGCCGCAGCGTTGCCGACATTGCCGGCCGCCTGCCCGACTTTCTGCGCCCGTCGCTGACCGCGCGCGATATCGCGGGAGCGGCGTCGCTGCCAACGCGGGCGCGTGGCGCCTTTACCCAGATCGCGCGCATCGTCGAGGCCGCTCTGTTCGCGCGCCGGCCGGTCGGGCCCGAGGGCTGGCAGGAGGCGCGCAGCGCCTATGAGCGATTCGTCTTCAGGGATGCCTGGACGTGAGTGACGCGACAGCCGACATCGCCCAGCAGGAACCGTTCAGCCGCAGGACGCTGTTCTGGGGCATTTTCGCCAGCCTGCTCGCGGCCGCAGGCTTCTTCCTGTTGTCCACCTATGCGCCCGACTTTCGCCAGCCGAGCGTCGGTGGCGCAACGCCGCTGTCGAAGAGCGGCATCGGCTATGCCGGTCTGGCGCAATGGCTGGAGCTGACCGGCGAAGCGCCCGACATGGCGCGGTCCGACAGCGATCTTCAGATCGACACGAACCTCCTGATCGTCACCATTTCGCCCGACAGCGACCCGGATGCGCTTGCCAACATCATCAAGCTTCGCAAGGGCCTGGATACGCTGTTCGTGCTGCCCAAATGGGCGACCTTGCCGCTGGCCTTGCACGAAGGCTGGGAGATGAAGATCCAGCGGCTGCCGGATGTGGTGGTCAACGACTGGCTCGGCCGCATCGCCAAGGCCAAGCTCGGCGAAGGTGAGACCACGGTCAAGCAACTCGACGTCTCAGGGCAAATGGTCAGCGTTCCCGGCCAGTTGCAATGGGTGGCCGACGAACACCCGCTGATTGCCGCCGGCAACGGCAAGGCCGTGCTGACCGAGGTCGAAGACGAGCGGTTCTACATTCTGACGGACCCCGATCTCATCAACAACGCTGGCTTGAAAGATCCCGACAAGGCGGCGGCGGCGCTCAAGCTGATCGAGCTCCTCCAGCCCGAAGAGGGTGCCGTCATGTTCGACCTGACGCTGCATGGCGTCGGGCGAAAATACGATCTCGCCAAGCTTCTGGTCGAGCCGCCCTTCCTGGCGCTGACGCTGACCATCCTGGCGGCGGCGGCACTTGCCTTCCTGCATGGCCTTGGCCGGTTCGGGCCGCCACGGGCCGATCAGCGCGCCATCGCCTTCGGCAAGCGCGCGCTGGTCGATACCACGGCGATGCTGTTGCGCCGCGCCGGCCGGCTGGAGGAACTGGGCGACCGCTATGGAGCACTGGCACGCGTGCGCGCCGGCGCGCTGCTCGGCGCGCCGCACGGTTTGCAGGGCGAAGCGCTCGACCGCTGGCTCGATTCCCGCGACAAGGACGAAGCCGGCGGGTTCACGACCCGCCTGCAAGCTGCGAACGCGGCAAAGACCCTGACACAAATGCATGATGCAGCCGAAAAGCTGCACGACTGGACGGCAAGGAGGCTCGGTGAACGTCGATGATGTGAAGGCCCTGGCGACACAGATCAGGGAAGAGGTGGCCAAGGCCATCACCGGGCAACACGATACGGTCGATCTGATGCTCACGGCATTGTTCGCCGGCGGGCATATATTGCTCGAAGGACCGCCGGGCACGGCCAAGACGATGACGGCGCGCTGCTTTGCCCAGGCGCTGGGCGTCGCCTATGGCCGCATCCAGTTCACACCCGACCTGATGCCCGGCGATATCGTCGGTTCCAACATCTACAATTTCCAGACCGGGCAATTCACGCTGACGCGCGGCCCGATCTTCTGCGACCTTTTGCTCGCCGACGAGATCAACCGCACGCCGCCCAAGACCCAGGCTGCCCTTTTGGAGGCGATGCAGGAGCATGCCGTCACCTTCGACGGCACCACTCATGCGCTCGGCCCGAACTTCATGGTGGTGGCGACGCAGAACCCTATCGAACATCAGGGCGTCTATCCTCTGCCCGAGGCGCAGCTCGACCGTTTCCTGTTCAAGCACCGGGTGAGCTACCCCGGCGCGGAAGAGGAAAAGGCGATCATCATCCACCATGGCGGCGGCACCGCCTCGCACGACATCAAGCAGTACGGCATCACCGCCCAGGCCGACCGCAAGACGCTGGAAAAGGCGCTGGCGACCGTCGGCGGGGTCACGCTGGTCGACGATGTCGTCGACTATATCGCAAGGCTGGTGCGGGCTACGCGCGAAAGCCCCGATCTGGAAGTCGGCGCCAGCCCGCGCGCGGGCGCCATGCTGGCGAGAGCCGCGCGCGCCCGGGCGGCGCTCGACGGACGCGCCTATGTCATCCCCGACGACGTCAAGGCGCTTGCCGTGCCGGCGCTGCGCCACCGGGTGATCCTGTCGCCTGCGGCGCAGATCGACGGCCGCCTGGTCGAACAGATCGTGACCGACCTTGTAGACCAGACGGAAGCGCCACGTTGATTTATCCGAGCGGCCGGGCAGTCTGGGCAGGTGCGGCCGGTGCAATACCGGCCTTCCTGATCGCGCTCGCGCTGCCGTCGCTGTGGTATCTCGGCCTGTTGTGGATCTGCGCGCTGCTTGCTTTCCTGGCCGTGGACGCGGCCGCCGGGCGCGGACGGGCTTCTCTGAACGCCAGCATCCACGCCCCGCCGCAGGTCAGCGTCGGCGGCCAGCTCACCGTCAATGTCACCGCCAGGCTCGGCGGACGGCCGCGCGCCGTGCAGGCGCGTCTTGGCCATGACGAGCGGCTGCAACCGCTGGGCGGCACCGGCGGCGCGTTGACCGCCGAGGCCGGCAGCGCATCGCTCGATCTCAGATTTCAGGCGCTGCGGCGCGGCATTGCCAGGTTCGACCGTCTGTGGGTGCGCTGGCGCGGGCCGTTCGGCTTGGTCTGGAACCAGGTCGTGCTGCCGATGGACGGCAAGGTGGCGGTGCTGCCCAACGTCAGCAGCGCCCGCGACGAGGCGATCACGCTTCTGCAGCGCCAGGCGCTGCCCGACGGACATGCGCAGCGCCGCGCCGGCCAGGGCCGCGAATTCGAGGCGCTCAAGGACTACCAGCCCGGCATGGGCCGGCGCATGATCGACTGGAAGCGCAGCGCCCGCCACGGCAGGCTTCTGGCGCGCGAATTCCGTATCGAGGAGAACAACAACATCGTGCTGGCCATCGATAGCGGCCGGCTGATGTGCGAGCCCGTCGACGGCGTGCCGAAGGTCGACCGCGCGGTCACCGCCGCCTTGCTGTCGGCGTTCATTGCGCTGAAGGGCGGCGACATGGTCTCCCTGTTCGGCTTCGATGCGCGGCCGCGCGTCTCCAGCGGCGCCGTGCGCGGCTCCGCCAGCTTCGCCATGATCCAGAAGCGGGCGGCGGAGATCGACTATTCCACCGAAGAGACCAATTTCACCCTGGCGCTGACGACCCTTGCAGCAAAGCTCGACCGGCGTTCGCTGGTGATCATCTTCACCGACTTCGTCGATCCGATCAGCGCCGAACTGATGCTGCGCACCGTCGGTCGGCTCACCGAACGGCATCTGGTGCTGTTCATGATGATGAAGGATGTCGAACTGGAGACACTGGCCGACATGCCGCCGGACGCACCGGAGGATGTGGCGCGCTCGGTCGTCGCCGGCGGGCTGCTGCGCGAAAGGCAGGTCGTCATCGGCAGGCTCAGGCTGCTCGGCGCGCATGTCATCGAAGCCGACCATCAGAGGCTCGGACCGGCGCTGGTCGAGCGCTATCTCGAGCTAAAGCGGGAGGATCTGTTGTGAACGCGCTGGTCGGCAAGGATGCGGTGCGCCAGTCGCTGGCGAGCTTCCGTTCGGAGCGCGAGGCCGACTGGAAGGCGTTCGAGGCGCTGCTTGCCCGGGTCGAGAAACGTGCGCCACGCACGCTATCGGAAGACGAACTGCTGTCGCTGCCATTGCTCTACCGCTCGGCGCTGTCCTCGCTTTCGGTGGCGCGGGCGACGTCGCTCGACAATGCGCTGGTCAGCTATCTCGAAGCGCTTTGCCTGCGCGGCTACTTCTACCTCTATGGCGCGCGTCGCGGCTTGCGGCAGCGCATCGGCGATTTCTTTCTGCATGACTGGCCGCATGCAATTCGCGATTTGTGGCGCGAGACCTTGCTGTCGGTCGTCCTGACCTTTGTCGGCGCCGGCGCCGGCTACTGGCTGGTGGCCAAAGACAAGGGCTGGTTCGACGCCATCATTCCGCCGAGCCTGGCCGGCGGGCGCAACCCGGATGCCTCAGTCGAAGTCCTGCGACAGGTGCTTTATGACGGCGCCGACAGCAATTTCCTGTCGGGCTTCGCCGCCTATCTGTTCACGCACAATGTCCAGGTGGCGATCCTGGCCTTCGCGCTGGGCTTTGCCTTCGCGGTGCCGAGCGTGCTCTTGATCCTGATGAATGGCTGCCTGCTTGGCGCGATGTTCCAGATCTACATCGCCAAGGGGCTCGGGCTGGAGCTGGGCGGCTGGCTGTCCATCCACGGCACCACCGAGATGTTCGCGATCGCCTTGGCGGGCGCCGCCGGCATGCGCATCGGCACGCGCATCGCCTTCCCCGGCGAACTGACGCGGATGACGGCGGCAGCCGATGCCGGGCGCGTGGCCGCAACCACCATGGTCGGGGTGACGATTATGCTTTTGTTTGCCGGCCTGCTCGAAGGCATCGGCAGGCAGGTGATCACCAGCGACGTGACACGCTATGCCATTGGCGGCGTCATGCTGACGCTGTGGCTTTGCTATTTCTATGTGTTCAGGGTGGTGCGGCATGGCGACCGCTAGGCGCGCTGCCGTCTCGACGATACGGCCGCTGATCACGCCGGAAGGGGTCGATCTCCGGATCAAGCTCGCCGATGCCGGCACCCGCGCCGCCGCCTTCCTGCTCGACTTTGTCATCATCATCGTCACGGCGATCGTGATCTCGATCGTTGCACTGTTCGGGCTGGCCGGCCTCAAAGGCGAAGGCGCGCAGCCGCTGTTCATCGTCTGGATCATCCTGATCTTCTTCCTGCGCAACGCCTATTTCATCGTCTTCGAAGCCGGCCGCCGCGCCGCCACGCCCGGCAAACGGATGCTCGGCATCCGGGTGGCGTCGCGCAGCGGCGCCGGCCTTTCGGTCGATCAGGTCATCGCCCGCAACCTGATGCGCGAGATCGAGATCTTCCTGCCGCTGTCGATCATCCTCGGCCGCAGCGAGATGGGGCTCGCCGACACGCTGACGACGATCTTCGGACTGGTGTGGACGCTGCTGTTTGCGCTCTTCCCGCTGTTCAACCGCGACCGCATGCGCATCGGCGACCTTTTGGCCGGAACGTGGGTTGTCGAGGCGCCGAAACTGGCGCTGGCCGAAGACCTGTCGCAACACCAGGACACCACCACCCGCGCCTTCCGCTTCACCCAGGCGCAGCTCGATGCCTATGGCATCGCCGAACTGCACAAGCTGGAGGAAGTGCTGCGCCGCGACGACTATTTCGCCCTGAAAGCCGTGGCCGAGACGATCGGGCGCAAGATCGGCATGACGATCGAGCCGGTCGATTCCAGGGCTTTCCTAACCGCCTATTATGGCGAGCTGCGGGCTCAACTCGAGCGCAAGCTTCTGCTGGGAACACGCAAGGCGGATAAATATCAGCGCTAGATCGGAGTTCCGGGATGCCGGTTCGCGTCAGCGAAGCAGAAGAAGCCAGGATTGAACGCGCCATTCAGGCCGCGATCTCGGGATCCTGGAACGAATTCGTCAAGCTCACGGATGCACCATTTTCTAACGATGCATCGATGATGGAGCAATTCGCAGACTCCTCCCACCGGCTTCGGGAAGTCGGTGGGAATTGGAAAATGAGCTCAGGCGTAGGCATCGCACCTGAGGGGACCCGTCTGATCACAGCGAGGATCGAAGCGCCACCGACCGTCGATATCGTTCTTTGCCTGCACAGTACGAGCTACAAGGACGACAGCACGATTAGCATTTGGACATTCCATCAGCAGTTGAACTGGGACTGACCATCTGGCACCTGGGGCGGTGACCGTACCGTCGCCTACCCCACCCACTTCTCATAGTCGGACACCAAAAGGTGCACCGGGGCAACGTCCTCTTCGATGTTGGAGAAGCGGCCGATCGGCTCGCGGAAGACGTTGTCGGTGAGATCGTCATTGACGGTCGAGACCTCGCCGATCAGCACATCCTTGCCCTCGGCCCAGAAGGCGTGCCAGACGCCGGGCAGCAGCGTCACGCTCTGGCCCGGGTCGAGCTTCAGGAGCCCGCCTGCCGGCAGCCTGTGGATGGTGCCGTCGACCGGCACCGTCACTTCGGCCTTCGGATCGATGCCGCCGTCGCGATCATGCATGAACAGTTCAAGCACGAGCTTACCGCCGCCGCGGTTGATGATGTCCTCGGCCTTGATGTTGTGGCGGTGCATCGGCGACAGCTGATCCTTGCGCGAGATCATGATCTTCTCGGCATAAAGCATGCCCATGCCCTTCTTCATGTCGGCATAGACGCCGTTGCGAACGGTGAACAGGAACAGGCCGAGTTCGTCGAATTTTTCCTGGCCGTAATCGGTGATGTCCCAACCGAGCCGCGAGGTGAAAATGGCGGCGGAGTCGGCCTTGCGCGCCTTCATCTCTTCCGGGCTCCAGTAGGCGAAGGGCGGCATGATGTAGCCGAACGAGCGGATGAAGGCGTCTGCATCGCGGATGATGTCGTTGACGGTGGAGCGTTTCATGATCGTGATCCCTTCGCGTCGCGTTCCCTGGAGTTATCTGAAGCGCATAGCCGAACAGCGCTGCGGTGTCGACGCAAACTGCGTGCTGGCCCCATGACATCCGTGCGGATCGGGGCCATAAGTCAGCCAGATTTCCCAGGGTGATATTTCATGCAAGGCATAGACGACCTCGACACGCCGGCGATCCTCATCGACGCAGCCCGCGCCGAAGCCAACATCACACGAGCGCAGGCGCATGCCGACCGCCACGGGCTGAAACTCAGGCCGCACATCAAGACGCACAAGCTGCCTTATTGGGCGAAGAAGCAGGTGGCGGCCGGCGCGGTCGGCATCACCTGCCAGAAGATCGGCGAAGCCGAGGTGATGGCCGATGCCGGGCTGACCGATATTTTTCTGCCCTACAACATCCTTGGCCGCGCCAAGCTGGAGCGCCTCAAGGCGCTGCATGGCCGTGTGACACTGTCAGTGACGGTGGACAGCCTCGAAACGCTGGATGGGCTCGCCGCCACCTTCACCGATACCTGGCACCCCCTGCCCGTCCTGGTCGAATGCGACACCGGCATGGGCCGTTGCGGCGTGCAGAGCGCCGCCGAGGCGCTGGCACTGGCGAAGTTGATCGACCAAGCCAAGGGGCTCACCTTCGGCGGGCTGATGACCTACCCCGCGGCCGGCCGCGCCGCCGAGGCTGAATCCTGGCTGGCCGGCGCCAAGCAAACGCTCGCGGCCTCGGGTCTCGCCTGTGATCGCATTTCAAGCGGCGGCACGCCTGATATGTGGCGCTCCGGCGAGGACAGCGTCGTTACCGAATACCGCCCCGGCACCTACATCTATCTCGACCGCTACCAGGTCGCCAAAGGCGTCGGCACGCTCGACGATTGTGCGCTGACGGTGCTCGCCACCGTGGTCAGCCATCCGACGCCGGCCCGCGCCATCCTCGACAGCGGCAGCAAGGCGCTGTCCAGCGACACGCTGGGGCTCCCCGATTTTGGCGAGCTGCTCGGCATGCCCGGCGCCCGCGTCACCAGCTTGAGCGAGGAACATGGCACGGTCACGCTTGGAAATGGTGCGAAGCTTCGCATTGGCGAGCGCGTGCGCGTGGTGCCTGATCATTGCTGCGTCGTGACCAACCTGTTCGACCAGGTGCATCTGATCGACGGTGACAAGGTGCTGGAAACGCTGAAGGTGGAAGCGCGTGGGCGGATGGAGTGAGGCTTTTCGTTTTGGAGGCTCGCCCTATTTCGACATTGACGAATTGTAATTTATAACTTACTAGCCACCATGGCAATCCTGAAGCAGACAGCCACCTTTCGGAGGTGGCACCAAAAGCTGAAAGACGGAAGAGCCAAGGCGGCAATTGCCGTTCGGCTGCAATGTTTGATTGTAGGAAATCCCGGCGACGTGGCCCCAGTGGGTGAAGGCATCAGTGAATTGCGCATTCACTATGGGCCCGGCTATCGCGTTTATTTCATAAGCGCGGTGAAACGGTCATCCTGCTCCTGTGCGGCGGGGATAAAAGTTCACAAGAAACCGACATACGGACAGCAAAGCGCCTGGCCGTAGAATGGAGTGACGACAATGGTTGAAAAAATCTATGATTTCGATCCCGCCGAAATGCTCGATTCCGATACGGCAATCGAGGCGTTTCTGGCAGAGGCAATGGAAACCGGAGACGCCAAATTCGTCGCGTCCGCCCTCGGTGTCGTTGCCCGCGCCAAGGGGATGAGCAACATTGCCAGAAAGACCGGCTTGGCTCGCGAGCATCTTTATACCTCGCTCAGCGAAAACGGTAATCCTACGCTGGAAACCACACTGGCGGTCATGAAAGCATTCGGCTTTCATTTGGCCCCAAAGCACGATGCAACTCAGGTCTAATCTACGCCAGCGCGCGTCGAGCGCGAGGTTGTTCGGGCCAACTGAAATCAGGACGGATAAACCGGACCCAGCGCCGCCTTCAGCGGATCCAGCGCGTCGCCATACAGCTTCCAGCGCTCGACCGAGGATGAATAGATCGGCTGGCGCACCTGCCAGCGGCTCGGCGTCCGCACGGTGCGCTCGGTCTCGTTGAAACGCAGGCAGGCATCGTCCCACTCGATGCCGAGGAATCCGATCAATCCACGGGCGCGATTTTCGAAATCGGCGACCGTTTCTTCGTAGGGCATGTCGTGGATATTCAGCGGGATGACCTTGGTCCAATGGCGCATCAGGCGGTCATACTGCCGGTAATACTGCCCAAGCTTGGTAAGATCGGCATTATAGCCGTGCGCCTCGGAAAAATTATGCATGAAACAGGACGCGCAATTGTCCATCGGGTCACGCCGGCAATGGATGATGCGGGCGTTCGGCAAGATCAGGCTGATGAAGGCCAGCAGCTCGAAATTATGCGGCATCTTGTCGACGACAAGCCGCGCCTTGCTGTTGCGTCTGCTGAGATCGTCGAGATACTTCGATCCAAGCTCCTTGGCCTTGGCCGCAGTGAGCGCCGCCATGCCCTTGGTGAAAATGGCTGGGTCGAGCTTGTCGAACCCAAGTTCGCCGGCAAGTGAACGAATGGTCGACAACTCGCCGGCGCCATAGATATCGCGATGGCTGGCGCATATCTGCTCGGTCAGCGTCGTTCCCGACCGGGGCATGCCGACGATGAAGACCGGGCGCCTGGATGGATTTCCCAAACTGGCTCGCGTCTTGAAGAAGCCAGCGTCGAAAGTGTCGATGAAGCTGTCGTAAAGCTGGGTGTGCCGGTCGATGTCGAAATCATTGCCGGAAATCGCCTTGGCCCTCGCGAAATGGCGGATGGCCGGGCCATACTCGCGCTGATCGTTGAGCATCTTGCCGGCGGCGTGGTGCAGCACTACCCGCTCGCGATCGGTGGTTGTCGGCAATTCCAGGCGTTTCAGCACCAAAGGCAACGTCGGATCGTCCTTGACCGCCCGGCGCGCAAGCGCCATTCCAGCCAGCGCCTCGACATGGCCCGGGTCGATGGCAAGGGCCTTGCTGAAGCATTCGACCGCCTCGGCCGGCCGGCCAATGTCGGTGAGCAAATCGCCCATACCGGCAAGTGCCATCACCGACTGGCCGTCGATAGCCAGCGCCTGGCGATAGAACCCTTCGGCAATGTCGCCCTCGAGCTGGCTACGATAGGAGCGGCCGAGATTGCACAGCGCTTCGATGAGCCCTCCGTCGAGCTCGATCGCCTTTCTCAGATGTCTGCGCGCCTTGTCGACGTTGCCGGTGACATTGTAGGCATTGCCGAGATTGTTGCGGAAGATGGCGTTGTCCGGTTCGAGCTTGACCGCCCTTTCCATATAGGCAATGGCGGCGTCATGATGCTCGGCCTCGATGGCGAGCGTGCCCATCAGGTTCAGCGCCATGGCATTTTTGGGCTGCGTGCGAAGCACCGTCTGGTAGCAGAACTCGGCCTCGCGAAAACGCTTGCGCCGTTGCAGGTCGATGCCGCGCTGCAATGTCTTTTCCGCCGGCTCACCGGCGGTCGGCAGCGAGGCTGAGATCATTGCCGGCAGACCCAGGGGTTGCCGGCGTGGCAAGAGCGGCATCCGTCAGATCCCGGTCGCGACCTGCGACGAACCAATCAGAACTTTAGGGTAACGCCAAGCTGGAGATTGTGGGAGTACAATTTGGCGTTCTCGTATGTGCCGCCGCCATCATTGTCGTCTAGATCCACGCTTGTCACGGCCTTGAAGCGGTAACCGAAATCGAGGTCGACATTCTGCGTTACCGCGTAGGTAACACCGGCGCCCACCTGGCCGGCGAAACCCCAGCCGCCAGGCCCGTATCCATAGGCGTGGCCATCAAAATGAGTATCGGCGGTAACATAGGCCGCGCCGAGACCGCCGCCGACATAGAGTTTGGCATCACCAAAATGCGCAACATCGGCCCAGACGTTGGCGAGAAGATAGGTGGCCGACAGATTGCCGGAAGCTGGGCCGGAACCTTGGTCGGCAGGAGGGAAGCTGAAGCTGTACTCGCTTGCCTTGTAGCGCGCGTAGGACAGTTCGCCTTCCACGCGGAACGTGTCGTTGATCCGCCGACCGACAGCGCCGCCGATCACGAACCCACTGTCAAGATCCACGGAATACCGACCACTATCGTAGTCCGTCTTCACATTGTTGGCAAAGCTGGCGCCGCCGAAGAGCGTGACGTACCAGAGATCCTCCGCCCTCGGCACGTCGACAAGCGCGTCTGCGGCGTAGGCCGAACTCCAGCCAAGCGCCAATGCAAATGTCGAAACGCCAGCCAGCAGGCACAGTTTCATCGTCGAATCCCCTCGCAACAACTAGTGACTAATATCACTCTTGCTTGGCGGCCGAGCTGTCAAGAACGCAAACGAGATCAAGGAGCAAAGCGAGGTCGGGAACGATCTTTTGAGAATTCTTGTTGCCGCACCGCAACATAGCAGCACATGCTAATGTTTCTGGCGGCAGGCGCATGGCTGTCCCTTCCGTTTGAAATCGCGCTAGTCGGCCTGCCTTGCCGCCACCCTGCGCATGGAGATCACCCGCCGGCGGCGGATCTCGGTGCGCATCACCGTCAGGTGCAGCGCGAAGAACAGCACGGTGAAGCCGAGCGCCATCACCAGCAGCGGCCATAGCAGGCTGGGATCGATCGTCGGTCCGCCGAGCCGGAACACCGAGGCCGGCTGGTGCAGCGTGTTCCACCAGTCGACCGAGAATTTGATGATCGGGATGTTGATGAAGCCGACCAGCGTGATGATGGCGGCGGCCCAGGCGGCACGGCTGGCGTCATCCAGCGCGCGCGTCAGCGCGATGATGCCGAGATACATCAGGAAGAGGATGAAGACTGAGGTCAGGCGGGCATCCCACACCCACCAGGTGCCCCACATCGGCTTGCCCCAGATGGAGCCGGTGACCAGCGCAAGCGCGGTGAAGGTGGCGCCGATCGGGGCTGCAGATTTCAGCGCGACGTCGGCCAGCGGATGGCGCCAGACCAGCGTACCGAGCGCGGCGACCGCCATCACCGTGTAGCACATCATGGCGAGCCAGGCGAAAGGCACGTGGATGTACATGATGCGCACCGTGATGCCCTGCTGGAAATCCTCAGGCGCGGCAAAGCTCATATAGAGACCGATGGCTAGCAGGATCGCGGCGATCGACGCCAGCCACGGCACCAGCCTGTCGGCCAGCCCGACAAAGCGCGTCGGGTTGGCGAGGTCGGTCCAGCCGGCGAGGCGTGAGGAGGTGTCGCTCATAAGGTCTAGATAGACCGGCGGCGCGTTCGGGGCAATCGAGCGGTTGTCGCAGTGCTTACCCTCTCCCTTGTGGGGAGGTCGCTGCAAAGCAGCGGGGTGGGGGTGGTGGGGCACTACCTCCACCCGGACCCTACGGGTCCGACCTCCCCACATGGGGGAGGTAAAAAAGCCTACGCCGCTTCGATATTCACCGTGCGGCTGAGACGGCGGACTTCCTCGTCGTTGAGCAGGCCGCCGGCGCGCAACAGGCTGGCGAAACGGCCATTGCGCAGCGACAGTTCGGCGAAGCCGCCCATCTCGACCACCTTGCCCTTGTCCATGAACACGACCAGGTCGGCGTCGCGAACGGTGGTCAGGCGGTGGGCGATGATGAAGGTGGTGCGGTTGCGCCTCAGTTCGTCGATGGCTTCCTTGACGCGGTCCTCGGTCTCGACGTCGAGCGCGCTCGTCGCCTCGTCGAGCACCAGGATCGGTGCGTCCTTGAGCACGGCGCGGGCAATGGCGATGCGCTGACGCTCGCCGCCCGAAAGCTGGCCGCCGCGCTCGCCAACGACGGTGTCGTAACCGGCGCTCTTGGCAAGGATGAAATCCTGCGCGGCAGCCGCGTTGGCGGCGGCGTGAACCTCGTCATAAGTCGCCTCGGCACGACCGACGCGGATGTTGTCCTCGATCGAGCGGTTGAGCAGGCCGGCATCCTGGAAGACGGTGGCGATCGAATGACGCAGCGACTTGCGGGTCACCGTGCGGGTGTCGATGCCGTCGATCAGGATACGGCCATGAGACGGCGAGAAGACGCGCTGCAAGAGGTTGATCAGCGTCGTCTTGCCGGCGCCGGTCGGGCCGACGATGGCAACCGTCTGCCCGGCCTGGACCTCGAAGGAGACGTCGTCGACGCCCTGCCGCGAATTGGCAAACTCGAAGCCGACATTCTCGAAGCGGACATGGCCGGTGACGTTGGTGAGGTCGCGCAAGCCGTCCGGCTCGGCGGAGTCGGCGGCCGAATCCTCGAGGTGATAGAAGTCCTCGAGCTTGGCGCGGGCTTCGGAAATCTGGTTGGCGAAAGCCGACATCTGGTCGAGGCGGGCAATCAGCAGCGTGGCAAAGCCGGTGAAGGCGATGACGTCGCCGATCTTGAGCTGGCCATGGGTGACCAGATAGGCGCCGATCAAAAGCACAACCATCATCGAAATGGTCGACGACAGGCGGTGCAGCGCATTGGCCATCGCCCACCAGTCGAGCACCGGGTTCTGCGCGTCGAGCAGGTTCTTGACATAGCGGCGCAGCGTATCGGCCTCGTGGCCGAGACGGTTGTAGCTCTGCAGCACGGCGACATTGCTGACCGAGTCGGTCACATGCGCGAACACCTGATGGTAGTGGCGCTCGACCGCGGCCTGGCCCGCCTTGGTGCGCTTCATCACAAGCCGGCCGATGCCGACATAGAGAACGCCCAGCGCCATCAGCACCAGCGACATGCGAAGATCCATGCTTATAGCGGTCGGAATCAGCAGAGCCAGCGCAACAGCCGTCGACAGATGCTGGCGCATGAATTCAAGCCACAGGCTGAACAGCGTCTCGACGGCGCGCAGCAGCGTGTGCAGCGCGTTGGAGGTGCCGCGCTGGTGGTGCCAGGCGAGCGGCATGGTGATCACGCGCTCGAACGACTGGCACAGCACCTCGCTGCGCCGCTTGTGGGCAAAACGGTCGGCGCCGCGCGCCACCAGCACGAAGGCGACGATGTTAAAGGCGCCGAGACCGGCCCACAGCGCCAGCGTCGAAAACACCGAACCCTTATCGGAGATGGCGTCGATTACCCGGCCGAACATGATCGGCTCGAGGATGGCGATAATGGCGAGCGCGACATTCGCACCGCAGATAAACGCAACGCGCTTCCTGTCGGCTGCGAGATAACCCAGCGCTCTCCAGTAGATTTGCAGAAGTGACACTTCAGCTACTCCGCCCAAAACATTATTGTGCACCGCACCATTTCTTGACACGTACCGGTTAACGGGTCGCAAAACAATGCCCGTCTACCTCTTCCGTTCCCATTCTGCGAACAAAAGATGACGACGTTGCGAAATCTGCCGTGATCACCTAACGGTTTGAGATAAAAGGTGAAATGTCAGTCTTGCGGCAAAATCATGGCAGCAGCTGGCCCTGCCACATTTTTAGTCACTGCACGCTTGGACCGCCGTTATCGGGAAGGCACGCCGTTCTGCGCCAGGAGCATGCCGAAGTAGAAAACGCGCGCTTCGAAAGGCGCGCGTCAATAACCTGAAGCCTTTGATTTTACGAGGGTATCTTGACGACCACCTCGGTCTTGTCGCCGGCTTTCGGCTGAAAACCGGAAGATTTTGTCTTGGTTCCATTGACTTCGAGCGAGATGGATTTGGCCTTTTTGTCGCGGATGACGCGAACCTTGATCTCCGACCCCAGCATCTTCAGCGTGGCAGAATAGCCGTCCCAATGGCTGGGCAGTTTCGGCCGGAACGTGATCTGCTTGCCCCGCCGCTCAATGCCCAGAATGCCTTCGACCGCAGCACGGTAGAGCCATCCCGCTGAGCCCGTATACCAGGTCCAGCCGCCGCGACCGCCCTTGTCCTCACCGGAATAGATGTCGGCGGCGACGACGTACGGCTCGACGCGATAATGCTCGGCCGATGCATCGTCGAGCGCATGGTTGACCGGGTTCAGCATCGAGAAGCAGCGATAGGCATCGTCGGTGCGGCCCATTTCGGCGAGCGCGATCACGAACCAGGTCGCCGCATGGGTGTACTGGCCGCCGTTCTCGCGCACGCCCGGCGGATAACTCTTGATGTAACCAGGGTCCTTTCTCGTGTTCTGGAAGGCCGGGGTAAACAGTTTGACGATCTTGAGCTTGTCGTCGACCAGCAGGTTCGTCGCCTGCTGCATCGCCGTGGTCGAGCGCGCGGGGTCGCCCTCGCCGGAGAGCACGCTCCACGACTGCGCGATGGAGTCGATCTTGCACTCGTCCGAATTGTGCGAGCCAAGCGGCGTGCCGTCATCGTAGCTGCCGCGGCGATACCACTGGCCGTCCCAGGCGGTGCTTTCCAGCGCCCGCTTCAGCACATCGGCGTGTTTTGTCCAGGCCTGCGCCCGCTTGGTGTCGCCCTGCCCCTTGGCCACGGTGGTAAAGTCGCCCAGCGTCTTCAAAAGGAACCAGCCGAGCCAGACACTCTCCCCCTTGCCGGCTTCGCCGACGCGGTTCATGCCGTCGTTCCAGTCGCCGCCGAGGATCAGCGGCAGCCCGGCCGGGCTGCTGCGCTTGACCGCAAGGTCGAGCGCGCGCGCGCAATGGTCGTAAAGCGAAGCGCTCGTCTTGGAGATTTCCGGCGTGAAGAAGGCGTCGTGCTCGCCCTCGCCCAACACCTGCCCGTCGATGAAAGGCAGCTGCTCCTTCAGGATCCCTGTATCGCCGGTCACCTCGATGTAGCGATTGGTGGCATGCGCCAGCCAGACCACATCGTCGGAGATCATAGTGCGCACGCCGGCGTCGGTGCGCGGCAACCACCAATGCTGGACGTCGCCTTCGGGGAACTGCCGGCGCGCCGCATTGAGGATCTGGTTGCGCGCCAGTTTCGGATCATGCGCAAGCAGGGCCAGCGTGTCCTGTAGCTGGTCGCGGAAGCCGAAGGCGCCGCTTGCCTGATAAAAGGCCGAGCGGGCGCGGATGCGGCAGGCCAGGCTCTGATAGGGCAGCCAGTGATTGACCATGGCGTCGAGCGCCTTGTCGGGCGTCTCGACCTGGATGGTGTCGAGGAAGCCGCGCCAGACGCGTTCATTATCGGCCAGCCGCTGGTCGAAATCCTTGCCCGAATGGGTCTGCACCAACGCGCTCGCTTCGGCTGATGTAGCGGCGTCGCCAAGCAGCCAGACCAGCGTGACGTCGCCGCCGGCAGGGATGTCGATGTCGCTGGCGACAGCTGCGCACGGATCGTCGCCGGCCTCGACGCGGCCCGACAGGCCGGCGCCGCTGACGACAGTGTGCGGGAAGGCGCTGGTGCCCTGCCTGCCGATGAACTCGCCACGATCGGCTGTCACCGAATGCACCGGACCGGTGGCGGCCAGGAAGGCCACCCGGTCGCCGAAATCGAGACCGTAGGGGTTTTGCGCCAGAAGCGCGCCGGTCGCTGGATCCCTGGACGGGATGATGGTCGCAGCCGTGCTCGAGCGATGGCTGCCGAGAACCCATTCGGCATAGGCATAGATGCGCAGCCGCGCCGGCGCCGAGCCCGAGTTCTGGATGCGCAGCCGCGTGATCTTCACTGGATCGACGGGATCGACGACGTGCGTCAGATCCATTGACAGCGGGCCGCGTTTGGATCGGAAGGTCGAGAAGCCCTGGCCGTGCCATGTCTCATAGGTCATCGAGGGATCGCGGACCACGGCAGCCAGCGGCGAGAATGCCTTGCCGCTGGCCTGATCGTAGATGTAGATGCCCTCGCCCGGCCGGTTGGTGACCGGATCGTTCGACCATGGCGTCAGTTGGTAATCGCGGCTGTTGCGGCTCCAGGTGAAGGCAGCGCCTTCGGCCGAGACATGGAATCCGAACGAGGCGTTCGAGACGACGTTGATCCAGGGCTGCGGAGTCGTGCGCCGGCCGGTGAGACGCGTGACATAGTGACGGCCATCGCCTTCGAAACCGCCGAAGCCGTTCCACTGGCTGAGGCCGCTGCCGTCGGCGCTGCTGTCGGACGCGGCATGGTATGCAGGCGCCGCCGGCACCGGCAGAGACGGCTCGCGCAGTGACGCGGGGGCCGCCGGCTGCAGGCCATCGCGTGCTTGCAAGGTTGCCGCCTCGGCGCGTTCGATCTGGTCGAAGATGGTGCCGTTGCGCGTGTGCAGAACCACGCGGGCAACCGCCAGCAGCGTCTTGTACGTCGCCTCGTCCATCAGGTCGCGGCGCACGGCGAAGATGTGCTGGCGCGGCCCGAGTTCCTTGCCGCGCAGGCGGCTGTTTTCGCACAGCGTTTCGACCGCGCGCTGCAGGTCCTGGACATAGGACGATGCCTGCTCGTTGACGACCACGAAGTCGATCATCATGCCGCGGGCGCGCATATACTCCTGGAAGCGCAGCGCCTGGGCGACAATTTCGAGGTCGGCCACGTCGCCGATGCGGACCAGGAAGATCGGGAAATCGCCCGAAATGCTGGTCGGCCACAGGCTGGACTGCTTGCCCAGCCCCGAAGCGATGGATTCGCCGGGCAGGCGCAGGAACGGATCGGGATAGATCAGGAAGCGCGCCAGCTTCTGCACGTTGGCGGCGTCGGTCAGGCTGAGACCAAGATGGCGGGTCTGCACCTGCGAACGCGTCCAGGCAAGCATCGCCTGGCGAGCAAAACTTTCGGGATGGTCGAGCCTGGCGATGGCCTCGTCCAGTTCGGCGCGGTTGGCGCCGACGGCGGTCCAGAAGGTCAGCGATATCTTCTTGTTGGCCGGCACCCGCACCTGGCGGCGCAGGGCCGCTACCGGATCGAGGGTGAAGCCGTGGTGACCGCCAAGCTTGGCGCCGGGATCGAAGGCCGCCGCTTCCGCGATGGTACGGCCACGGCCGATGAAGGCACGGCGGTCGGTTTCGGCCTCGGCATCGCGCGCCGACCCGGACGGATCGGTGACGAAATGCACCATGGTGACGTCAGGCTCGTTCTTCTCGCGCTTGCGCCTGGTGGCAAAGATGGCGCCGTTATTGGCGGCGATCTCGGTCTCGATAAACATTTTCGAGAACGCAGGATGGGCATTGTCGGAGGCTTCGTTGCCCAGCACCAGCTCGGCAAAGGAGGTCACCTCGATATGCCGGTCAGTGGCGCCGTCGTTGTAGAGCGTGACGCGCCGTCCCTCGCCATTGCCTTCCGAGATGACGATGCATTCGACCTCCGAACGAAGCGAGCCCACTGTTTTGACGAAGCTCGCCTTGTCGTCGGAAAACAGCGTCTGCACTCTCTCGCCGGTCGCCTGCTTCGGCTCCGCGGTGGCCGACCACCAGTCGCCGCTGCCGGCGTCGCGCAGGAAGATGTAGGAGCCGAGCCGGTCTTCGGTCGGGTCGGGCTGCCAACGGGTGACGGCGAGTTCGCCCCAGCGGCTGTAACCGGAACCGGTGGCCGAGACCATGACGGAGTAGCGGCCATTGGACATGACGCTGGTGGCGCGCAACGCCCTCAGCGGGTCGAGGACGATGCGCGAATCCGGGCTCTCGACCTCGGTCTCGTCCTTCGAGCGCTCGTCGGCTTCGGTCCTGACCGTGGCGGTCGGGATGTCGCGCGGCGCCCTCTCCTGCAGCAGGAGTTCGGCAGACTCGATCACCGGATCGCTGTGGAAGCGGTCGCGCAGCCGGCCCTCGAAGATGGCGTCGGCAACGGCGGCGATCGACATGCCGGAGTGATGCGCCATGTAGTTCAGGACAACAGCGTGGTCGGTGCCTTCCGGCACGCGCTGCGGCGTGAAGTCGACGGCGTCGTAAAAGCCATGCCGGCCGAGAGCGCCGATGGAGCGCAGCCTAGCCAGATTCTGGACGGATTCGCGCGGTGTGAACTGCGCCGCGAGGATCGTGGCGTAAGGGGCGATCACCGTGTTCTGGCCAAGGCCGCGCTTGAGGCCAAGTCCGGGCACGCCGAAATTGGTATACTGGTAGGTCAGTTCGCGGTCGCGGGCATTGTAGGCCGCTTCCGAAATGCCCCAGGGCACGTTCTTCGAACGCGCGTACTGGATCTGACGCTTGATGATCAGCTTGCTGGTCTGGTTGAGGATCGAGCCCTGCGGTTCCTTCATCACCAGTGGCGGCATCAGATACTCGAACATCGAGCCCGACCAGGACATCAGCGCACCCTGGAAGCCGATCTCGACGATCGGCCTTCCAAGCCGGAACCAATGCTCCGTCGGCAGGTCACCCTTGGCGATGGCGAACAGGCTGGTCAGCCGCGCCTCGGAGGCGAGCAGATCGTAGCAGCTCTCATCGAGCTGGTGCTCCTCGACCCGGTAGCCGATCGAGAGCAGTTTGCGCTCCTGACGCATCAGGAAAGAGAAATCCATCTCGAAGGCATAGCGGCGGCAGCGTTCGCGCAGCGCCAGCAGCTTGGCGCGCAAGGCTTCGACGGCGTTTTCGTCGCTGTGCGAGTCATGCACATGCGCCTCGCAGGTCGCTTCCAGCCGTGCCGCCCAGTCGGCGATAATGTCGCTGCGCTGCGATCCGGCCTCGGTGTGGATGGCGGTGGCGAGCTTGCGGATCTCGCCGGCAAGCACGGCCAGGTTAATGGTGCGGATCGAGGCCATCTCCGGCTGCGCCTTGATGGTCATGACGGCGCGCCGCATGCCATCGAGGCGATCGGCCAGACGCTGGCGCAACGGCCGCAGTTGCCGGCGGTCGTCAGGCAATTCCTCGAGGCTCTCGTCGAGGATACTCACCGTGTCGAGGACGCCTTCGAAATCGCCCTGCAGGTGAACGGACGGGGCTTCCGCCCACTCGGCACAGGCCGCCGCCACCGCGACCAGATGTCCGGCCAGATTGCCGCTGTCGACGGCCGAGATGTAGAGCGGATAGAGCGGCTTGAGCGTCGTGGTGTCGTACCAGTTGAAGAGGTGGCCGCGGTTGCGCGGCATGCTCTCGATGGTCGTCATCGTGGCGTCGATGCGAGTGATGGCGTCGGAGAGCGCAATCCAGCCGAAATCGCGTGCCGACACCACCGACAGCAGGTAGACGCCGATATTGGTCGGCGACGTCCGCGGCGCCACAACCGGCGCCGGGCTTTCCTGGAAATTGTCGGGCGGCAGATTGTGGTGCTCGGCCGTGACGAAGGTTTCGAAATAATGCCAGGTGCGGCGCGCCACGGTGCGCAGCGCGTGGATGTCGGCTTGCGATATGCGCAGGCGGTCCTCGGTCTCGGCCGAGCGGCTGATCCAGCAGGCAACCGCCGGCGAACCGATCCAGAACAGAGCGAAGAAGAAGGCGACGAAGGCACCGGTGGAATCGGCCAGCACGGGGATAGCGAGACCGACGACGCCGATGATCACGGCGCCATACATCATGCTGTAATAGGAGCCGATATCGTTGTCGCCGCCCTTGTGCGCCTGCGACGCGGTGCGCCATTCCAGCAGGTTCTGGCGGCTGACGAACAGGCGGTAGAGCGTGCGCACGATGGCGTCGCCCATCATCCAGGCATTGTGCGCCATCAACAGCACTTTCAGCGCCACAAGGGCCGTGCCGAAGACGGTGTCGTGCGCCAGTGCGGAGAAATGGCCGCGCGGCGTCTGGTCGCCGCTCTTGGGCAGGATGGCGTTGACGACATCGAAGGTCGGCGCCATGAACAGCGACAGGATCAGCAGCGCCTGCCACTGCGCGGCCTGCGTGAAGGGCAGCAGCGTCCAGCCGGCGATCGCCGCCATCACCCAGAAGATCGGGGTCAGCGAGCGGCGCAGATTGTCGACCATCTTCCAGCGCGACAGCGCCGGCACGCCGGAACGCGGCGAGAAGATGAAGCGCAGCAGCTGCCAGTCGCCGCGCGCCCAGCGGTGGTGGCGCGAGGCGTCGACCGAGTAGCGGGTAGGATAGTCCTCGACCAGTTCGACGTCGGTGACAAGTGCTGCGCGCGCCAGCGCACCTTCGAGCAGATCGTGGCTGAGGACGGTGTTTTCCTCGATGCGGCCCTGCAGCGCCGCCTCGAAAGCGTCGACGTGATAAAGGCCCTTGCCGGTGAAGGAGCCGTCGCTGAAGACGTCCTGGTAGAGATCCGAGACGGCAAAGACGTAAGGATCGAGACCGCTGTTGGACGAGAAGACGCGCTGGAAGAAAGAAGCGTCGTCGCCGCTGGTGAGCGAGGCTGTGATGCGCGGCTGCAGAATGGTGTAGCCGGCGGTAACGACGCGCTTTGTCGCGTCAAAATGCGGGCGGTTGAGCGGATGGGCGAGCTTGCCGACCAGTGACGACACGGCGTCGCGCGTGGTGCGCGTGTCGGCGTCGAGCGTCATGACATAGACGACCTTTTCCGGCAGCGGCACGTCGAGCGGCAGGAAGGTGGTGTCGCTGTCGCCGCGCAAGAGAAGGTTCAGCTCATGCAGCTTGCCGCGCTTGCGCTCCCAGCCCATCCAGGCGCCCTGCGCCTGGTTGTAGAGCCGGCGGCGATGCAGGATATAGAAACGCGGCGCGCCTTCCGAGGGATAACGGGCATTGAGCCTGGCGATCTCGTCGCGCGCATATTGCAGGATTTCGATGTCGGCGGCGTCGATCTCGGTCTTGGAATCCGGCCAGTCGGACAGCAGCGCGAA
Source organism: Mesorhizobium sp. M0626 (assembly GCF_040320665.1). Classification (NCBI taxonomy): domain Bacteria; kingdom Pseudomonadati; phylum Pseudomonadota; class Alphaproteobacteria; order Hyphomicrobiales; family Phyllobacteriaceae; genus Mesorhizobium; species Mesorhizobium sp. M0626. Next base: position 216,938 of record NZ_JAMYQD010000010.1, on the reverse strand, counting down.
ATGGATTTCTTCGGCCGTGTTGGCGAGGTGATGCACCTCGATGTTGCGGATGTTTTCCTCGACATCATCGCGCGAGCCGATCAGCGACGGCACCACGACCAAGGTGCGTGATGCCGCCGGAATGCCGTGCTTGTAGTCATAGCCGACGAGCCGCGTCGGCTTCAGGAACAGTGAAACAACGGTGTTGAAGAAGGCGAGCGCGCCTTCGCTGGCAGGCACCGCAAACAGCGCCAGCATCAGCGTGATGGATTCCACCGACAGGCCGAGATGGGCAAGCGCATTGCCGGAGACAACCAGCAGCAGCACCGTCAGCAGGAAGACCGGCACAACGATGCCGAGCCAGCCCGTGGCGGTGAAGGCGCGCTTGAAGGTCACATGGAAGGGCGGCCGATAGCCGATCGCCTTTTCCAGATCCGGCCGGCGCGGGCCGACCAGGAAGAAGCCGACATCGGTATGCATGGCCGGATCGGCTGATGCATCCGGCACGCCGGAGGCATCGGTGACCCCGGGAACATGGCTGGCCAGCTCGATGGCCTTTTCGGCGACACGGAATTCGGACAGGTCGGAGCGCCGCGCCAGTTGCTCGATCGACGTGCGGTACTGGTCGCGCGAAAAGAAATCGAGCGCGGCGAAATCGGTGCGCTCGCGCAACAGCGTGTCGATGCGGCTGACGCCCTCGAACCACACCGTCCAGTCGACGTCGTTGATGAGGCGCAGGCCGCGGATGATGTTGCCGGTGGTGACATTGCCGCTGGACAGCGTGCGATGCTCGGAAATGATGATTTCCTCGGCGTCGGAGCCGGTTTTCTCGAGCTCGACCTCCAGCCATTCCAGCGCCCTGCCGGCATTCTGCGAGCCGTCGCGCAGGCGGTAGAGCAACTGGGTGGCGAAGGTGGTGTCCTGCGCATGCGCGCCGTAGCCCGACAGGATCTTCCGGCGGTCTGCATTGTCGTCGGTCGCCAGCACGCGGTCGGCGACCTCGTTGGCGATATGGCGCATCTGCCTGGTGCGGTCGACGCGCACGGCGATGCGGCGCAGATTCTCGATCAAAACGAAGCGCAGCAGCGACGGCAGCGCCCACAATTCGCCGATCTTGAGCGGCTCGACCGACTGAAAACCCTCGACGATGGATTTGAACATGGTCGCCGAAACCGAACTGTCGGAATGGGCGACATAGCTCCAGGCCAGGGCCAGCGCGCGCGGCACCGCGGCGCGGTTGGCCACTTCCAGGGTCGGCAACTGCCGGTAGAAACGACGCGGCAGGTCGCGCTTCACCTGAAAAATGGTCTCCTCGACGAGATAATTGTTGTCGAGCAGCCATTGCGCGGCAGGCGTGATGGTTTCGCCCTTGGCCTGGGCGGCATTGGTCGAGCGGTAGACTTCGAGGATTTTCTTGGCGCTGTCGCGGATGCGGGCCTGGAAATCGAACTGCGTCAGGCCGAACAGGTCCTTGATGTCGCCCTTGGCGAGGCTTTCGCCCAGCGCGCGCAGCCGCTCTTCGGGCAGGAAATTGGAGCGTATCGGCTCTTCGGTGATGACCGGGAAGCCGGCGCTGGACTTTTCGATATGGGCAGGATTTGTCTGGATATTCATTGAAAATTCCGCATGGGGGACGCGATGCGGCGCCACCGCCACGGCAATGTCCCTAAAACCGATTCAAATGCAATTGGTTGCATGATTACACTGGCCGAAAGTTTTGCTTCGCACCACGCCAGAGGCGTTATCCCTTCGACATTTTAAGTGGGGCTTTCGACAATTCAAGGACGAGCACCCCTGCCCTCCCGTCCGCCTTGGAACGACGGAAGGATTCGGGCTTTTTCGTGATCCAGACAACAGCTTACGCCAGATTTCTCCGGCGTGCGATCATGTTTGGCAACAGGCGTTAATCGTTGTGCTGGCGGTGCGGCTGGCCCAGCCTGGCTATCCGGATGACGAACACGGTCGTCGGCCGTACCGGTTCAACCCGTAGTTTCGCCTGCGGACCGAACAACAGCGTGTCGAGGGGTCCAAGACGAGACGATGTCGGGCCGCTGAGGCCGACCTCGCCGTCGAACGGCAGGATCAGGGTCATAGCGCTGGTCGGCCGGATATCGGTCGGAACCGAGACCACCAGGCGCTCGACCGTGTGCATGGCCCGCCCGCGGCGGGTCATAACGTTGAGGTCGGTGATCGGACCGGAGATCAGCGCCGCCGAGGTCGGCACATCGGCCGGGAAGGACAGCGGGGCGGAAGCCGCCGTCACTTCGGCCGGCCGCCGGCCAGCAATGTCGAGGACGATGCCCTCGCCTTCCAGCACGGCCAGCGTGCGGTCGACGCCGGCAAAGCCCGAGAACGGCCCGCTATCCTCGACTCGCGCCATCGAAACGCGCCAGTCGAAATCGTCCAGGCCGGCGCCGTCCGGCGAGACGGCGATCTCGGTGGTCGTGCCGCCGCCATTCTTCCACGGCATGACCCGGTAGTCGGCGGCCCGTAGGATGCGCATCATTTAAGCCAATCAGCCTAAAATACCGGGCAGATTGAGCTGGTGCTCCTTCGCGCACTCGATGGCGATGTCGTAGCCGGCATCGGCGTGGCGCATGACGCCTGTCGCCGGATCGTTCCACAACACGCGCTGCAGGCGCCTTGCGGCGTCCGGCGTGCCGTCGGCGACGATGACCATGCCGGCATGCTGCGAGAAGCCCATGCCGACGCCACCGCCATGATGCAGCGACACCCAGGTTGCGCCCGACGCGGTGTTGAGCAACGCATTGAGCAGCGGCCAGTCGGAGACGGCGTCGGAGCCGTCCTTCATCGCTTCCGTCTCGCGGTTGGGCGAAGCCACCGAGCCGGAATCGAGATGGTCGCGGCCGATGACGACGGGCGCCTTGAGTTCGCCCCTGGCCACCATCTCGTTGAAGGCGAGCCCCAGCCTGTGGCGGTCGCCGAGGCCGACCCAGCAGATGCGCGCCGGCAGGCCCTGGAAGGCGATCCGCTCACGTGCCATGTCCAGCCAGTTGTGCAGATGGGTGTTGCCGGGGGTGAGTTCGCGCACCTTGGCGTCCGTCTTGTAGATATCCTCGGGATCGCCCGAAAGAGCAGCCCAGCGGAACGGGCCGATGCCACGGCAGAACAGCGGCCTTATATAGGCCGGCACGAAACCCGGGAAGGCAAAGGCGTTCTCGAAGCCTTCGTCCTTGGCGACCTGGCGGATGTTGTTGCCATAGTCGAGCGTCGGCACGCCGGCATTCCAGAACGCGACCATCGCCTCGACATGCTCGCGCATTGAGGCGCGGGCGGCCTTCTCGACAGCCTTGGGATCGGAGACGCGCTTCTCGCGCCACTCAGCTATCGTCCAGCCCTTGGGCAGATAGCCGTTAATCGGGTCATGCGCCGAGGTCTGGTCGGTGACCATGTCGGGGCGGATGCCCCGCTTGAACATTTCCGGCACGATGTCGGCCGCATTGCCGAGCAGGCCGACCGACTTCGCCTCGCCGGCCTTGGTCCAGCGCTCGATCATTTCCATCGCTTCGTCGAGCGTCTCGGCCTTCTCGTCGACATAGCGGGTGCGCAGCCGGAAATCGATCGAGTCCGGATTGCATTCGATGGCGAGGCAGCAGGCGCCGGCCATGACGGCGGCAAGCGGCTGGGCGCCGCCCATGCCGCCGAGGCCGCCGGTCAGGATCCATTTGCCCGTAAGGTTGCCATTGTAGTGCTGGCGGCCGGCCTCGACGAAGGTCTCGTAGGTGCCCTGCACGATGCCTTGCGTGCCGATATAGATCCAGGAGCCGGCCGTCATCTGGCCGTACATCATCAGGCCTTTTTTATCGAGTTCGTTGAATTTGTCCCAGGTCGCCCAATGCGGCACGATGTTGGAGTTGGCGATCAGCACGCGCGGCGCATCGGTGTGCGTCCGGAAGACGCCGACCGGCTTGCCGGACTGGACCAGCAGCGTCTCGTCTTCATTGAGGGTCTTCAACGAGGCGACGATGCTGTCGAAATCGTTCCAGGTGCGCGCGGCCCGGCCGATGCCGCCATAGACGACGAGCTCATTGGGGTTTTCGGCGACATCGGGATCGAGGTTGTTCATCAGCATGCGCAGCGGCGCTTCGGTCGTCCAGTATTTGGCGTTGAGCTTGTCGCCGCGGGGCGCGCGCACTTCGCGGATGTTGTGGCGAGGATTGTTCATCATTGTCCCTTTGGAGTAAGGCGGCGTCTCAGCGCCCGGCCCAGTCAATGGCGGATTGGAGGATTTTCGTCAGTGTGGCGCGCATCGGCGCGGCGAACTCGGCATCATAAGGCACCGGCCAATTGTCCGGTTCGCCCTTGCCCTCGGGCTCGCGCAAATAGCCGCGATCGGCAAGTTCCATCTGCAGCGCATGGTAGCCGCCTTGCGGATTGCCGAAATAGCGGGTGATCCAGCCGCCCTTGAAACGACCGTTGATGACATTGCTTTCACCGCTCTCGGCCATGATCTGACCAACCAGCGCCTGCAGCGTAGGATCCGCGGTCTGGCCGTCATTGGTGCCGAGATTGAATACCGGCAGCGTGCCGTAGAACAGGCGCGGCAGCACCGACCGGATCGAGTGGCAATCGTAAATGACGACCTTCTCATGCAGGCCGCGCAGCCTGACGGCCTGGGCCGCCAGCATTTCATGGTAAGGCACGAAATACGCTATGCGGCGCTGGTCTATCTCCGACGGCGTCGGTTCCGCGCCGGGCAGATACAGCGGATCGCCGTCGAAGGTCTCGGTCGGGCATAGCGTCGTTGTCGTCTGCCCGGGATAGAGCGAGGCGCCGGAAGGATCGCGGTTGACGTCGATAACGGTGCGCGAGATCGACGTATGCACAATCGTCGCGCCAAGGCCGGCGGCGAAATCGTAGAGCTTGTCGATCCACCAGTCGCAATCGCGGCGGCCGAGCCAGGGCGAGACCAGCCGATTGTCGATGCCGGCGAGATCGATACCCGTGTGCGGGATCGACACCAACAGGGGTGCCGTGCCTTCGGTCACTGTCAGCCAGTCGGTCATGTCAGACTCCCGAGATCGAAGGCAATGTCACCGCGCTCGCAGCCTTGATGGCAGCGCCGCTGCGCACCATAGCGATGGCTTTTTCCATGTCAGGGTGGAAATGCCGGTCATTGTCGAGATGCGGCACCTCGGCACGGACCAGCTTGCGAACAGCTTCCAGAGCTGCACTCGACGCCAGCGGCGCATGGAAATCGCAGCCCTGCGCGGCGGCCAAGAGTTCGATGCCGATGACGGCCGTGGCGTTTTCGATCATGCCGATCAGCCGGCGCGCGCCATGTGCGGCCATCGAGACGTGGTCTTCCTGGTTGGCCGAGGTCGGGATGGAATCGACACTTGCCGGATAGGCCTTCTGCTTGTTCTCAGAGACGAGCGCCGCCGCCGTCACCTGCGGGATCATGAAGCCGGAGTTCAGGCCGGGCTTCGGCGTCAGGAAGGCCGGCATGCCGGACAGCGCGGGGTCTACCAGCATGGCGATGCGGCGCTCCGACAGCGAGCCGATCTCGCAGACGGCAAGCGCGATCATGTCGGCAGCGAAAGCCACCGGCTCGGCGTGGAAATTGCCGCCGGAGAGCGCTGTGTCGTCCTCGGCGAAAATCAGCGGATTGTCAGTGACGCCATTGGCCTCGGTGCCAAGCGTGTCGGCGGCCTGACGCAGCACACTGAGCGCGGCGCCCATCACCTGCGGCTGGCAGCGCAGGCAGTACGGATCCTGCACGCGCTCGTCGCCGACGCGGTGCGATTCACGAATGGCGCTGCCGGCCATCAGGTTGCGCAGCGCTTCCGCCGTCTCGATCTGGCCCGGGTGTTTTCTGAGGAGATGGATGCGCGGATCGAAGGGCGCGTCCGAACCCTTGGCGGCGTCGGTCGACAGCGCGCCGGCGACCAGCGCCGACTGGTAAAGCACTTCGGCCTCGAAGAGAGCGGCCAACGCATAGGCGGTGGAGAACTGCGTGCCGTTGAGCAGCGCCAGGCCTTCCTTGGCGCCAAGCGTCACCGGCTCCAGGCCGTGCGAGACGAAAGCGACCTTGGCCGGGAAGCGGCCATGCGGGGTAAAGCATTCGCCAACGCCGATCATCACTGCCGTCATGTGCGACAGCGGCGCGAGATCGCCGGAGGCGCCAACCGAGCCTTGCGCCGGCACGACGGGGATGACGTCGTTGGCCAGCATCGCTTCCAGCAACTCGATCGTTTGCGGCCGCACGCCCGACGCGCCCTGCGCCAGGCTGGCGAGCTTCAGCGCCATCATCAACCGAACCACAGCGACCGGCATCGGCTCGCCGACGCCGGCGGCATGCGACAAAACGATGTTGCGCTGCAAGGCCTCTAGATCCTCGGCCGGAATGCGGACGCTGGCCAGTTTGCCGAAGCCGGTATTGATACCATAGACCGGCTCGCCCTTGGCGACGATGCGGGCGACTGCCTCGGCGCTGGCCTTGATTTTTGGCCGGCAGGAGGCGTCGAGCTTCGGCACGGCGCCGCGATAGATAGCGCGCCAGTCGGCCAGCGTCGCATTGCCGGGCTTCAGGTTAAGTTCGGTCATTGTCCTCTCCAGATGCGGGCATGGAGCGGGTTGAAGCCCATGCGGTAGACGAGTTCGGCCGGACGCCCGACGTCCCAGATCGCCAGGTCGGCAGATTTTCCTGCCTCCAGCGTGCCGGTCTGGCCGAGCAATCCCAGCGCGCGGGCAGCCTCGCGAGTGGTGCCGGCCAGGCATTCCTCGACGGTCAGGCCGAAAAGCGTCGCGGCCATGTTCATTGTCAGAAGCAGCGAGGTCAGCGGCGACGTCCCGGGATTGTTGTCGGTGGCGACCGCCATCTTGACGCCGTGCTGGCGGAACAGGCCGACCGGCGGCTTCCTGGTTTCGCGGATGAAATAGTAGGCGCCGGGCAGGATGGTCGCCACGGTGCCGGCCTTGGCCATCGCTGCGGCGCCGGCCTCGTCGGTGTATTCGAGATGGTCGGCCGACAGCGCGCCATAGCGGGCGGCGAGTTCGGCGCCATGCAGGTTGGACAGCTGGTCGGCATGGAGTTTGACCGGCAGGCCAAGCGCCTTGGCCTTGTCGAAGACGCGGGCAATCTGTTCCGGCGAAAAGGCAATGCCCTCGCAAAAGCCGTCTACGGCGTCAGCCAGGCCCCCGGCGGCGATTGCGGGCAGGATCGTGTTGGCGACGAGATCGACAAAAGCGTCCTTGTCGCCTTTTGCTTCCGGCGGCAGCGCATGCGCGCCGAGGAAGGTGGTGCGGACCGTGACCGGGCGTTCCTTGTCCAGCTGCCGCGCGGCGCGAAGCGACTTCTGTTCATTTTCGAGATCGAGCCCGTAACCCGACTTTACCTCTACCGTGGTGACGCCCTCGGCCATCAGCGCATCGAGGCGTGGCAGCGTCTGCGCAACCAGTTCGTCTTCGCTCGCGGCACGCAGGGATTCGACCGAGGAGACGATGCCGCCGCCGGCACGGGCGACTTCTTCATAGGTGGCGCCGGCCAGCCGCATCTCGAACTCGTTGGCACGGTTGCCGGCATGGATGAGATGGGTGTGGCAGTCGATGAGACCGGGCGTGATCCAGCGGCCTTCGCAATCGGTAGTCTCGCCGCCCTGAGCCAACGCTGACGGCATGTCGGCTTCCGGACCGGCATAGACGATGAGACCGTCGCGGGCGGCAATCGCGCCCTTGTCGACAATGCCCAGTCCGGCGTCGCCTTCGGCCATGGTTGCCAGGCGCGCATTGCGCCAAAGGTGAAGGCCCCCTGCCCGGCTTTTGTTCTGTGCCGCCATCATCTTTTTCCGTTTGATTGGATGGCGATTATGTATATACATATTGAAAAGCACTGCAAGTGCAATTGTTCAGGGAATGCGGAGAAAAACGTGACGGCGATCTTTGCGGAACAGGCGCTGCTGCCCAATGGCTGGCACGACAAGGTGCGGATTTTGTTGAACGACGGTCGCATCACGGCAGTCGAAGCCGGCACGTCGATACAGGCTGGCGACGAACGCCACGCCATTCTGGTGCCGGGCATGCCGAACCTGCACAGCCACGCCTTCCAGCGCGGCATGGCCGGGCTTGCCGAACTGCGCGGTCCCTCCGCCGACAGCTTCTGGAGCTGGCGCGAGGTGATGTACCGCTTCGCGCTGTCGATGACGCCGGACCAGGTCGAGGCGGTCGCCGCCCAGCTTTATGTCGAAATGCTGGAGGCCGGATTCTCGCGCGTCGGCGAATTTCATTATCTCCACCACGATCGCGACGGAAAACCCTATGCCAACCTTGCCGAAATGGCCGAGCGCATTGCCGCTGCATCCGCCGAGACCGGTATCGGCCTGACGCTGCTGCCGGTGTTTTATGCGCATTCGTCCTTTGGCGGCGCTGCGCCCAATGAAGGCCAGCGGCGATTCATCAACGATGTGAATCGCTTCTCCCTGCTGGTTGAGAAATGCCGCGAATCGGTTCGTGCGTTGAATCAGGCTGTCGTCGGCGTCGCCCCGCACAGCCTGCGCGCCGCGACGCCGGAGGAACTCAGCGCTGTTGCCGCCATTGCGCCGGACGGACCGATCCACATCCACGTCGCCGAGCAGGTGAAGGAGGTCGAGGATTGCCTGGCGTGGTCGGGTGCGCGACCGGTCGAATGGCTGCTCGCCAATGCCGGGATCGACAAGCGTTGGTGCCTGATCCACGCCACCCACATGACCGAGGCTGAGACAACCGGCATGGCCAGAAGCGGCGCCATTGCCGGGCTTTGCCCGATCACCGAGGCCAATCTCGGCGACGGCACCTTTTCAGCACCTCTGTTCATCGAACATGGCGGCCGCTTCGGCGTCGGCTCGGATTCCAACGTGCTGATCGGCCTGCCGGATGAATTGCGCCAGCTCGAATATTCGCAGCGCCTCGCACACCGCGCCCGCAATGTGCTGGCGGTGGCCGGCGGCTCGACCGGGCGGGCTCTGTTCGACGCCGCCCTCGATGGCGGCAGCACCGCACTCGGCGCCGGCCCGTCGCGGATCGCCGCCGGCGCCGCGGCTGATTTCGTCTCCCTCGACGAAAACCATCCTTCGCTGGCCGGAAAAAGTGGCGATGCGATCCTCGACGCCTGGATCTTTGCCAATGGCGGCAAGGTCGATTGCGTCTGGGTGCACGGAAAAAAACAAGTCAGCGGCGGCCGGCATGCAGTGCGTGAGACGATCGCCGAGCGCTTTCGCCATGTGATGACGGCGCTTTCGGCATGAGCATATCAGAGACAGCGGCGGTGGAAGGCGGCGGTTCGCTGCACCAGCGCATCCTGTCCGACATCAGCGAGAAAATAATGTCCGGCGCCTGGGCGCCGGGTCACCGCATCCCGTTCGAGCACGAGTTGACGGCCGAATACAATTGCTCGCGCATGACGGTGAACAAGGCGCTGTCGCAACTGGCCAAGGCCGGGCTGATAGAGCGCCGCCGCCGTTCGGGCAGCTTTGTCCGCCAGCCGCAGTCGCAGGCCGCGGTGCTGGAAATTCACGACATCAGGATCGAGGTCGAAGCGCTTGGGCTGGCCTATCGCTATGAGCGCATGGCGCGGCAGAAAAGGCGCAGCAGCGCCGAGGATCGCGCCTTGTTGGAATTGGGAGCGGCTGGACAGGTGCTGGCGCTGGAATGCCGGCATTTTGCCGGCAAGCGGCCGTTCGCGCACGAACAGCGGCTGATCAATCTGGCCGCCGTCGCGGAAGCCGCCGAGGAGGAGTTTCTCGACATTGCCCCCGGTCCTTGGCTGATCGGCCGCGTGCCATGGAGCGAGGCCGAGCACCGTATCCGCGCGGTCGCGGCCGACAGGCATATTGCCGAAGCCCTCGACGTCGCAACCGGCGCGCCCTGCCTGGTGGTCGAGCGCCGAACCTGGATCGCCGAGCACCCGGTGACGCAGGTGAGGTTCACCTACGCCGCGGAGAGCCACACGTTGGTGGCGAGGTTCAAGCCTTCGCAGGGGTAGCTCCTTTACCCTCCCCCTTGTGGGGAGGGTCGCTGCGAAGCAGCGGGGTGGGGGTCGGCGCCAGCCCCCCGCCCGGACCTTCGGTCCGACCTCCCCACAAGGGGGAGGTAGAAGGCTGCACTTTAAATCGCCGCCGTAACGATAATCTCGACAGTGTATTCCGGCCCTGCAAGCTTGGCCTCACCCGTGGCGCGGGCGGGCGTGTTGCCTTGCGGGACCCACTTGTCCCATTCCTTGTTCATCTCGGCGAAGGTGCCCATATCGGCCAGCCAGATGATCGCCTGCAGGATCTTGGTCTTGTCGGTGCCGGCCTTGGCCAGCAGTTCGTCGATAGATGCGAGGATCGACCTCGTCTGTTCGCCAACGCTGGCGCCGGGCGTTCCGACCTGGCCGGCGAGATAGACGGTGTTGCCGTGGATGACGATCTGGCTCATGCGCGGGCCAACATCGATGCGACGAATGCTCATTGGATGGTTCCTTCGTTTGTCGGTGCGCCTGTTTAGAGTCGCTGCCGCCTCCGGGCAAGGCCAACAGCGCGAAACCTCTTGAGCCTGGGTTGGATCTTGGGCCGCAAATGTCTATCTGCGCCGAGGGATTTCTTTCCGGCGCGGATTGCCGACCTCGTGTGAGAGTGGCAAGACTTTGCGCCAAACCAGATTGGAGGATGAGAGCCATGGAATATCGCGAAATCAGCGAGGACTATTCGGTCTCGGGCCAGATCCAGCCCGAAGATGCCGCCGCCATCAAGGAAGCCGGTTTCAAGAGCGTGATCTGCAACCGGCCGGATGACGAGCAGCCCGACCAGCCTTCGGCCGACAGCGTCAAGGCGGCGGTCGAAGCCGCGGGGCTGGCCTTCCGTTACATCCCGGTGATCAGCGGCCAGATCACAGCCGAGAATGTCGAAGATCAGGCCGAAGCGCTCGACGCGCTCGAAGGCCCGGTGTTTGCCTATTGCCGCTCCGGCGCGCGCTGCACCAATCTCTACGGGCTGATCCAGCAGTCCAAGGGGTGAGCATCCTGAGGCGCTGGCGATCCCTCACACCCCCCTCTGTCCTGCCGGACATCTCCCCCGCAAGGGGGGAGATCGGATGTCGCCTTCGCTCTTCGCCAATCGCCGACGTTGCAGGATGAGCGCTGGACAAAGCTGCTGATCTCCTCCTTGCGGGGGAGATGGCCGGCAGGCCAGAGAGGGGTGCTGTCCCGCCGACGTATCAACTGAAACTCTCTCAAACTAGATCGGCAGCGCGCCGGTCTCCTTCAGCGTCTCCAACACGATCGCCGTCTTCACATGCTGCACGGAGTCGTGCGGCAGGAGCACACCGTTGACGAATTCCGACAATGATTTCAGATCGGGCGTCACCACCTTCAAGATATAATCCATCTCACCGGTCAGCGCGTGCGCCTCCTGCACTTCCGGCAGCCGCGCCAGCAATTCGCCGAAGCGCCGCGCATTGTCGCGGTTGTGGGTGGCGAGCGTCACCGAGATGACGTTGACCAGCGAGAAGCCGAGCTTGTCGCGGTCGAGCACCGCCCGGTAGCCCTTGATATAGCCGTCCTCTTCCAACCGCTGGCGGCGGCGCGAGCATTGGGAGGCGGAGAGGTTCACCCGCTCCGACAGGTCGTTGTTGGTCAGCCGCGCATCGCCCTGCAGAAGTGCCATTATCTTGCGGTCGAACTGATCGATGCGCGTCTCATTCATGATCTTTGGCCCGTTTGTGCACAATTCACGCACGATCTGATCATTTCAAGCGTTTGAATGCAAGCACCGTGCAGCCGCTCCGCGTTATGATTGCACGTGGTCCGCTGCGGCCACCGCCAGTTTTGGAGCAATGCCATGGGTCCCTTTCCGCACGACGCCCCGCCCGCCAAGATCAGCAAGGAAAACCCCGCCGGCACCGACGGTTTCGAGTTCGTCGAGTTCGCCCATGCGGAGCCGCAGAAGCTCGCCGAGCTGTTCACCCGCATGGGCTATGTCGCGGTGGCCAAGCACCGCACGAAGGACATCACCGTCTGGCGCCAGGGCGACATCAACTATGTCGTCAATGCCGAGCCGGGTTCGCATGCGATGAAATTCGTCGACAAGCACGGCCCCTGCGCCGCCTCGATGGCCTGGCGCGTGGTCGATGCAAAGCATGCGTTCGAGCATGCGGTATCGAAAGGCGCCACGCCCTACGACGGCAACGACAAGGCGCTCGACGTGCCGGCCATTGTCGGCATTGGCGGCTCACTGCTCTATTTCATCGAAGCCTATGGCAAGAAGGGCTCGGCCTATGATGCCGAGTTCGAGTGGCTGGGCGAACGCGACCCGCGGCCCCAGGGCGTCGGCTTCTATTTCCTCGACCACCTCACCCACAATGTCTATCGCGGCCAGATGGACAAATGGTGGGACTTTTATCGCGAATTGTTCGGCTTCAAGCAGATCCATTTCTTCGACATCGACGGCAAGATCACCGGCCTCGTCAGCCGCGCCATCACCTCGCCCTGCGGCAAGATCCGTATCCCGCTGAACGAGTCCAAGGACGACACCAGCCAGATCGCCGAGTATCTGAAGAAGTACAATGGCGAAGGCATCCAGCATATCGCTGTCGGCACCGACGACATCTACGCCGCCACCGACAAGCTTGCCGACAACGGGCTGAAGTTCATGCCCGGTCCGCCGGAGACCTACTACGACATGTCGTACAACAGGGTGAACGGGCATGACGAGCCGATCGAGCGGATGAAGAAGCACGGCATCCTGATCGACGGCGAAGGCGTGGTCGACGGCGGCATGACCAAGATCCTGCTGCAGATATTCTCCAAAACCGTGATCGGCCCGATCTTCTTCGAATTTATCCAGAGGAAGGGCGACGAAGGTTTTGGCGAAGGCAATTTCCGCGCGCTGTTCGAGTCGATCGAGCAGGACCAGATCAAGCGCGGCGTGATCAAGGTCGACGGCAAGGCGGCCTGAACCCCCGTTTGCGGCTCGATCGGCCTTGATCTAAGTTTCGATAAAAAGGGTCAACCCGTGAACGTCTCCATAACCGAAGCAAAGGCCAAACTAGCGGAACTCGTCGGCCGCGCGGAGACCGGCGAGGAGATAGTCATCACTCGTCACGGCAAGATCGCGGCGCGGCTCGTGCCACCAGTTCGAGAAGACTTGTTGTCGCGCATAGGTGCCCTGAAGGGCAAGATTTGGATTTCTGACGATTTCGACAAACTCGGCCCTGAATGGAACGAGTACACCAGATAAAGGTCAGAGGCCCAGCCGCTCGACCTCTTCCTTCCTCACCTTCAAATCATAATCGAGCAAAAACTCGTCCAGCTGCGGCGGCGCGACCGAGCTGCCCGAGAGCATCGCGTGAACCTGGCCGCGATGGTGGATGTCGTGCAGGAAGACATGGGCGAGAATGTCGCCGATCTTTTCGGGGATCATGCCGTCCTCGCGCCGGTCCGTGATGACCCGACGGTCGAGATCCGCCTCCGACAGCTTCTCGCAAAAGGCGATCAGGCGTCGATCTGCCGCGACCTGAGCGGCAAACAGCGCCTGCGGCACATCGAACGGCACGTAGTCGTCATGGGCGGCCGCGCCGACGCCGCCCTCCTCAAGGAAATCGAGATAGAGATGATCGACCGCAAGGATGTGGTTGAGCGTTGCCTTGATCGACGGGAAGAAGCTGGTGCGTTCGGCTTCGAATTCGCCGGGCTTCAGCGCAAGCACAGCGCGGTAGAGCCGGTCATTCGACCAGAGATTGTTGCCGGCCATGCGGCTGAAGTGGGTGAGAATATCCATGTTATGCGCTTGGCCAACCGACCAAGTCCACCAACTTCAGAATGACGAGTATGGCAGCTATCCCCAGAAGACGAACGTTCATACCGCGGCGCAGTTCTTGCGTTCCTGCATCGCTTGCGACTTCCCGGTTCAAAGCGACGTACACAAGCCTCGGCAGGCGCGCCTCGCTGCTGAAATTACGCAGCCTTTCAGACCGATCCTCGACCTGCCGGCAGAGCCGAATTGCGGAAATCAAAAGCCAGCCGGTTGCGACGCTGCAAAGCCCAAGAAACCAAAGATAAGAAGCGGTATAGGCCATCTGCCATTCACGCTCCCGTCGATCGCATCAGATACAAGCCTGCCGCCATCACCGCGAAGCCGGCGACAACAATCAGCAAAAGCCGGTTCATGCGCCGCCGCGTCGCCTGCGTCTCCTCGTCCCGCGCCACATTGGTGTTGGTGATGGTGTGGAACATCATCGCCTTGCGCGGGTAGCCACTGTGGTTGGTCAGATCGGGCGAGCGCGCCTCGATGCGGTAGCTCAGCCGGATCGCCTGGATGAAGACCACCAGAATGGCCAACGCCCAGACGCCGGCCAGCAGGTAGAACGCCTCGCCCGTCATTGCATTGCCCCTCTTATGCCTGGGACTTCTCGACCTTCTGCTCGATGGCGCCGAAGATCGAGTTTCCGCTTTTATTCTTCATCTCGATACGCACTGTATCGCCAAAGCGCAGGAACGGCGTCTTGGGCTCGCCAGACTCAATGGTCTCGATCATGCGCAGTTCAGCGATGCAGGAATAGCCGGCGCCGCCGGCCGCCACCGGTTTGCCCGGCCCGCCATCCAGCTTGTTGGAGACGGTGCCGGAGCCGATGATGGTGCCGGCAACCAGCGGCCGTGTCTTTGCGGCATGGGCAATCAGCGCCGGGAAGTCGAAGGTCATGTCGACGCCGGCATTGGCACGGCCGAACGGCTTGCCGTTGACGTCGGCGAGCAGAGGCAGGTTGACCTTGCCGCCATCCCAGGCGTCGCCGAGTTCGTCCGGCGTCACCGCCACCGGCGAAAAAGCCGAGGACGGCTTCGACTGGAAGAAGCCAAACCCCTTGGCGAGCTCGGGTCCGGTGAGCGCGCGCAACGTCACATCATTGACCAGCATGACCAGCCGGATGGCGGCGCGCGCCTGGTCGAGGCTGGCGCCCATCGGCACATCGTCGACGATGACGGAGACTTCCGCCTCCATGTCGATGCCGAAGGCTTCGTCCGCCGTGCGGATCGGCTCGCGCGGCGCGATGAAGGAATCCGAGCCACCCTGGTAGATCAGCGGATCGGTCCAGAAGCTTGCCGGCATCTCGGCGCCGCGGGCTTTGCGCACCAGCTCGACGTGGTTCACATAGGCAGAACCATCGGCCCATTGATAGGCGCGCGGCAGCGGCGAATGGGCGTCATGCTCATGGAAGCGTGCCGACGGCACCGCATTGTTCTCCAGCGATTCGGCGATCGTCGCCAGGTGCGGCGAAATCCGCTGCCAGTCGTCGAGTGCCGCCTGCAGCGTGCGCGCCAGGAACGAGGCGTCGGTGAAGCGCGTCAGGTCGCGCGAGACGACGACAAGCTTTCCGTCGCGCGTCCCGTCCCTCAATGTGGCAAGCTTCATGCGGTTTCCTCTCCTGATGCGGCTTTGGCGCCGTCTAAGTTCACAACAAGGCCGTCGCGGGCAATCGTCAAGTCACCCGCCCACGATTTCCTGACGGCCGCCTCCCAGTCGGCCTCGCCGATCGCGGCATCATCGGCCGGAATGAGGTGGTTGAGCACCAGCCTCTTCACCCCGGCATCGCTGGCGATGCGACCTGCCTGCTCGGCAAATGAGTGGCTGGCAAGCAGATGCTCTTTCAGCCGCGCCCCGTTGCCGGTCCTGGCGACCAGCCGCTCGATGCCTTCTTCCAGCATGGCCTCATGGACGAGAATGTCGGCATTTCGGGCAAAGCCTGCGAGCGGCGGAAAGAAGGCTGTGTCGGCCGAGAAGACGATGCTTTTGCCAGCGTGGTCGAAACGCAGCGCGAAACAGTCCGTGACCGGCGGATGGTCGACGCGCAGTGCCGAGACCTTCAGGCCGCGCTGCGCAAAAATCTCGCCCTCGCCGAATTCCACGATCGAAGCCATTTCGCGAATGTCCGGCCTGCCCTCATCGACGATGCGAATTTCAATGTCGAACTCCATCGCCTGGCAGAAGCGGCGCCAGTATTGGCCGGTGCCGGGCGGTCCGAACAGCGTCACCGGGCTGGCGAGGCCGGCGGTCCAGGCGGTGTGGAGCAACGGACCCAGTTCCAGCACATGGTCGGAATGCAGATGGGTGATGAAGACCAGGTCGAGCGCCTTCAGGCTGACGGCGGAATCGACCAGGCCGCGCGTGACGCCGAGCCCGCAATCGACGACGATGGTTCGCCCGCCCAGTTCCAGCAGCGACGAACTCGGCCACGGCCCGCCCGGCCGCAGCGCCGGGCCGCCCTTGGAGCCGAGAAGCACCAGCCGGTCGTTCATCGGGCTGATCTCAAGACCAGTCGCCCTCCGGCGTGCCGTTGAAACGCTTCTTCAGATCGGTCCAGCAATCGATGTAATTGTCCTGCCTTGTTTCAAGCTCGGCGCCGTAGCGGGTGAGCATTTGCGGGAATCGGGTCTCGAACATGAAGGCCATGGTGTTGTCGAGCTTGACCGGTTTCAGCTCGGAGCGCGAGGCCTTTTCGAAGCCAGGCGCGTCTGGGCCGTGGGCCAGCATCAGATTGTGCAGGCTGATGCCGCCGGGCACGAAACCTTCCTCCTTGGCGTCATACTGGCCGTGGATCAGGCCCATGAACTCGCTCATGATGTTGCGGTGGTACCAGGGCGGCCGGAACGTATCCTCCGCCACCAGCCAGCGCGGCGGAAAGATGACGAAGTCGATGTTGGCAGTGCCTTCCTCGCCGCTCGGCGCCGTCAGCACGGTGAAGATCGACGGATCGGGATGGTCGAACAGGATGGCGCCGACCGGAGAAAACGTCGCCAGATCATACTTGTAGGGCGCGTAGTTGCCGTGCCAGGCGACGACGTCGAGCGGCGAATGGCCAATCTCGGTGACATGGAAATTGCCGCACCATTTCACCGTCAGCCGGCACGGCGTCTCCTTCTCCTCAAACCAGGCGCAGGGCGTCTTGAAGTCGCGCGGATTGGCGAGGCAATTGGCGCCGATCGGACCGCGGTCGGGCAGCGTCAGCTTGGCACCATAGTTTTCGCAGACATAGCCGCGCACTTCCTTGTCGATGAGCTCGACCTTGAACACCAGCCCGCGCGGCAAAACGGCGATCTCGCCGGGCCGCAGCTCGATGACGCCCATCTCGGTGACGAAGCGCAAGGCGCCGACCTGGGGGACGACCAGCAACTCGCCGTCGGCGTTGAAGAAATGATCGTCGACCATCGAGCGGTTGGCGACATAGACATGCGCCGCCATGCCGCTTTGGCCCAGCACGTCGCCGGCGGTGGTGATGGTGCGCATCCCTTGAATGAAATCGGTCGGCTCCTTCGGCATCGGCACCGGGTTCCAGCGGTACTGGCCGAGCGCCAGCTCGTGGTCGCCGACATTGGGAGCGGTCTTCCACAGGGGATAGCTCGCCGCCTTGAAGCGGCCGGTGTGTTTTACGCTCGGCCGGATGCGGTAGAGCCAGGAGCGCTCATTGGTGCCGCGCGGGGCGGTGAAGGGCGAGCCCGAGAGCTGCTCGGCATAAAGTCCGTAAGCCGGCCGCTGCGGGGAATTGCGCCCTTGCGGCAGCGAGCCGGGCAGCGTTTCGGTCTCAAAATCATTGCCGAAGCCCGGCATGTAGGAAAATTCCATCCGATCCTCCCTGATCCCGACCGCCGCGAAGCGCGGCCTGCCGGCGATGTTGACCAAACTGGTTTCATTTGTAACCATCGAAAATGTAACTATCAACGGCTGATGCCGCATCCACGGTGCGCATATGGAAACCCTCGAACTCGAAAATTTCCTGCCCTACCGGCTTTACCGGCTGGCCGACGCTGTCAGCCGAGAATTTTCAAAAATCTACCGCGACCGTCACGGTCTGACGCGGCCGGAATGGCGCACACTCTCTGGGCTCGGACAGCGCGGCACGATGACCGCGACGGCGCTCGGCGAGCAGTCGGCCATGCACAAGACCAAGGTTTCGCGGGCGGTGGCGGAGCTTGAGCGGCGGCGCTGGCTGACGCGCACGCCGGACGAGAATGATCGGCGTGTGGAGCATTTGGCGCTGACCAAGGCGGGACTGGCCGCCTATCGCGAGATGGTGCCGCTGGCGAAAGCCTTTGAACGGCAGTTGCTGGCGAGGCTTGGTACGGAAGAGCGGGCGGCGATTGTGAATGGGGTGGCGGCGCTGGAGGCAAAACTCACCTTGGGTTGAGATCTTCCCATAAGTTCGACCGTCGCTGAAATCAGATCGCGAATGCGGCAGGCAACGCCCCTAGACCGTAATAGGCGCGTTCGGCTTCAATGAAGCCTCTGACACGGCTTCGAAATGCCGCCGGATCATCAATGTAGGCTAGAAGCGCCTGCGCTTGCGAAGCCGCGTGTCTTTGAGCGCTTTCAAACAGTCGCCTTGCCGTTTCAAAATCACCGGCCAAACCAGCCGCCACCCCGGCGTGGAAGGCCGCCCACTCGCCGTAGGCGCCCGGCTGCAATTCACTCACGAGGATTTTCGCTGTCGTTTGGACGGAAGGGAACATCGATCGGTGAACCTGATCGATTTCGACGACCTTCTTGGCCATTTGATCAACCGCGAGAAGAAACTGTGGCGGGCTCTCGAACGGAACGAACTGTCCAATGCGCTCAACGCGATCGAAGGTAATCGTTTCCGGAAGCGAACCCCAGAGCCAGTGGACTGCTACGTTAAGGTAAGTGCCCTTGGACCAGGAACTGGGCTGGAACTCGACTACACTTAGCCAGAAGCCGCGATCGGCGATCCAGATTCGGGACTGCCCTTTGCGTCGAAATCCGGCCGGCTTCAGTACGAGCTTTGCCTGCGAGGCAATGATACGACCGTGCTCATTGTCCGCCATCTTGCACCCACACGTGCCTCACCAATCCATCACCACCTTGCCCGAACTGCCGCTCCGCATCGCGTCAAACCCCGTCTGGAAATCGTCGATCCCAATGCGGTGCGTAATCAGACCCGACACATCCAGCGGCCCCTGCACCAGGGCGATCATCTTGTACCAGGTCTCGAACATTTCGCGGCCGTAGATGCCCTTCAAGTGCAGCATCTTGAAGATGACCTTGTTCCAGTCGATTTCGAAGCCGGTCGGCGCGATGCCCAGAATGGCGATCTTGCCGCCATTGTTCATGGTGTCGATCATGTCGCGAAAGGCGGGCGCGGCGCCCGACATTTCGAGGCCGACGTCAAAACCCTCGGTCATGCCCAGCGCCGGCATAATGTCGCGCAGTTTTTCCTTCGAGGCATCGACGACATGCTGGACGCCGAGCTTTTTGGCCAGCGCCAGCCGCACCGGGTTGATGTCGGTGATGACGACTTTTCGCGCCCCCACACATTGGGCAACGAGCGCGCCCATGATGCCGATCGGCCCGGCGCCGGTGACCAGAACGTCTTCACCGACCAGGTCGAAGGACAGAGCGGTGTGGACGGCATTGCCCAGGGGATCGAAGATCGCGGCGATCTCGTCGGGCACATCGTCGGGGATCGGCACGACATTGTGCTGCGGGATCGCCAGATATTCGCCGAAGGCGCCGGGGCGGTTGACGCCGACGCCGAGCGTGTTACGGCAGAGATGCCCCCTGCCGGCGCGGCAATTGCGGCAATGGCCGCAGACGATGTGACCTTCGCCGGAGACACGCTGGCCGACCTTGTATTCGGTGACCGCAGCGCCGAAATCGGCCACCGTGCCGACGAATTCATGGCCGGTCACCATCGGCACCGGCACGGTCTTCTGCGCCCACTGGTCCCAATTGTAGATGTGGACGTCGGTGCCGCAGATCGCCGTCTTCTTGACCTTGATCAGCACGTCGTTGGGGCCGATCTCCGGCACCGGCACCTCTTCCATCCAGATGCCCGGTTCGGCCTTGGCCTTCACCAGCGCCTTCATCATGTTCGACATGCTACAACTCCTTACCCTCCCCCTTGTGGGGAGGGTGGCCCGAAGGGCCGGGTGGGGGTCAAAAACTGGCGGAGGTCGTGACCCTGCAGACCCCCACCCCGCCTCCCGCCCGCTTGCTTCGCAAGCGGTCGGAAGTCGACCCTCCCCACAAAGGGGGAGGGTAAAACTCTCAGCCAATCACGCCCAGTTCCTTGCCGACTGCGGCGAATGCCGCCACGGCGCGGTCGATGTCGGCGCTGGAATGCGCCGCCGACATCTGCGTGCGGATGCGCGCCTGGCCTTTCGGCACCACCGGGAAGGAAAAGCCGATGACATAGATGCCGCGCTTCAGCATGCGCGCCGCCATTTCCTGCGCCAGGCTGGCATCGCCCAGCATCACCGGGATGATCGGGTGATCGGCGCCGGCCAATGTGAAGCCGAGCTTGCCCATCTCGGACCTGAACCGCGCCGCATTGGCATAGAGGCGCTCGCGTAGCGCATCGCCATTTCGGATCAGCTCGAAAACCTTGATCGAGGCGCCGGCGATCGCCGGCATCAGCGTGTTGGAGAAGAGATAGGGCCGCGAGCGCTGGCGCAGCCAGTCGACCACCTGGCTTTTGCCCGAGGTATAGCCGCCCGACGCGCCGCCCAGCGCCTTGCCGAGCGTGCCGGTGATGATGTCCACCCTGCCCTCGACGCCGCAATGCTCGGCCGAGCCGCGGCCGTTTTTGCCGACGAAGCCGACGGCATGGCTGTCATCGACCATGACCATGGCGTCGTATTTTTCCGCGAGGTCGCAGACGCCTTTCAGATTGGCGATGATGCCGTCCATGGAGAACACGCCGTCGGTGGCGATCAGGCGGAAGCGGCAATCCTTCGCTTCCTTCAGCCGCGCTTCGAGATCAGCCATGTCGTTGTTGGCGTAGCGGAAGCGTTTTGCCTTCGACAGTCGCACGCCGTCGATAATCGAGGCGTGGTTCAGCGCATCGGAGATGATCGCATCCTCCTCACCGAGCAGTGTCTCGAACAGGCCGCCATTGGCGTCGAAGCAGGAGCCGTAAAGGATGGTGTCGTCCAGGCCGAGGAAGGATGAAATCGTTGATTCAAGCTGCTTGTGCTCTTCCTGCGTGCCGCAGATGAAGCGCACCGAGGCCATGCCGTAACCGTAGCGGTCGAGCGCGCCTTTGGCCGCGGTGCGCAACTCGGCGCTGTCGGCGAGGCCGAGATAGTTGTTGGCGCAGAAGTTCAGCACCTTGTCGCCGCCGACTTCGATCTCAGCCGACTGGGTCGAGGTGATCACCCGCTCGGATTTGTAGAGCCCGGCGGATTTCAGCCCTTGCAGTTCGTTGTCGATATGGGAGAGGAATGCCGCGCTCATGATCAAGTCCTGTTGAGATTGGCGCGACTGTCGCGCTACGCGCACTAAAAATCCATCGCAAAAGCGACCGTTTCGGTGGCACGGCGGGCTCAACCCTGGCGCGATCCGATCGCATGGCCAGCATGCTGGAGTAGCAGGCACGCGAATACGGCCATGCCGCGAAAGAACATGATAACCATCTCGGCAGCTTTCGTTTACTGCGGAAGCAGCAGTTCCGCCGGCTTCCAGACCTGTTAACCCTTTCAAGGCAATGGTGTTCTTGCCACGAATCGGTGGCAGAAATCCGTCGACCGAGGGGTCACCTAGAATATGTCTCAGCAGCCGGCGCAAACCGTCTCGGGCAAACTCATCCTGCTGATCAAGAGCGGCTATTGGCTGGCGCTGCTGATCATCGCGGCTATGGTGATGGCTTCCTTCATCCTGCTGCAGCAGATGATGGCGGCGCAACAGCACAACCATACTCTGCTCGACATCGTCAGCACCCAGAAGGCGCTGTCGCAGCGCATCGTCTTTTTGACCAGCGCAACCGGCTCCGCCGCGCGTGACAAGCAGCCGGCCCTGGTTGCCGCGCTGAAACAGGCGACCGCCGAGTTCGAGACGAACTACGACCTGCTGCTCAAACGGACGGGAGCCGACCCACTGTCGCCAGCATTGTCCGATCCAAAGTCGATCGAGAGCGTCCTTTACGGCAAGCCGTTCCACCTCGACTATTTCTCGGTCGGGCTGGTCGCCAATGGCGAAAGGCTGATCTCGTCCTTCGAATCCCAGCTCTCCGGCAATGCCGCCTACAAGGGCGGCGGCGAGCGCGTCAATCTCGATGCTTCCGTCGCCAATGCGACGCTGTCGGGTTATGCCGCGCTCGGCCAACGCATCGCCGCATTCGCAGACGAGCGGTCGGAAAAGCTCCTCGATCTCCATCGCACCTTGTTCTACGCCACCATCGGCGTCATCGTCCTGGTGGCGCTTTTCATCTTCCGGCCGATGTCGAAGGCGATCCTGCGCAAGACGCACGAGCTTGTCGATGCCCGCAACTCGATGGCCTTCATCGCCGTACATGACGGGCTGACCGGCCTGCACAACCGCACCTTCCTGACCGACCACTTCGAAACGCTGATCAAGGGCGCGCATCGCCGGCGCGAGAGGCTGGCGGTCATCCAGCTCGACCTCGACCGGTTCAAGCAGATCAACGACACACTCGGCCACGCCGCCGGCGACTATGTGCTGGTCGTCACCGCGCAGCGCATGCGCGATTCCTGCCGTGCGTCGGATCTCTGCGCGCGCCTTGGCGGCGACGAATTCGTGATGATCCTCAATGGCGCCGGCGGCCCCGAGGACATCAACATGCTGGCCCGGCGCATCCTGGAGGAGATCAACGAGCCGATTACCTTCCAGGGCACGACCATCCTTCCAGGGGCCAGCGCCGGCATTGCCGTCTATCCCATCGACGCCGACAATGCCGAGGATCTGCTCGTCCACGCCGACCTCGCGCTCTATTCCGCCAAAAAGCTCGGCGGCGGCAGCTTCTCGTTCTTCTCCGAGGAACTCAGGCGCGAGCTAGACTACCGCAAGCAGCTCGAGCACGACATCAAGGTCGCGATTTCGGAGAACGCCTTCCAAGTCTATTTCCAGCCGCAGGTGTCGCTGAGCAACGGCGCCATCAGCGGCATCGAGGCGCTGGTGCGCTGGAAGCATGCCGAGCGCGGCATGATTGCGCCGGGCGAGTTCATTCCGGTCGCCGAAAAATGCGGCTTCATGCCCGAGATCGGCCGCATCGTCTTTACCAAGGCGATCGAGCAAGCAGCCGAATGGGATCGCGCCGGCATCGCTTTCGGCCGGCTTGCCGTCAACGTGTCCGGCACCGAGCTGCGCGAACCCGACTTCGACCGCTTCCTGTTCGCGACGCTGGAAAAGGCCGGCCTTGCTCCGCAGAAACTGTCGCTGGAAATCGTCGAATCCGTCATTCTCGACGACGAGAAGACGGGCATCGCGGCGAAGCTGCGCCACATCCGCGCTGCCGGCGTCCATCTTGAGCTCGACGATTTCGGCACCGGCTATGCCTCGCTCAGCCACGTCAATCCCAACGAGATCGACCGGCTGAAGATCGACCGCCGCTTCGTCCAGAACATCAACGAGAATGGCGACAACACCAAGATCGTGCGCGCCATCACCGAGCTGGCGCGCGGTCTCGGCATTTCGATCGTCGCCGAGGGCGCGGAAACCGAAGCCGAGCTCGATTCGCTGATGGCAATCGGCTGCGATCAGGTGCAGGGCTATTCCATCGCCTTCCCGATGCCGCAGGACAAAGCGCGCGAATGGCTGCTGGCGCGCAGCCCGAAGAAAGCCAAGCTGAAGGTGCTTCAGGGCAATTTAGCCTAGACTATTGCCCACCGGTGCCGGTCATTTGGCCGGCGCGACATTCGCCCGCAATGCCGCCAGCACCTCGGCGAACTCCGCCAGCCTGTCGTCCGGCAATCCCGCGCGCAGCCGCTTGTCGAAGATGAGAGCCGCCGCCCGCAGCTTCAGGAACATCGTTTCGCCCGCCTGCGTCAGCTCGACCAGATGAACCCGGCGGTTGTCCGGATCGCGGCGGCGCGTCAGCAAGCCTTGCGCCTCCATGGCGTTGAGATGGTGGGTGAGCGTGGCGCCCTGGATGCCGATCATGCCGGCAAGTTCGCGTTGGTTGGCAAGCTCGCTCGACTTGACCGAAAGCAAGGTCAGCCACACCGGCAGCGTGCCCCCGGCCTCGACCAAAGCGGCGTCAAATGCCTGCGCCACCAGCTTGGAGGTGCGCGCGAGATTCATGCCGATTGGCGGACGGTCAAAGGGAGTCATGCGCCGACAGTAGAACAAGGCGCCGAGCGATGGAACGCGGCATTATACATTGACATCGAACCATTTGATACCTAACTATCATGGGTGTCGATCTACCGAGTTCGTATCATCCTGCATTCGACAGGGATCCGAGGACGGGCGGCGGGCAAGGAGGAAGCGGTCATGCAATATGTCTACATCGTCGTTATCGGCCTTCACGTCATGGCCGGTGTGTTCTGGGCCGGCACCACCATCACGCTTGCCCGCGACCCCGAGATCAGGGCGGAGCGCTTTATCGGACCGCAAATGGGCTCGGCCGGCATGGTGTTCGTGACCGGCGCCCTGCTCTGGTATTTCTTCCACGGCGCCTATTTCGGCTCGATGGAAATGGTGCTGGCGCTAGGCATCCTGGCCGCCTTCGCCGCTGCCGGCGTTCTCAGCGTCGTCGTCCGCAAGACCAGCCGGCAGCTTGCCGGCGCGGACGTCGCAACGGAAGCGGCGCTGCGCACCAAAATGGCCCGCGGCGAGCGCATCGCCGCCTGGCTGCTGGTGCTCACCGTGCTTTGCATGGCGACCGCCAGGATGATTTGAGCCCTGCCGCGCGTCGCCTCCCGGTTGAAGACCATTCCGCATCGTGCGTCGCCTGGCTCTCGGCTGGTGGCGTACGCGGCGCGCAGTTCGGACGGATGTGCAAGGTGGCTCTCCGCACAGAGGTTTGGCTGCGCGCCACCCATCACTTTGATCGATCGAGATGCGCCCGCCGGAAGGGTGAGATCGAGCTTTGGAACAAGCCGTAGGCCGGCTTGTAGGCTCAAACCCGCAAGCCGAACCTGATGCCGTCATAGATGGCGGCATGGATGTTGCGCGAGGCGACTGCATCGCCGATGCGCAACAGCACGAAGCCGCCTTCGGGATTGCGTGAAGGAAAAATATCGCCGCCGCCGACCAGCCGCTCATAGTCGACCGCGCCACCATTCTTCGACAGCGGTTTCAGCTGGAGATAGAGATCGTCGAGCGGCGCCGTGCCGTGCTCGACCACCACCTGGTCGACCCGCCTCTCGCCGCGCCAGCCGTCGGCAAAGTCGGAGGCGAGTTCGGCGACCAGCTGGTTGCCCTCGCGCCGTACCGAGCGCAGCCTGGTGTTGATGGTGATGGTGACGCCCTTCTCCTGGAAGGCGCGCATATAGGGCACGTGGTTCATGCCGCCCATTTCGGGGGCGAAGAAGCGCTCCGGCGAAACCAGGTCCAGCTTCGAACCGGCATTGGCGATCAGCTCCGCCGCGCCCATGCCCTGATGGCCGCCATTGTCGTCGAAGAGCAGCACGTTCTCCGCCGGCTTGACGCTGCCGGCCATGATGTCCCAGCTCGACGTGACGAGATTGTCGCCCGATGTCAGCGGCGGGTTCTGCGGCAGGCCGCCGGTGGCGATCACCACCACATCGGGCGACAGCGCCAGCACATCGTCCTGCTCGGCCCATGTATCGTAGCGGATCCCGACGCCGAGCCGGTCGAGTTCGGCCAGCCGCCAGTCGATGATGCCGATCAGTTCCTTGCGGCGCGGGTTCTGCGTCGCGAGCCGGACCTGGCCGCCGGCCTGACCGGAGGCTTCAAGCACCGTGACATGATGGCCACGTTCGGCCATGACGCGAGCTGCCTCGAGCCCGCCAGCGCCAGCGCCAACGACGACGACGTTCCGCCTGGGCCCTTCGGTCATGACGATGATATGCGGAATCTCGGCCTCGCGGCCGGTCGCGGCATTGTGGACACAGAGCGCTTCGCCGCCTTCATAGATACGATCGAGGCAATAGGTGGCGCCGACGCAAGGCCGGATCTCGTGCTCGCGACCTTCCATGACCTTCTTGATGATGTGCGGGTCGGCGATATGGGCGCGGGTCATGCCGACCATATCGAGCTTGCCGGTCGCGATGGCGTGGCGCGCCGTGGCGACATCGGAAATCCGCGCCGCATGGAAGGTCGGGAATTTTGTTGCCGCCCTCACCTCGCCGGCGAAATCGAGATGCGGCGAAGAGCGCATGCCGGTCACCGGGATAACCTTGGTGAGCGCCGCGTCGCTTTCGATCGAGCCGCGGATGATGTTCAGGAAATCGACCTTGCCAGAATTGGCGAGCCGTCTCGCGATCTCGACGCCCTCGGCCTTCGACAGGCCTTTGTCAAAATCCTCATCGGCGACCATGCGGATGCCGACGATGAACTTCTCACCGACGGCAGCCCGCACGGCATCCAGCACCATGTCGGTGAAGCGCAGCCGGTTGTCGAGCGAACCGCCGAACTCGTCGTCGCGATGGTTTGTGGCCGGCGACCAGAACCCGTCCATCAGATGGCCGTAGGATTCGAACTCGATGCCGTCGAGGCCAGCCGCCTGGCAGCGCTGCGCAGCGGACGCATAGTCGGCGACGATGCGCTCGATGTCCCAGTCCTCGATGGTTTTCGGGAACGCGCGGTGCGCCGGCTCACGCACCGGCGAGGCCGACAGCACCGGCAGCCAGTCGGCCTTGTTCCAGCCGGTGCGGCGGCCAAGATGGGTGATCTGGATCATCACCTTGCAGTCATGCTCGTGGCAGGCGCCCGCCAGTTCGGCCAGCCACGGCACGATGCGGTCGTCATAGACATGCAGATTGCCGAACGCGGCCGGGCTGTCGCGCGAGACGATGGCCGAGCCCGCCGTCATGGTCAGCGCCATGCCGCCCTTGGCCTTTTCGGCGTGGTAGAGCCGGTAGCGCTGTTTCGGCATGCCGTCCTCTGAATAGGCCGGCTCGTGGCTGGTCGACATCACCCTGTTCTTCAGCGTCAGGTGTTTGAGCTGGTAAGGCTGGAGAAGCGGGTCGTTGCTGGTCATCATCTTCCTGCCGTTCCAGTTTGTGTCGGAGCAGCGCGCGCTGCTCCAGTTCTTGTCTTAAGCATCGAATTTATCCGAAAATCGCTGCACACTTTTTGATCCGATGCTAATGAGCGCGGAAAATCCCCAGGAAAACCACGATGATCGATACCAAAACCCTCACCCAGCTCGGCGCCCACGTCGGGACGCCACAGAGCCCGGAGACCGCGGTCCTGGAGACCGTGCCGTTCCAGCGCGGCGACGGGCCGCCGGCGATCGTGCGCTTCACCTGCCCGGAATTCACCTCGCTCTGCCCGGTAACCGGACAGCCGGATTTCGCTCATCTCGTCATCGACTACGCACCCGATGCCACCCTTGTGGAATCGAAGTCGCTCAAACTGTTTTTGACTTCGTTTCGCAACCATGGCGCTTTCCATGAAGACTGCACGGTGATGATCGGCCGCCGCATTGTGGCGGCAACGAAGCCGCTCTGGTTGCGCATAGGCGGCTATTGGTATCCGCGCGGCGGCATTCCGATCGATGTCTTCTGGCAGACCGGCGCTCCGCCCGAAGGCGCCTGGTTGCCCGACACCGGCGTTGCCCCCTATCGCGGAAGGGGCTGAAGCTATTTTGCGGAACTTTAGCGGGACAGCGCCCCCCTCTGTTCTGCCGGACATCTCCCCCACACGGGGGGAGATTGGCCGCTACGCCGGCTTTAGCTAATCTCAAATGATGCGGAGCGGGCGAGACGCTGGAACTGCTGATCTCCCCACCCGTGGGGGAGATGTCCGGCAGGACAGAGAGGGGCGCGAAGGATCGCAGGCGCTGATCCTCAATCGACATTATTCGCACTGGTACTGGCTGAGCGCCCATTCACCGGTCACCGAAAGCAGATCGGATATCTTCCAGTCGCCGTCGACCTTCCTGAATTTCCATTCAAGGCGATGCGGGTTGCCGGCGACGACGAAGGCGACAATGACCTTGGCCTGGTCGCCATTGATCGCTTCGAGTGTCTTCAGGCTCTTATCGATCTCGGCCTTGTCATAGTCGGCATTGTCGAGCGCCATGTTGGGGTCGAGGCATTCGCCCTGCCCGGATTTGCGCAACGCGTCGCTCTTGTCGAGAACGGTTTTTGCCGGGTCGATGAAGTGGCTGCGCTGCGCCGGATCGATCTCCAGCCCCACCTGATCGTAAAATGGCCGCACCACCGCCGTCGGGGATCCCGGCAGAATGGGTGCGGCCGGTGCGGCGTCGGCCGGCGACCACCCAACCGGCGGTGTCGCCGCTTCCACCGCTGTCCCGGGTGGATTTGCGGGCGGTGCTGCGCCGGCCGGTGCCGTCACGGCCGGGGCATTGGCTGGCGGCGGGCCCAACAGGCCTTGTGCCGCGGCTGCGCTCATAGCCACCGCCAGCACGCACATGGGCGACAGCGCCAGGGCAAGACGGCGGAGCACAGGATCACTCCGGCGCTTTGTCGGGCATGCATTCCAGCGCGCTCAGCGTCCAGCTGCTGGTCTTGGAGGTAATGTCGGCGACCTTCCATTTGCCGTCGATTTTCTTCAGCGACCACAGCATTTCGCGTTTGGAATCATCGCCTTCCGCAAAAAGGCTGAAGGTGGCGGTGACTTCGGCCGTATCGCCATTGACGGTCTCGGCCAGCTTCAATGTCTTGGCAATCGACTTCTGGTCGAAATCCTGGGCGTCGAGGCCGGGATCGAAGTCGAGGCAGGCGACTTCGTCGGGCTTGTTCTTCGTTGCCTGGTCGTTGAGATCGAACAGCTTGGTCACCGGCTCGGTGAAGCGGTCGCGGTACTTTGCGTCTCCCTCGAATTTCACTTCAGGCACATAAAAGAACTTGACGGCGTTGGAAGCCGGCCCGGCCAGCACTGTCGCTGGCAAGGCAATCGAAAAGACAGCGGCAAGCACTATCGGTTTCATGCAGGATCTCCGGAAGTTTGGCGGCAAGGTGCAATACCAGACATCCTGCATATCGGTTTTTTTGCGGCTCATGAAGCCCGGCTGCACCGTCTCAGCCATCAAGCCAGACGTTCTGCAGGTCCATCTCGAAGGTCTGGTGGACGCCGTAGTTCTTCACCTTCTTGTTCATGTGGCTGTAGAGCTTCTGCCAGAAGGGTTGAATGATGACGCCGGAATCCTGCAGGATCTGCTCGACATCCTTCATCACCTCACGCCGCTTCTCCACATCGATCAGCGACAGCGCCTGCTTCAGCTTGGCGTCGAAGTCCGGGTTGGAATAGGCTGATTCATTCCAGGCCTCGCCGGTGCGATAACCAAGCGCCAGCACCTGGACGCCAAGCGGGCGCATGTACCAGATGGTCATCGAATAGGGATATTTCGTCCAGTCGTTCCAGAAGGTCGAGCCCGGCAGCACCGTGCGCTTGACCTTGATGCCGGCGTCGCGCAGTTGGCCGGCAATCGCGTCGCCGGTGTTTTTCTGCCAATCGTCCTCGACGGTGATCAGCTCGTGCTCGAAATCGGCCTGCCCAGCGTCCGCCATCAGTTTCTTGGCGCCGGCCGAGTCGCGCGTCTTCTTGGGCAGCGCAAAATATTCCGGATGGATCGGGCTGACATGGTGGTTTTCGCCCACCGTCCCTCGCCCGGCATAGCCGAGTTCCAGCACCGCATTGTTGTCGACCGCCATCTGCAGCGCGTTGCGCACCCGCTGGTCGTCATAGGGCTTGTGGGTAACGTTCGTGCGGGCAACCAGCGTGGTTGCCGTCGCAACCTCGGACTTCTCCAGCCCCATCTTATCCAGGATGTCGATGAAGTCGGCCGGCGTCTCGAAATTGAGGTCTATCTCGCCGGATTCGAAGGCGTTGATCGAAGCGTTGAAGTCGGTGCCGTAGTCGATGAACTCGACGCTGTCGAGCGGCGCTTCACCACCCCACCACTTGCCGTTTTCACGACGCTTGACCACCGCCTTCTGGCCGACATCGTAGGAGACCAGTTCGAACGGGCCCGTGCCGATCGGCTTCTTGACCGGGTCGGCGCCTTCGGCGTCGAAATTGCGGTGGACGACGAGCGCGGGATAATCGGTGAGGTTCGGGATCAGCGAAATGTCGGGCGCGCTGAGCGTCAGCTTGACCGTATTGTCGTCGACCTTGGCGATCGCGCCTTCCCTGGCCTTGCCCGACTTTTCGTCGATCAGCCCGCCGACGCGAGCGGCCATGGAGTTGCCGGCGACCTTCTTCTCGCACCAGCGGGTAACATTGAAGACCACGTCATCGGCATTGAAAGCATCGCCATTGTTCCAGGTGATGCCCTTGCGCACATGCAACGTGTATTCAGTGGCGTCGTCATTGATGTCCCAGCTTTCGAGCAGCACTGGCTCGAAGGTGAATTCCCTGGTGTAGCGGACCAGCGGCTCCAGCCAGCAGCGCGAGATGTTGGCGAGTTCCACCCAGTCATAGGTGCGCGGATCTTTTTGGGCCTTGACCGACATCGATATGTGCAGCGTGCCGCCCTTCTTCGGCTCCTCGGCAAAAGCCTGTCCCGGCGCGGCCAGGCCGATCATGCCGTAGGCCAGCACCGTCGATGCGCCGAACGCACTTGCCAATGCAAGAAACTCGCGCCGGTCCATACGGCCAGCACGCGTCTCTTGCGCCATCGCCTCGACGGCCGTTGGCACGCGATCGCCATTGCTTTTGAAAAGTGTCATGTCTTTCTCCCTTGCGGTTCCCATCGGGTCTTCGCCCGTTATCAACTCATTCGTCGTTCTCTTAGCTAACGCTGTCGGGCAGCCTCTCCTCGCGCTGCGCGATAAAGTCCCTGAGGCCCTCGGCAATGCCCTCATCGAGTTTCGGCTCTTCATAGTCGGCCAGCATGTTGCGGGCTTTCTCGCGGCCGCGCGTGTCGTGGTCCTTCGCCCCTCCAGCCTTCCATTGTTCGTAGGAGTTGAAGTCCATGATGGTGGGCATGAAGAATGCCGACTCGTAATGGTCGAGCGTATGCTGGGTGCCGAGGAAATGGCCCTGCGGCCCGACTTCGCGGATCGCCGCCATGGCCTCCTTGAAGTCGTCGAACGGCAGGCCGCCGGCATATTTGTACCAGCCGACAAGCTGCTCGCAGTCGGTGGCGAATTTCGAATAGCCGCAGGTCAGCCCGGCCTCCAACCAGCCGGCGGAGTGCCAGATATAATTGGCGCCGGCGAGGATGGCGGCATGCATCAGCATGTTGGATTCATAGCCGGCCTGGGCGTCGTTGAGCTTGGAGCCGACATGGAAGCCGGAGGTTCGCCAGGGCAGTTTGTATTTCCGCGCCAGCGCGCCCATCAGATACATCATCTGGGCGGCTTCCGGTGTGCCGCCCATCGGCGCGCCGGTCTTCATGTCGACCGTCACCATGAACTGGCCGTAGATTTGCGGCGAACCCGGGCGCAGCAGTTGGGTGAAAGCGACGCCGGCCAATGCTTCGGCATTGACCTGCGCCACCGCGCCGACGGCCGAGGCCGAAGTCGATGCGCCGCACAGCGCAAAGGGCGCCAGGATCAGCGGCTGATTGCTGCGCGCATAGACCTTCATCGCGTCCAGCATGGTGGCGTCCCACACCAGCGGCGAGTTGCAGTTGGTGATCGACACCAGCACCGGATTGTCGCGAACGAAATCTTCGCCAAAGACGATGCCCGCCATCGCCATCGTGTCTTCGGCGCGATCTTTGGAAGTAACGATGCCCATGAACGGCTTGTCGGAGTGCTTCAGCGCCGAATGGATGATGTGCAGATGCCGTTTCGGCACCGCGATCTCCATCGGCTCGCAGATGATCGAACTCGACGAATGCAGCGCCGGCGCCATGTAGGCGAGCTTGTGGAAATTGTTGAGGTCTTCGAGCGTGCCATAGCGCCGGTTGTTGTCGAGGTCGCGCACGTAAGGCGCGCCATACATCGGCGCGAAGATGGAGTTCTTGCCGCCGACGCGCACGGTGCGCTCGGGATTGCGCGCATTGAGGGTGAATTCGGACGGAACCTTCGCGACCAGTTCCATCAGCAGGCCGCGGTCGATGCGGACGCGTGTCTCGGACACGTCGGCGCCCGCCGCCTTCCACGTGGCGATCGCCTCGTCGTCGCGGAACTCGCAACCGACCTCTTCGAGGATGGCGAGTGACTCCTGGTGGATCAGTTCCACCGCCTCGTCCGGGACCATCTGGTAGGTGGGGATCTCGCGGACCAGCGTCGGGAACGAGGTGACGGGGGCGCTCCTCAGCGCCTTGCGTCCGAGCCGACCGCCGCCGCGGCGGTGGGTTTGCTCGGTCAGTTCAGTGGCCGGTGCGTTCATGGAGCCTCCTCATTCCGTCCAACCAAGTTAGCGAGAGGAAATATGGATGTGATGCTGGAAAATCCTGATCTCTTGTATAAGCTCAGCTTATGCGGAGCCTGCGCCACCTCCTGCCCTCGGCCGGCAGCCTGATCGTCTTCGAGGCGGCGGGCCGGCTGTCGAGCTTCACCGCTGCCGGGCGCGAGCTCGGCATGACGCAAGCCGCCGTCTCTTATGCGGTGCGCGGGTTGGAGGAACAGCTCGGCGCGCAGCTGTTCCAGCGCCGCCACCGCCAGGTCGTCCTGACAGAAGCGGGCGAACGCTTCCATGCCGACGTCTCGCTCGGTCTGTCGCATATCCGCAAATCGGCCGAGGATCTGCGCCTGCAGGCGAGCGGCGGCCATGTCACGCTGGCGGCGTCGACCGCCTTCGGCTCGTTCTGGATGATGCCGCGCCTGCAGCAGTTCCGCGACGAACTGCCGGGCATCGACTTGCGCATCCAGACCGCCGACCGCGATCTCGACATCATCGCCGAGGGCATCCCGCTCGCCGTGCGCGGCGGCGAGCCGCGCGACTGGGCCGACTATCATTCGCTGCCGCTGGCCGACGAGGAGATTTTTCCGGTGGTTGGCGCCAGCTATCTCGCGAAATTCGGCATGCCAAGGAGCGTCGCGGAGCTGGCGACGCATCGCCTGATCCACCTCGAGGAGCCCTACCGCGAGGCGGCTAGCTGGGACGAATGGTTCCAGTCGGCGGGCGGCAGCCTCGACAACACCGCGCGCGGCCTGCGCATCAACGATTACGGCCTCGTGATCCAGGGCGTCATGGAAGGCCAGGGCATCGCGCTTGGCTGGCGGCATCTGGCCGAACGGCTCCTGGCGTCGGGGCTGCTGGTGCCGGTGACCGATCATGTGCTGAAGACCGGCAAGGCGTTCTATGTGGTTTGGCCGAAGAACCGGGAGTTGAGCGAGAATGCGCGGAAAGTCAGGGACTGGCTGGCGGCGCAGGCTTGAAATCGGTTGCAGCGTAGTCACTATCGCGGAGTTCCTTCACACCCCCTCTGTCCTGCCGAACATCTCCCCCGCAAGGGGGGAGATTGGCAGTTCATATGTCGCGTCACCCTTCAAGCATTGGAGATTGGCGAAAGCCGTCGTGACATCTGATCTCCCTCCTTGCGGGGGAGATGGCCGGCAGGCCAGAGGGGGGTGCTGTCCCGCTGGCGTCTCCAATGTCCGGCATTCATTGAAGCCTTCCGCACACCCTTCGAATCCGCCTATAATACCCCCATGCCCATTCGCCAGCTTTCCGAAACGATGATCAACCAGATCGCCGCCGGCGAAGTCATCGAGCGTCCGGCGAGCGTGGTGAAGGAACTGGTCGAAAACGCGCTCGACGCCGGCGCCTCCCGCGTCGAGGTCGTCACTGCCGGCGGCGGGCTGAACCTGATCCGCGTCACCGATGACGGCTCCGGTATCCCCGAACAGGAACTGGCGCTGGCCATTGCGCGCCACTGCACCTCGAAACTTGCCGACAACATTCATGATATCCGCTCGCTCGGCTTCCGTGGCGAGGCGCTGCCGTCGATCGGTTCGGTGGCGCGGCTGTCGATCCGTTCGCGCACGACCGCAGGCGACGCTGCCGCCGAGATCGCCATCGAAGGCGGCCGCGTTTCGGCGGTCAAACCGGCGGCGGCCAATCGCGGCACAACGGTCGAGGTGCGCGACCTGTTCTTTGCCACGCCGGCGCGGCTCAAATTCATGAAGGGCGAGCGGGCCGAAAGCTCGGCCACCAGCGACGTGGTCAAGCGCATCGCCATCGCCTTCCCCGCCGTGCGCTTCACGCTGGCCGGCTCGGACCGCTCGACGCTGGAATTGCCGGCGACCGATGACAGTACCGGGGGCAGCCTGCGCCGCGTCGCCCAGGTGATGGGCGCCGAGTTTCCCGACAATTCCATCGCTATCGACGCCAGCCGGGACGGCGTGCACTTGACCGGCCACGTCTCGATCCCGTCCTTCACCCGCGCCAACGCGCTGCAGCAATATGCCTATGTCAACGGCCGTCCGGTGCGCGACAAGCTGATTGCCGGCGCCATTCGCGGCGCTTTCGCCGATGTGCTGCCGCGCGACCGGCACGCGGTGACCGTGCTGTTCCTGACGCTCGATCCGGCGACCGTCGACGTCAACGTCCACCCGGCCAAGGCCGATGTGCGCTTTCGCGACCCCGGCCTGGTGCGCGGGCTGATCGTCGGCGCCATTCGCGAGGCGCTGGCCAATGCCGGCATCCGCGCCGCCACCAGCGGGGCCGCCGGGATGGTGGCGGCGTTCCGGCCGGGAGCCGCCTCATACGCCCATGCGGGTCCTGCCAACGGTCATCGCAGTTATGACGCGGCCTACCGGGCCTCGGGCTTTTCGGGCTTTGACCGCTCGCCACAGCGGCCGCTGGATATGGGATTTGACGGCGCCGGCTTCCGCGAAAACGACCAGGCTGCATTCGACGCCGGTCCGCTCGCCAGCGCCGATGCGCGTGCCGGCTCAGCCGAGCGGGCCGAGACGCTGCTCGGCACCGCGCTGGGCGCCGCCCGCGCGCAGGTCCACGAGAACTACATCGTCGCCCAGACGAGGGATTCGCTTGTCATCGTCGACCAGCACGCGGCGCATGAGCGGCTGGTCTACGAGGCGTTGAAGAATGCCCTGCACTCGCGCGCGGTGCCCTCGCAGATGCTGCTCTTGCCGGAGATCGTCGACCTGCCGGAGGAGGACGCCGAGCGGCTGGCCGTGCATTCCGAAACGCTGGCCCGGTTCGGCCTCGGCATTGAGCGTTTCGGTCCCGGCGCGGTGGCGGTGCGCGAGACGCCGTCCATGCTCGGCGAAACCAATGTCCAGCAATTGGTGCGCGACCTTGCCGATGAGATCGCCGACAACGATACCGTCGAGACGCTGAAAGAGCGGCTGGACAAGATCGCCGCCACCATGGCCTGCCATGGCTCGGTGCGCTCCGGCCGGCTGCTCAAGGCCGAGGAGATGAACGCACTGCTGCGACAGATGGAGGCGACTCCCGGCTCCGGCACCTGCAACCACGGCCGCCCGACCTATATCGAACTCAAGCTCGCCGACATAGAGCGGCTGTTTGGGCGGCGGTGAGCACAAGCCAGGTCAGGCCACACGCTCAATTCACCAACAGGCGATAATCCTTGAACCTATGAGAGAAAACGTAATCCCTTGAGTAACCGGCGCTACCGCCGCGAAAATTCACGGAGATTATCTCGAAGCTTCTCCCAACCTGTTTTTGAACATTCATGTAGATGGGAGTCATCAGCATGCCGGCATCGCAATCGTCGTCATCGAAAGCGATTGCCTGAACGACCTTCTTTTTCTTCTTATCGATGACCCGCAGCTTATTCATGCAGACGAGAAAGCCCGCTTTCTCGTAGACCCCGGCAAATCTGTGGGTTGCTGTCTGCGCCCAGAAGGGAATCTCGACGGTGCCGTCAACCTTCGCCTCACCGGTATCGTCGAGGTTTGCGACCTTCTTCAGCGTGATCGGGAACTTGTCCGAGCCCTTGCTCCAAGTCCCTGTTGCGCCGCTTTCGCCAAGGTCGAGAGAAAACGGACATCCGGTGGTGCCAACGGGCGTTTTCGATCCCATGACCAGCACCCGGTCGAACTCCCTGTCGTCCGCAATCTCGCAAAGGAAGACGCTGGTGCCACTGATCTTGCCGTACACCGCTATCGGGCTTTGCTTCGCGTCGTGGAAATAGCTCCCCTCGACCGTAATCCCGCTGCCGAAACTGTCATATCTCTGCAGCGATAGGTGGACGGGGTTAGGTCCGATGGAGCCTTCGTAGTTTTCGACCTGATACCAGCCCGCGGCGGCTTTCCCGGTCAGCAGCAAAACGCAAAAAAATTGCCGATATGAACAGTCTTCCCATTCCGTCCCCCAGTGAAGGCAGCGTACCATAGCTGTCCTTCCTCTGGGTGTCTGCATTCTGATGGAAGCGGTTCTCGGTTTGAGTCCGAAAACAGCTCAAATCATTTGTTTTAACGCTTTAAATTCACCACGATCACGCCGCCCAGCGCCAGTGCGCCGCCGAGGATACCAAGTAGCGTCGGCACTTCGCCCAGCCAGAAGAAGCCGATCAGGGCCGACATGGGCGAGACCAGATAGAGGAAGTTCGACGCGCGCGCTGCCGGGAGGCGCGACAGTGCGGTTGCCCATGCGGCATAGGCGATCAGGCTGGGCACGATGCCAAGAAAGATCACGGCGCCGATACCGGCCGTGTTGGCGGCCGCGGCCTGCGCAAAGCCGCTTGGCAGAAAGGGTGCCAGGCAAAGCGCGCCAAGGATCATGTTGGAGGCCGAAATGGTCAGCGGGTGATGGCGGGCAAAGAGCGGCTTCTGGACGATCGTGTTGACGGCCGAGCACAGCGCGGAGCCAAGAACCAGCAGCGCGCCGGTGTCGAAACTCAAGCCATTGCCGTCGGCCACGGCGATGATGCCGATGCCGGCGAAAGAAATCGCCGTGCCGAACCAGGCCCAGCTTGAGAAGCGCTCGCCCAGCAATGCCATTGCCATGATGGCGGTGAAGATCGGACTGACATTGATGATGAAACCGGCGGCACCCGCCGACACGGTCAGTTCGCCGAAATTGAGCATGACAGTGTAGAGCGCGACGAAGATGGCGCCGCCAAAGACCAGGCGCCACACTTCGTCGAGCCTCGGCAGCCCCGGGCGCTTGACGGCAAGAAAGATCGCCGCCGGCACCGCGGCAATGGCAAAGCGCAGCGCACCGAGTTCCAGCGGCCCGAAAGCGGCGAGGCCGGCACGGATCGCCGGAAAGGCCGAGGCCCAGCCGACCACCGTCAACGCCACGGCGATGGCCGCCGTGGTGTCCATCCGCTGTGTCGGATTCGACGTGCTGGTCGTTGCGCTCATCTGCCTGTCCTCGGGTTCCCAGAGTGTTGAAAGGCAGAAAGCGCCTTTTCGGCGCCGTTGACAAACGATCAAATCGAGGATCACCTGTGACTATGGATCACAGCTCAGACACAATGGTGCCGCTCGAGACCCTGCGCGCCTTCGATGCGGCGGCGCGAACGGGGAGCTTTTCGGCCGCGGCCGAGAAGCTCAACATCACCCACGGCGCCGTCAGCCGGCAGATCGCCAAGCTGGAAGACTGGCTGGGCTTGAAAGTGTTCGACCGCGGCGCGCGCGGCGTCTCGCTGACCATCGAGGGCAACCGCCTGCATCTGCGCACGGCGGAAGCCTTTGCGCTGATCTCCAGCCATTCCGACCGCTGGGTCGAGCCGCGCGGCACCGCCGTGGTGCGGCTGACCTCGATACCCTCCGTCAGCGGGCTGTGGCTGATGCCACGTATGGCGGCGCTGGAGAACAATCCCACCAAGCTGCGCATCGTCCTCGACGTCGACATCCGCCAGGCCGACCTTGCCGATGAAGGCATCGACCTGTCGGTCCGCTGCGGCCGCGGCGGCATTCCGGGCCGCATCTCGGTGAAGCTGTTCGAGGAACATGTCTTTCCCGTCGCCGCGCCCGGCCTTGCCCGCGAGATCGGCCGCGGCGACCCGGCCCGGCTGCTGAGGTTTCCACTGATCAACGATTCCGACGCCTCCGGCTGGCGTGCCTGGTTTGCCGCGCAAGGGATGGACTACCGCCCGCGCCCGCAGGATCGCCGCTTCGAGGACTACAATCTGGTGCTCGACGCCGCAGCTTACGGGCTCGGCATCGCGCTGGCGCGGCCACCGCTGACCGGACACCAGTTGGAGGCAGGCCGCATCGTCGCCGTTGACGAGCGTACGGCGCTGAACCCGGTGTCGTACTGGCTCGACCGGCCGCTGGGGCGGCCACGCACGGCTGCCGCCGAACTTTCACGCCGTATCGCTGTCGAGGCGGGGCTGGCGATGGACAAGATGGAAGCATTCCTCGAAGCCGAGCGATAGCGGCGATCGTTCGGTGCTCAGCGAAGCACCAGCAGGGCTAGCCCGACAATGGCGACGGCCAGAAACCCGGTTGCCAGCGCCATCAGACCGACACGCGTCTGCTTTCGGCCTTGCGGCTGGGCCGCATCATTCGGCCCAGACGTCGCCTGCTCCCGCTTCATTGGCATATCGGTGGTGGCAGCGCGGCGCTGCGGCGAAACCACGGGTGCGAGAAGCGCAAACCAGGGCAGTCCTGCGGGCTTTGCGGCAGCGCCATCTTCGGCCTTGGCCGACGGCAGCGGCAGACCGCGCTGTGCATCGTCGTTCGCTGGGGTCGCCTTGCCTATCGCAGCCGCTATTGGCCCGGAAACGTCGGGCGCCTCGACGCCAGGTTCAGCAAGGGCCAGATAGGCTTGCAGGACCTCGGCAGAACCCGTCTGCTGCCCCTTTGCGGTGGCTGCGGACAACAGCGCCTGCAGCGCCGGCGCCGCTGCCGGCTGCAAAGGCGCGCCGGACGGCGTCGGCGGCTGCACCAGCGCCTTTATAAGTGCTGCTTTCGCCGGATCGGCCTTCGCCGACGGCAACGCTGCCAACATCATGGCCTCACGCAGCAGCGCGGTCAGGCGGGCGGATGAAATGTCCATGCCGGTCCCATGAGAATGGTTTGGAGCGACAATAGCGCCTCAGCATTGCGTCAAGCTTGACCTTGCCGGCAATTTATGGCGATGAAATCAGCATGAACCTTGGCACCACTCCATGATGAACCGCTTCGAAGGCCCCGGCGGCAAGGAAGCCCGTATCCGCTATCTCGACGGCGACTTCCAGGTCACCAGCCCCGGCGCCTTCGTGCGCTGCGCGGTGACCGGCGAGAGCATTCCGCTGGACGAGCTCAAATATTGGAGCGTCGCCAGGCAGGAGCCCTATGTCAGCGCCGCCGCCTCGCTGCGCCGCGAGATCGAGATGCATCCGGACCTGCGCAGCCGGGGTTAAAGGCGCGCACAGAGCCGTTGGTCGCGTTCCTTCACACCCCCCTCTGTCCTGCCGGACATCTCCCCCGCAACGGGGGAGATTGGATGATCATCTTTGCTTTCGCCAAATCACCAGCGTTGCAGAATGAGCGCCATTGGCAAAGCTGCTGATCTCCCTCCTTGCGGGGGAGATGGCCGGCAGGCCAGAGGGGGGTGCTGTCCGCCAGCATCTCCGCGTGACGCTGCACGCCCTACCCTCGCAGCTTCCGCTGTCTCCAGGCATCCAGCGTCTCGTCGATGATGCGCTCCGGCACGGTGTCGAGTTCGAACGTGGCGTCGATCTCCAGCACGGCGAGTTCAGCGAGGAAATCGGCCGGGGCAGCGCCATGGCGCAGCCGGGCGGCGTCCTTGGCGGTGGTGACAAGGCCCAGTCCATCGCGGCGCGCGGTTGCCGCCAGTTCCGCGAGTTCATCAGGGGCATAGAAGTGATGATCCGGAAATGACCGGCTCAGCGCCACCTCAGCGCCTGTGCCGCGCAGCGTGTCGAAGAATTTTTCGGGGTGGCCGATGCCGGCAAAGGCGAGGAACCGCCGGCCGGCGAACCGCTCCTTGGCCGCGGGCTCGGCATGCGCCTCGAAGATCGGCCGGCCGGCGCGCGCCGCCTGGCGCACGACCTGGTCGGCGGCAGCGCCCTCGCCCATCTTCAACAGCCCATCGGTGAACACCAGTTGGTCGACGATGTTGGCTCTCAGCGGTCCACCCGGAATGACGCGGCCGTTGCCGATGCCGTAACGGGCGTCGACGACGACGAGCGCATAGTCGATATGGATGCGCGCGCTCTGAAAACCGTCATCCATGATCAGGAAATCGCAGCCATGGGCTTCCAGGAGCAGCTTGGCGCCGGCAGCGCGGTTGGGGCTCACCGCAACCGGCGCGTGCTCGGCCAAAAGCAGCGGCTCGTCGCCGACATGCTTTGCAGCGTCGTGACTGGCATCGACGACATGCGGCTGCGCGAACGAGCCGCCATGGCCGCGCGACAGGAATCCGGGATTGAGCTGCATGCGCCGGGCCTGCTTGGCCAGCGCGATGGCGATCGGCGTCTTGCCGCTGCCGCCGACGGTGAAGTTGCCGACGCAAAGCACTGGCGCGTCGATCTTTTCACGTATCGCCCGATGCATATGGCGGCCGGCGACCATGCCATAGACCGCTGATAGCGGCGACAGCGCAAAGACCCGCCAGTCCGGCGCTTCCCACCAGAAAGGTGGTGCTTCCGACGCCACCTATCGCCCGTCGGCGCCCTTCAGGCGCGACTTGACGATCAATGGCTGGATATAAGGCTCGAGCGACTTCAGCGTGTGCGCCAGCGCACCGCGCATCTGGTCGACTGTGGCGGCACCGGCCGCCATCATCTCATGGCGCGCAACTTCATTGCTCAGCAGGAAATTGACGGCGCCGGCCAGCATGTCGCGGTCGCGCACCAGCTTGGCGCCGCCACTGTCGAGCAGGCGCTGATAGGCCTCGCGAAAATTCTGGACGTTGCGGCCGGCCAGCACAGCGGTGTCGAGCATGGCCGGCTCCAGCGGATTCTGGCCGCCTTCCGAGGTCAGCGAGCGGCCGACAAAGGCGATTTCCGTCAGCCGGAGATAAAGCCCCATCTCGCCGATCGTATCGCCGAGCAGGATATCGGTGTCGGCGGTGATCCGGTCGCCCTTGCTGCGCCGCGCCAGCTTCAGGCCCATGCCGGAAATCTGTGCGGCCAGCGCTTCGGCGCGGTCGGGATGACGCGGGACGATGATCGTCAGCAGGCCATGGTGGCGCTTGTAGAGCGTGGCGTGGACTTCCGCCGCGACCACCTCCTCGCCGTCATGGGTCGAAATTGCCGCCCAGGTCGGGCGGCCGGCGATCTGGCGCTTCAGCGTCGCCAGCGCCCGTTCGTTGACGGGCGGCGGCAAGGTGTCGACCTTGAGGTTGCCGGACACGGTGACCGGCCGGGCGCCAAGCGCGCGAAACCGTTCGCCGTCGACATCCGACTGGGCAACGACATGTGCAAGGTTCTCGAACAGCGCCTCGGCGATGTTGGCGCGCTTCTTCCAGGATTTGAACGAACGGTCGGAGAGCCGGCCGTTGACCAGCACCTGCGGCACGTGGCGGGCGCCGAGCTCGAGGATCGTCATCGGCCATATCTCGGATTCGGCGATGATAGCCAGGTCCGGCCGCCAGTGATCGAGAAAGCGGCTGACGGCCGGCTTGAGGTCGAGCGGAACATATTGGTGGATGATGCGGTCGCCCAGCCGTTCGTCGGCAACCTGCGCCGAGGTCACTGTTCCCGTCGTCAGCACGATGTTGACACCGTAGTCGAGGATGCTTTGCACCAGCGGCACGACCGCAAGGGTCTCGCCGACGCTTGCCGCATGGATCCAGATCACCGGCCCTTCGGGGCGCGGCCGCCCGGCAACGCCGTAGCGCTCACGGCTGCGGCTGCGGTCTTCCTTGCCCTGCGATGTGCGCCAGGCGACATAGGGACCCATCAGCGGATAGGCGGCTGCACCGGCAAGGCGGTAGGCCGCCAGGAAGGCGCGCGCCCAGCCGACGCTCATGGCCTGCCGTCCACGAGCCGATAGGCCTCGGCGGTTGCGGCATTGAGCGCGGCCGTGACTTCCTGGCGCTTGCGCTCCATTTCGGCCTCGTCGGCATTGGCCGGCACGAAAACCGGCGTTCCGATGACGATCGAGGAGCGGCCGAACGGCAGGTTGATGGTGGTCTTGTCCCAGCTCCTTTCCAGCACCTTGCGGCGGCTGGTGGCGATGGCGGCAGGCATGATCGGCCGGCCGGAAAGGCGTGCCAGCAGAACGATACCAAGCCCCGCGTCGCGCGGTGTGCCGTGGGGAATGTCGGCGATCATGGCGACGTTCTTGCCGGCCACGAGTGACTTTTTCAGGGCGATGAGCGCCTTGGCGCCGCCCTTGTCGAGATGCTTCGTGCTTTCACGCCCGCCGGAGCCGCGCACCGCCTCGATGCCGAATTTTTCGATCATCAGCGCGTTGAGTTCGGCGTCGGCGCTGCGCGAGACCATGGCGACCAGCGGCCGTCCCTTGGGATAATAGGCTGGGGTCAGCAGATGCTGGCCATGCCAGAGCGCGATGATGCCGGGTTCGAATTCGGCGTAGTCGCCGCCTGAAAATTTAGCCGAGCCTTCGACCACGCGGTTGGTCAGGCGCACCAGGCGGACGAACTGGGCGAGCAGGCTGACGATCATGCTCTTGACGATTCGCGACTGCGCCAACGGCTCGCGGATCTTGCGCCAGAATGTCTTCGAACTGCCGCCGCGTCTTCTTCGGACCGCGGCGCCGGTGGGCTGCCCTTTCACCGCTTCATGCTCCATCGCTGTCAACCGGCGGCCTTGCTTTCAGGGTCGAGCAGCCGGTGCAGATGGACGACGAAATAGCGCATATGGGCATTGTCCACGCTGGCTTGCGCCTTTGCCTTCCACGCGGTGTGCGCGGTTTGATAGTCCGGATAGACGCCAACGATGTCGAGCGCGTCGAGATCGCGGAACTCGGTGCCTCCCAGCTTCTTCAGCTCGCCGCCGAACACCAGGTGCAAAAGCTGTTTCTTTCCGTCTTCCGCGGCCATTTCGGTCCTTCACATATTGTGAGTTTGCGACAGGTCTAGCCCAAAGCTGCCGACTTTGGAACCTTCGATCACGCTTCCGTATCGGCAATGACGCCGGCAAGCACGGTCAGCAGCTGGCCGCTGCCGGCGACCAGCGCGCCGTGACGGATGATCTCCCCGGCATAAAGCGGCGCGCGGCCATGGCCGTCGAGCACGGCGCCGCCAGCCTCGCGCAAGATGAGATCGGCGGCGGCGATATCCCAGTCATGCGCATTGGGCTTGACGAAGGTTGCGTCGAGCGTGCCGTTGGCGACCATCGCCAGCCGGTAGGCGAGCGAGGGAATGTGCGCCGCGCGCCGCACCCGGCTTTGCCATTGCGCCGGCATCAGGTCGATCAACTGCTTCAGCCCGCCGATCTCGACTGTCTTACCCAGGCCGCGCACGGCAATCGGCTTGCCGTTGCGGAAAGCGCCATGGCCAGGCAGCGCCCAATAGGTTTCGCCCTTGGCCGGACATTCGAGCACACCGGCGAGCGTGCGGCCGTTCTCGACCACGGCGACGCTGACGCACCAGGAGCGCAGACCTTCGAGGAAGCCGCGGGTGCCGTCTATGGGGTCGACGACAAAGGTGCGCCGCGCCAGAAGCCGCGCCGGATCGTCAGTCGTTTCCTCCGACAGCCAGCCATAGTCCGGCCGCGCCGCCAGCAGGGTATCGCGCAGATAGGCGTCCGCCGCGTGGTCGGCTTCGCTGACCGGCGAGGTGCCGCCCTTCATCCACACTTGCGGGTTTTTGCCGAAATAGCGCATGGCGATCGCGCCCGCCTCGCGGGCGGCGTCGCGCAGCAGATCGAGGTCTTCCGAGGCCCCGGCCGATATGACCGGGTCACGCTCCGGCAAGGGTCATTCCTTCGATCAGCAGCGTCGGTGCGGCAGTGCCGAAATCGCGGTCAAGATCGCTCGCCGGAACCATATTGAGGAACATCGTCTTCAAATTCGAGGCGATGGTCACCTCGGCCACCGGATAAGCAAGCTCACCATTGTCGATCCAGAAGCCGGATGCGCCACGGCTGTATTCGCCGGTCACCATGTCGACGCCCTGGCCGAACACTTCGGTGACATAAAAGCCGGATTTTAGCGACCTGATCAGGTCTTCCGGCGTCCTGTCGCCCGGCTCGATGGCGAGATTGGTCGAAGACGGCGATACCGACGAGCCGCTGCGCGCGCCGCGTCCGTTGGTGGTCAGCCCCAATTCCCGCGCGGCGGACGTCGACAGGAACCAGTGCTTCAGCACGCCGTTCTCGACCATCAACAGCTTTTCGCCCTCGACGCCTTCGCCGTCGAACGGGCGCGAGGCCTGGCCGCGACGCCGCAGCGGCTCGTCGGTGACGGTGATGGCAGCCGACGCAACCTGCTTGCCCATCATCTCGCGCAAAAAACTGGTCTTGCGCGCCACCGAAGCGCCGTTGATGGCGCCGGCGAGATGACCGGCAATGCCGCGCGCGACGCGCGGATCGAACACCACCTTGACCGGACCGGTCGCCGCCTTGCGGGCGCCGAGGCGGCGCACGGCGCGCTCGCCGGCCTTGCGGCCGATCAGGTCCGGCGCGTCGAGATCGGAAAAATGCTGGTTCGAGGAGTATTCGTAGTCGCGCTCCATGCCGGTGCCTTCGCCCGCAATAACGCTGGCCGAACGCGAAAAGCGCGATGCGACATAGTGGCCGACGAAGCCGTTCGACGTGGCCAGCACCAGCCCGCCAAGACCGGCGCTGGCGCCGCTGCCGGCCGAATTGGTGACGCCCTTGACGGCAAGGGCTGCTTCCTCGGCGGCAAGGGCCGCTTCTTTCAACTGATCGGCCGAAACCTCGGTGGCGTCGAACAGATCGAGGTCGCGCACCTTGCCGACCAGCAAAGCCGGATCGGCGAGACCCTGATAGGGATCCTCGGGCGAGACTTTGGCCATGGCCACGGCGCGCTCGGCCAATGCCCTGGGGTCCGATGCCGCCGTCGCCGAGACGCTCGCCACCCGGTTGCCGACGAAGACGCGCAGCGAGACATCGTCGCCCTCGGACGCCTCAGTGTT
Source organism: Mesorhizobium sp. M0626 (assembly GCF_040320665.1). Taxonomy (NCBI): domain Bacteria; kingdom Pseudomonadati; phylum Pseudomonadota; class Alphaproteobacteria; order Hyphomicrobiales; family Phyllobacteriaceae; genus Mesorhizobium; species Mesorhizobium sp. M0626. The sequence goes on along the minus strand of NZ_JAMYQD010000010.1, from coordinate 172,239 downwards.
CTCGACCTTGCCCAGCCGCACCGACACGCCGATCGAGCGGCCGCGCACGGCAACCGCGTCGGCGGCGTCGGCGCCGGCCCGCTTGGCAGCCTCGACCAGTGCCGCGACGCGGTCGGTCAATTTCGCTGCCTCTGATGTATCGGTCATGCGCGTGGTCCTGGCTGAAGCCGCGCCGGGCGGTAGCGGCTGTTGCACCATCTATTGTCCCAATGCGGCTTGTGCAATGGCGCACGGGCAATTGTCCCGCTGCGGCATAGCGCCCAAGCGGCCCGCAAAGCCCATCCGCGGCGGCCGCCACAGACGCGCGGCTTGACCGGCTTGTGAGTTTAACCGAGGCCGATTCCGTCAAGGAGTGGCGACCGGCGTCCAGATCACGTCATCGATCCTCGTCGCGCCCGTTGCCAGCATCACCAGCCGATCGAAGCCAAGCGCCGAGCCGCTGGCTTGCGGCATGATGGCGAGGGCGGCGAGAAAATCCTCATCCAGCGGATAGCGCTCGCCATAGACGCGCTCCTTCTCGTCCATCTCGGCGGCAAAGCGCCGGCGCTGCTCGGCCGGATCGGTCAGTTCGCCAAAAGCATTGGCGAGCTCGACGCCGCAGCAATAGAGCTCGAAGCGCTCGGCCACGCGCTGGTCCTCCGCGCTCGGCCGGGCGAGCGCCGCTTCCGAGATCGGATAGCCGTACAAGATGGTGGCCCGCCCCTGCCCCAGCACCGGTTCGACCTTCTCGACCATTACCCGGCTGAACAAATCGGCCCAGTTGTCATCGCCGGCCGTGCGCAGGCCGGCCTTGACCAGAGCATCATGGAGTGCGGCGCGGTCTGTGCCGCCATCGGCAGAAACGGTGGCAAGAAGATCGATGCCGGCGTAACGCGCAAAAGCTTCCGCCACGCTCACGCGTTCCGGCTCGGCGAACGGATCGGCCTCGCGGCCGCGAAAGCGGAAGGTTTTGGCGCCGGCCCGCTCAGCCGCGAGCTTCAGCAGTTCGGCGCAATCGGCCATCAGGCTCTCATAGGTTTCGCCGACCCGGTACCATTCGAGCATGGTGAACTCCGGGTGATGCAAAGGACCGCGCTCGCGGTTGCGCCAGACGGCGCCCAGGCTGAAGATGCGCCGTTCGCCGGCGGCAAGCAGCTTCTTGCAGGCGAATTCCGGCGAGGTGTGGAGGTAAAGCGGCCGGCGCGCGCCGTCGGCGCCGATAGCCTCGGTGGCAAAGGCTGAGAGATGCGCCTCATTGCCCGGTGATATCTGCAGCGCCGCCGTCTCGACCTCGATGAAGTCGCGCTCGCCAAACCAGCCGCGCATTGCGGCAGCTATGGCGTTACGCGCCATCAGCCGCGGCCGGCGGTCGGCGTGAACATCCGGCGTCCACCAGGGCGAAGCGCCAGTCATGGGTTTGCAGGGCAACGGAATTGCTGACAGGGCTGGCGGTTCGGGCCAAGATGCGCTACGGCGACGGCTCTCGCAGCCGATTTGCGCCGAACGATCGTTTCAGGCCAACGAAGTCTAGGATTGAAAACCGTGGTGAAGGTCATCGCCAGTTCGCTCCGTAAAGGCAATGTCGTCGACAAAGACGGCAAGCTTTACGTCATCCTCTTTGCCGAAAACATCCACCCTGGCAAGGGTACGCCGGTCACCCAGCTCGACATGCGCCGCATCTCCGACGGGGTGAAGGTTTCGGAGCGCTACCGCACCACCGAGCAGGTCGAGCGCGCCTATGTCGAGGAGCGCGAGCACACCTTCCTCTACGCCGACGCCGAGGGGTATCACTTCATGAACCCGGAAAGCTACGACCAGGTCGCGGTGCCGGAAAGCGTGGTCGGCGACATGGCGCCCTACCTGCTCGAAGGCATGGCGGTGCAGATCTCGCAGTTCAACGGCATCGCCATAGCCCTGGTGCTGCCGCAGCGCGCTACTTTCGAAGTGGTCGAGACGGAGCCGACGACCAAAGGCCAGACGGCGTCCTCGTCATACAAGCCGGCCGTGCTTTCCAACGGCGTGCGCACGCTGGTGCCGCCGCACATCGCGCCGGGCACCCGCGTGGTGGTGATGACGGCCGATGGCGCTTATGTGGAGCGGGCGAAGGACTGACGCGCGAGCGCCTCCGTCCTGGTTGATCCGTTGCATTGCCTTCTGCGGCCGCTGGCTCGATAGTCCTGCCGATGTGGCAGACCTTTGTGACCTACTGGCCTCTGATCCTTGTGATCATTCCGATGCTGATGGCCGCCATCGGCATCGTCCACGCAATCATGACCAAGGAAGACGTGCGCGCCGCCACCGGCTGGGTCGGCGTGATGATCTTGTCGCCGTTCCTTGGCGCGATCATCTATGCCATTGCCGGCATCAACCGCATCCGCCGCGCCACGATCAGCGCCATGCGGCCCGTCGCCGGTGAAGCCGAGACAGCCAAACACGACCACGACATTGCGCTCGAAACACTCATCTCAGCCGAATTCGGCCAGCGCTTTGCCGGCCTGAAGACGCTAGGCGACAGGGTGGCGCGGCGCGGCCTGCTTTCGGGAAATGCAATCACCATCCTGAGGACCGGCGACGAAGCCTACGCGGCAATGTGCGCGGCGATCGACGGCGCACGGCGCAGCATCCTGCTCGAGACCTACATCTTCGACAATGACGAGATCGGACGACGTTTTGTCGGATCGCTGGCCGGAGCGGTCCGGCGCGGTGTGACGGTTCGCGTGCTGATCGATGCGGTGGGCGTGCGCTATTCCGTGCCCAGCATTCTTGGGACACTCCGGGAAGCCGGCGTCACCGTCGATCTGTTCAACGGCAACATCGTCATGGGCCTGAGACTTCCCTATGCGAATTTGAGGACGCACAGGAAAATCCTGATCGTCGACGGTGTGGTGGCGTTCACGGGAGGCATGAACATCCGCAAGGGATTCTCGGCCGAATTCGCCGGCAGCGCCAGTTCGGCGGATACGCATTTCCAGGTCACTGGGCCCGTCGTGGCCGACCTGTTCGCGGTTGCCGCCGAAGACTGGCGTTTTGCCGGCAACGAGGCCCTCAAGGACGAGGTCTGGCACGTGGAAAAGCCCTCGCCGCCTCCCGGTCAACCGATCCTGGTGCGGGCGGTGGCGTCGGGGCCTGACGCCAGCATCGAAACCAACCATAAATTGCTGATGGGGGCATTTTCCGTCGCCCGCAAATCGATCCGCATCATGTCGCCCTATTTCCTGCCGGACCGGGAATTTGTCAGCGCGCTGGTCACGGCGGCCCGGCGCGGTGTCGAGATCGACATCGTCGTGCCCGCGGTCAACAATCTCTTCCTGGTCGGCCGCGCCATGACGGCGCAGTACGACCAGGTGCTGAAGCACTATTGCCGCGTCTGGCGTCATGAAGGGTCATTCGACCATTCGAAGCTGTTGTCGGTCGATGGCGTCTGGGCCTATGTCGGCTCTTCCAACCTCGACGCCCGGTCGCTGCGGCTGAATTTCGAAATCGACCTGGAGGTGCTGGATACCGGCTTTGCCGCCGAGATCGAAGGGCGCATCGGAGCGGCAATCGCTTCCGCCAAACCCGTCACACTCGCAACCTTGAAAGCGCGGCCATTTCTCATCCGGGTTTTTGACCGGTTGTTATGGCTGGGATCGCCCTATCTCTAATGCATACCGCCTCGAAGTGGTCCCGGTTGTGAGAGAACGATATGCATAGAACAAAGAATCAGGACATCGAATAGCAGGCCTATGGACATAAACGGACGCAGCCTTCCTGAAACAGTGCTCCTGTCGATCCGCGGCAGGAAAGCGCGCAAGGCGAACGCGACGCCGCGCAAGCACATTGAAGGCGCCCAGATGGTGGTCGCCTCCTACAACGTCCACAAATGCATCGGCACCGACCGCAGGTTCGACCCCGAACGCACCGCCCGCGTCATCCGCGAGATCGGCCCCGACGTCATCGCGCTGCAGGAGGCCGACAACCGCTTCGGCGATCGCGCCGGGCTGCTCGATCTTGCCCGGATCGAACACGAAACCGGGCTTGTGCCGGTGCCGGTTTCCGGAAGCGGCAAGGGCCATGGCTGGCGCGGCAACGTGCTTTTGTTCAAGCGCGGCACCGTGCGCGACGTCCATCAGATCAAGCTTCCGGGACTGGAGCCCCGCGGCGCGCTGGTTGCCGAGATCGACCTCGACGAAACGCGCACTCTGCGCGTCATCGCCGCGCATCTCGGCCTGTTGCGCCGCTCGCGTTCGGAGCAGGCCCGCGTCGTGCTCGACATCATGAGCAACCAGGATGAAAGGCCGACCTTGCTGCTCGGCGACCTCAACGAATGGCGGCTGGGCAACCGCTCGGCGCTCAAGACGCTGCACGCCACCTTTGGTTTCACGCCGGCGGCGGTGCCGACTTTCCCCTCAGGCCTGCCGGTACTGGCGCTCGACCGGATCATGGCCAACCGGCACGGCATGGTCTCGTCGGTGGAAGCCCATGACACGCCGCTGTCGCGGGTTGCGTCGGATCATTTGCCGCTGACGGCGTTTGTCAGCCTCTAACTCATCCGTCCCGCAGCCAGACCAGCATCTCGCCGGGTTCACGGTTGTCCCAGGCGTAGTAAGGAACGGCGGTGATTCTCGTCTCGCTCACCGCCGGCGGATCGGTGCGATAGAGCCCGGTTTCCCAGTTTTCCTGGGCTTCCTTGCTGGCAAGTGCCGAAAGCGTGACGATGCCGCCGAGCAGGTTCGGCTCGGCATGCGCCTCGATTTTTGCCGTTCGCGGCAGAGCGATCCGATGCAACTGGCCGGCATTGTCGGTCTCCTCGACGCAATAGATCAGCGGACCGCGCGCAAGTGCGACGCGGCCGATGTCCTGACGCACCTCCGGATTGGCGAACAGACGGGCGATCGACATTTCGAGATCGAGTTCGACCCGGTCGCCCTGGCGCCACTCGCGCCGGATCGCGGCATAGCCGTCGCTGGTGATGTCATCCAGATCGACCGCGGCGCCGTTGACCTTGAGCGCCGCCTTGCCGCACCAGGAGGGGACGCGCAGGTGCAAGGTGAACTCGACCGGCCCGTCGGCTTCGATCCGGATCGAGACCGCGCCATCCCAAGGATAATTGCTGGTCTGAATCAGACTGACCGCCCGGTTCGATATGTCGAAGCGCGCGGTGCTGTCGCCGTAGAGATGGACGGCCAGCGCGTCGTCCGAGAGGGAGTAGAAATAGCTGCCGATGGACGCGACCATGCGGCCGACATTGGGCGGGCAACAGGGGCAGCGATGCCATTTCCAGCGATTGTGCCTGCCCCGGCTCTCCAACGGGTTCTCGTAGAAGAACAGCGAGCCGTCGAGCGACAGGCCGGAGATCGAGCCGTTGTAGAGCGCCCGCTCCATCATGTCGGCGTAGCGGGCGTTGGGACCCATGCCGAGCATGCGGCTGGCCCAGAACACGAGGCCGACCGAGGCACAGGTCTCGGCATAGGCGGTTTCGTTGGGCAGGTCGTAGTCGCTGGTAAAGCCCTCATTGTGCGCCGACGGCCCGAGGCCGCCGGTGATATAGAGGTTTTTGGTGGTGAGATCGTTCCAGAGCCGGTCGAGCGCCACCCTGAGCGTATCGTCGCCATATTCGGTGGCGATGTCGGCCATGCCGGAATAGAGGTACATCGCCCTGACCGCATGGCCGACGACCTTGTCCTGCTCGCGCACCGGCTTGTGCGACTGGTTGTACTCATAAGTCTTGAAATGATAGGCCTTCGGATCGGCGCCGCGCGCACGCGCCTCCTCGTCGAAATAATGCGGCTGTTGCCCGCGCTGGTCGATGAAATACCTGGCCAGGTCCATGTATTTCTGCTCGCCGGTCGCCCGCGCCAGCTTGACCAGCGCCAGCTCGATCTCCTCATGGCCGCAATAGCCCTTCTTCTTGCCCGGCTCCGGACCGAAGGTGTCGGCGATATGGTCGACATAGCGGCACATGATATCCAGCAGCTTGCGCTTGCCGGTGGCCTGGTAGTAGGCGACCGCGCCTTCGATCAGATGGCCGGCGCAATAGAGCTCGTGGCAATCGCGCAGATTGGTCCAGCGCTTGCCGGGCTGGATACGCTGGTACCAGCTGGAGAGATAACCGTCTTCCTGCTGCAGTCTGCCGTAGAGGTCGATGACGGCATCGATCTTCTTCTCGAGTGCCGCGTTCTTGCGCCGGTAGAGCGAATAGGCCGCGGTCTCGATGGTCTTGCCCCAATCGGAGTCCCAGAACATCTGCGTCGTCACCGTCGAGCCGGTGAAGCCGGGGCTGGCAGCCTCGTCGGGCGACGGCGAATGGAACGGAATGACGACGCTCGGCGAGGGCCGGTCCGGGTCGATCTGCTCCAGCATGCGCGCCTCGACGCAGCGCTCGTAGAGGATGTCGGCGGTGCGCGACGCCACGGCATCGACACGGTCGCCCCAGAAGCCGCGGACATCGACCTGCGGCACCGGCAGTGGGCGGAAGGCGAGTTTGTTGGCGGATGGTTGAACGGTCATCGTGTCACTCCGTTGGATAGTGGTCATTCACGGCGGGTCATTTCACCGCGCCGGCCATCAGGCCGCGGATGTAGAAGCGCTGCAGCAAGAGGAAGAGCACCAGGCACGGCACCATCATCACGGTGACGCCCGCCTGCACGGCGCCCCAGTCGATGGCGCCGAAGCGGCCCGACTGAAGTGCGGTCATCATGATAGGCAGCGTGAATTTGGACTGGTCGGTCATCAGCACCAGGGCGGCCAGGAATTCGTTCCAGGCGCCGAGGAAGGCGAACAGCGCGATGGTGACGATGCCCGGCCAGACCAGCGGCAGCATCACCTTCAGCAGCATGGTGACGTTGTTGGCGCCGTCCATGCGCGCGGCCTCCTCGATCTCGCGCGGCACCGCGTCGAAGGCGTTGCGCATCATGAAGATCGAGAACGGCAATTGCAGCGTGGTGTAGACCAGGACCAGCCCGGTCAGCGTGTTGTGCAGGCCGACCTTGGTCAGCACCAGGAAGATCGGCGTCAGGATCGACTGGAACGGGATCATGATCGTCGACAGGATGACAATGAAGAGCACATCCTTCATGGGAAAGCGGAAGCGCGAAAAGCCATAGCCGGCCAGCACGCTGACGATGACCGACAGGATCACCGTCATCGACGCGACATAGAGGCTGTTTTGCGCCGGCAGCCAGAGGCCGTCGCCAAAGGTGTCGAGCGTGCGGTAGTTCTCGACCGAAAAGCCTGTCGTCGGCCATGGCGGCAGCGGCGGCTGGCGCGCCTCCTGCGCCGGCTTGAAGGTCGACAGCACGGCCCAGACGATCGGCGCGATGAACAGCACTGAGGCGATCATGCCGGTCGAATGCTCGGCGATCCTGAGCCAGAGGCGGCTGCTGCGGCTTCTTGCCTGCGCCATCAGTCGATGCCCTCCGGCTTGCGCAGCAGCCACAGCTGGACCAGGCTGAGCGCCACCAGTATGGCCAGCAGGATCATCGACAAAGCGGCGCCATAGCCGAGCTTGAACGAGACGAAGGACTGGTTGAAGATCCAGTAGACGGCGGTCAGCGTCTGGTTGCGCGGGCCGCCGCGCAGGATGATGTAGAACTGGTCGAAGGCGAGGATCGAGCCGGCGATCGACAGGATCAGCGCCAGCGCCAGCGTGCGGCGCATCAGCGGCAGGGTGATGGCGCGAAAGCGCGCGAACGGCCCTGCCCCGTCGATCATCGCCGCTTCCTGCAGATCGGTCGGGATCGACTGCAGGCCGGTCATCAGGATGATCATGGTGAAGCCCGCCACCTTCCAGACGACCATGGCGATGATCGACCAGAAGGCCGGCTGGAACGTCGCCAGCAGGTTGAACTTTTTCCCGGTCAGGCCGAAATCGTAGGCGGCCGGGCTGAACAGGCCGGAATCGACATTGAGCAGCCACGACCACAGCAGGCTGGCCGAGGCGAAGCCGACGACCGCCGGCATGAAGAAGGATGTCCGGTAAAAGCCGGTCAGCCGCCTGGGCTTTTCGATGAACAGCGCCAGCGGAAAGGCGACGGCGAAGATCACGATGGTGACGATCACGGTGTAGTAGGCGGTGAAGCTCAGCGCGTTCCAAAAACGGTTGTCGCGCAGGATCGCCCGGTAATTGTCGAAACCGATGTAAAAATGCTCGCCCATCAGCGGCCAGTTGTGCAGCGACATCCACGCGGTCATGCCGAGCGGGATGATGAAGAAGACGACGACCAGCGCCACGGCCGGCGCGACATAGAGCAGGCCGATCCACTGCCGGCGGCCAACGCCGACCAGTTTTCTGGCGCGTGGCGGGGTGCTGGTGATGGCGGTCATTTACCCTCCCCCTTGTGGGGAGGGTCGCTGCGCAGCAGCGGGGTGGGGGTGTGGCGCCGGCCCCCCACCCGAACCTGCGGTCCGACCTCCCCGCAAGGGAGAGGTAGGGCGTCGGTGCGATGATTGAGAATGCCAGGGGTCATGCTGCTCTTCCGTTGGATCTCGTAGGGCGGTGGGACACACCTCCCCCACCCCGCTGCTGCGCAGCGACCCTCCCCACAAGTGGGAGGGTAAGGAGCGCCGGCCGCCCGTCCAGGGAGACGGATCGGGCGGCCGGATCAGGACCTGCGACGGCAGGGGCGTCATGCGCCCTCGCCGCCGGCCAGTCCTTATTTCTGCGCCTGGTCGATGATCGACTGCATGGTCTCTTGGGCATTGGCGATCGCGCCGTCGACGTCGTCGCCGAAGACGACCTCGTTGATCATCTGCGTCCACGGACCGTTGGCCGAGTTGATCAGGTCGTTGAACACCACGGAATAGGGCGTGCGGCCCTTGGCCATGGCTTCGGCGGCGATCTGGTAGCGCGGATCGAGATCTTTCAGCGCCTCCTTGGCGATGTCGCCGCGCACCGGCAGGCTGCCGTATTTGGCCAGGATGGTCTGGCCTTCGAGCGAATAGGCGAAGTCGAGAAACTCCTTCACCACGGCGAGCTTCTTGGTGCCCTTGGTGACGACGAAATTGTCGCCGCCGGCAAACGAAGACCAGCCGCTGTCCTTGCCCGGCAGGAAGGTGACGCCATAGTCGATATCCGGATACTGCGTGTTGAGCGCGCCGATGGCGAAGGCGCCGGACGGCGAAATGCCTATATTGCCGGTGGCGAAGGCGGCAAAGAAGTTGGCGCCGGTGTCGGTCTGCGCGCCGGCCGGCACCAGATCCTTCTTGACCATCGAGCGGTAGAGGTCGATGGCGCCGCGCAGCTGCGGGCTGTCCAGCGTCGCCTTCGAGCCGTCCTCGGAGAGGATGTCGCCGCCCGAGGCCCAAATCAGCGGCGTGAAGGTGAAGATGTTGCAGCCGCCGCAATTGCCGGAGAAGTAGAAGCCCTTGATGTCGCCACCAAGTGCGTTGACCTTTTCGGCGTCAGCCTCGATCTCGGCCCAGTTGGCCGGGCCCTTGTCGGGATCGAGCCCCGCCTGCTTGAACAGTTTCTTGTTCCAGATCAGCACCGAGGCGTCGGCCGAGAACGGCAGCCCGTAAATGTGGTCCTTGTAGGTGCCGGTCTTGACGTGCGCCGGCGACAGGCTGGCGAAATAGGGCAGCGATTTCGCCCAGTCGGTGATGTCCTCGAGCTGGCCGGCGGCGGCAAAGGACGGCGTGTAGATCAGGTCGAGCGACAGCGCGTCGGGCGCCGTGCCGCCGGCGGCGGCGGCGCCATATTTCGGGATGATCTCGGCATTGGGAATGATGTCGAGCTTGACCTGGTTCTCATGGCCCTTGTTGAAGGCATCGACGATCCGCGGCATGAAGTTCGAGCCGTCGGCGCGGACCCAGATGTTGGCGGTGTCGGCAGCCATTGCAGGCAAGGCAATGATGCTCGCGGCGAGCGCGAACCCGGTAATCACGGTCTTCATGGTTTTCCTCCTCATGGTTCTGTTCTCCTCCCTGTTGCGGCGCTCTCTTGGATGGCGCCGCGCGTTTTCCTAGCCGTCCGGTGGACGGCCGCATGACTGACGCACCACCAGCCGGCACGGCAGTTTTCGAATGCCCGGCGCGGCGGCTTGGCCGCCGACGAGCGATAGCAGTGTGAGGCCGGCCTCGCGGCCGAGCGCCGCCAGGTTCATGTCGACCGAGGTCAGCGGCGGGCGGGTTGCCTCCGCCACGATCTCCCAATTGTCGAAGCCGATGACGCCGACATCGCCGGGCACGCCAAGGCCGCGCTCGCGCAGCGCATCGATGACGCCGCGCGCGATCTGGTCGTTGCCGCAGAACACCGCATCGGGTTTCTCTCCCTTCTTGTTGAAGAGCGTTGGGCCGTCGAACAGCTTTCCGACGGCTTCATGCCCCCAGGCTTCCGACCACGAGCCGAGCAAGGGCTCGGTGACCGGCAGGCCGTGCGCGGCCAGCACATCGCGAAAAGCCTGTGCCCGCTCATTCACCACGGCAAAACTTTCGGGACCGCTGACATGGGCGATGCGCCGCCGCCCGAGCCGGCAAAGATGCTCGACCGCCAGCCGCGCGCCGCCGGCATCGTCGGAGACGAAGGCGATGGCATCGGGATCGGGCTGGCTGAAGGCGTAGATGACGGGCACGCCGAGATTGGCGAGGTCGACCGGCAGATGGCGGTCGATGCGCTTGCCGCTGGCGATGATGCCATCGATGCGCTTGTCCAGCATCGCCTCGACATGCAGCTGCGCCAGCCGCGGATCGTCCTCGACATTGCACATGAACACCGAAACGCCGGCATCGACCAGCGCATCGGAAATGCCCGACATGACCGGCAGCGAAAAGCGGCCATAGGTGTCGTTGGTCAACAGCCCGACGGTGAAGGAACGCCGCCGCAGCAGGCTCTGCGCCAGGCTGTTGGGGCGAAAACCGAGCCGCTGCGCCGTCTCGCGAATGCGCTGCCGCGTCTCGGCCGTCATCCGCCCCTGCCCGTTCAGCGCCTTCGAGGCGGTGGCCACACTGACACCAGCCATCGCCGCGACTTCACGCAGGGTGACGGGTTGTTTGGCGGGCGTTGGCGAGGCGTCGGAGGGCATTGTTTGGGTGTAAGTCCTAGGGTTGGGAAAAGGTTTTCTCTTACTGGCCTGGTGCGTGTCGGGGTGGGTGGATGGCGGATGCTGCGGAGTTTGGGAAAAGGTTTTCTCAAAGGGAGATTAGGATGAGAATTTGGGAATGGCAAGGGGGCATGGTGGTGTTGAAGCTGCATTCGGCAGGGACAACAGAGGACCGGCCAAAGGTAAGAAGGGAGTTATCTTGTTGGTTTCCGCGCCTTGCTGAGCCAGCCACTAGCGCCTTTAGAACATTGTCGGTTCTTAGGATGCTTTCCATCGCCGGGTTGTTTGGCTCTGGGTCATTAGTATAGCATCAACTCGGGTGACCGCTTGGGTGAACCAAGATTCTTTAAGGCTGGCGGCGCGACGAGGGGGAAATATGGTCCTGTCAACGGATGTTCGCAAAAGGAAGCTTACGGAGATCAGAGCGGCAGGAGATGGCCAAAATAAGCAAAAGCTCTACTATATGGGCCAAACTCAGAGTTTTGAAGTATTCCGCATCGATCTCGATTATCTGATCTATAATCGACATAATGGCCGCATCGAAGCAGAGATGCTCACTTGGGAGCAGGAGAATGCCGCTCCTATAGGCACTTATGATAGTGAGCTCCATGACAAGATCGGAAGCTTTCTGTGGGAGTCCAACAAGGGACGCAACAAGGCCACCCTCACCGATTTATCAAGCAAAGGCCAGCAGCGACCCGGCATCGTTAGTCTCGATGGTGTGATCATTGATGGCAACCGCCGTGCCATGCTTTTGCGCAAGCTGGGGGACCCAAAGGGTAAACAGTATTTTGATGCAATTATTTTACCGCATGCTTACGCCGACAATCAGGCGGAGATCGTTCGTCTAGAGACACAATATCAACTTGGAGAAGACTCCAAGGTCGAATATGGACCGCTCCAGAAGTACCTTCACGCCCGTCGGCTGCACGATGACCTCAACATCGGTGAGAATGAAATCGACAGCCTGATGGGCGAGCCGGCGGGCAACACCAAGAAGTTGCTTGAGATTATGCAACTGATGGATGATTATCTTGAGCATATCGGTTGTCCCAGGCTTTACCTGATGTTGAAGGATGCGGACGGTACGAAGGAGGGAATGTTCGTCGACCTGCATGCGGACCTGAAGCGGATCGGGTCGGGCAAAGCAAAGATACCCTGGGCGTTCGACGCGGAGATCGACCCGTTACAGCTTCGCCTTATCCAGTTCGACTACATACGTCTCGGCGACTTTGCCGACGCCAAAAAGGTTTATCGCGAGATTTCCCACCAGGGGAAGGACAGGAACTTCTTTGCGAGCAAGGACATCTGGCAACGGTTCAGGGATTCCCATACCGGTGAGATCGACCCGATCACCATGGACATAGGCTCGCTGGAAGAATTCATTCAGGCCGATCCAGACGCCTACGCAACGAAACTTGATGCCGCCCGCGCTCGGGACAACCAATGGAGCGCTAGGGTCAAGGGTCCAATGACTGGCAATTTCCGTCAGGCGAGTTACAAGCTCGCCCTCGCGAATGAGGTACTTAAGCCCGGTGAATATCTGAAACGAGCCAAGGACCAGCTCGACAAAATCGACATCAACAGCGATGCACTGCTTCTGTCGTCCGAGAATATGGACCTAGCGGTGGAGATCAGCCGTATTGCATGGGAAATCAAGAAGCGGTTCGACCGCAACAGCCCCAAGAAGCTGGCTGGCTGAGCCATACGATGGCGAAGGTCGAGTACGATCCAGCGGACGAATTCCTCCTTGTCCGCGAGGTTGGAGCCGCTTCGCGTCATCCTTTGCTTGCGGCATTCATGCGGCAGGCCGGTGGCAAACTTGGTGATGACGGCACTTTGCGAATCCCCACTGCGCCCGAAGACTTGACTACCCGCTATCCGACCCTGACGCGCTTGTTAGAGAAAATTGGTGTCACACTTGAGACCAGCAACAATGTCTCCGACGCGCTCGATCAGGTCGAAAGCGAAGAACGTCGGTTCACCGAGTTTTCCCGCGAGGCCTATGAAATCTGGCACGCCCAGATCGATACCGAAGCCTTTCGTGGATTCGTCAAGGTCGTCGAGCAGGCATGTCCGAACCGGACATTTTACCGCAAACAGCTCCTCTCGGCCTTCCATCTGGCATTTTCGCAGAATGCCTGCAATTTCTCGGTCCCAGGATCCGGAAAGACATCGGTTGTCTACGCCGCTTATTCCTACCTTCGCAGCCTTCCGGCGGAAAATCCTAAGTCGGTGGATCGGCTGCTGATTGTAGGGCCGCTATCATCGTTCAAAGCTTGGGAAGACGAATATGCATCTATCTTCGGCAACAAGCCCCCGAGTCGGCGCATTTCTGGAGGCATTGCCGCTCTCGATCGGACCGATCATCTCCGCGGCATCACGATCACATCGAGGTCGACGGAACTGACGCTGACGACGTATCAGACGCTAGCCAACATGGAAGATGAATTCCGCATCTTCCTCAAGCATGTAGGGCCTCGCACCATGATGGTGCTCGACGAGGCGCATTACATCAAGAGTGGCGACGGCATGCAGGCGGCGGCGGCGCTACGCTTGGCGCCAATGGCGCGGTCGCGGGTCGTGCTCACTGGTACGCCAGCACCAAACGGGTACGAAGATCTCGCGAACCTTTTCAAGTTCATCTACCCCAGCCGCAATATCATCGGATTTCCAACGGCCTCCCTGCGTGCGATGACGGACGGCTTGATGCCGAACGCAGTCAGTGAGCTGAAAACGAGGATTCAGCCCTTCTATACTCGCATCCGAAAGGTGGATTTGGGACTGCCGAGCATGCAAGAGGAAAGGATCGCAGTTCCCCTGGATGGCGAACAAGAGCGTATCTACCGCAGCCTGGAAAGCCGTATAGTACCTCATCTCCGTCAGCAGTTCGACGACCCTCAAGCCAACGTCCGTTTGCGCGCCCGGTTGATCCGATTGAGGCAGGCCGTTGTCAACCCTGAGTTGCTTTTGCGCCCGCTCGAACAGGAAGAAGGCATATTCGACACAGGCGGGACCGGTGATCTCAATTTCAACGAACTCGAGGTCGCCGAACTTATTCGAGACTTCCACGCAGTGGACAAGCTCGCCAGACTCGATGTTTGCAAGACTTTGGTCAGTGACATCCTCCAATTACAGGGCAAAGTGCTAATCTGGTCGTATTTCCTTGGAAACCTCGATCTTCTCCGGCGCAGCTTTGGGCCTGTCGCGCCTTTCGTGGAGGTCCTGACCGGCGCCACGCCAGTCGCGGGCGACGAGGACGAGAGCGCGGTTGAGATTGGAACCCGCGAGGACATCATCGATCGCTTCCATGCGACCGATGGCAAGGCAATCTTGATCGCAAATCCGCAGGCGGTTGGGGAATCGATCTCGCTTCACAAGGCCTGTCGGTCGGCAATCTACTTCGATCGTGATTTCAATGCCGGCAGGTTCATCCAGTCAAAGGACCGCATCCACCGTTACAATCCTGACGGCGGCGGGCCGGTAACCTACTATCATCTTGTGACCCCAAACACCGTGGATCAGGACATAGACATGCGCTTGGCCGTTAAGGAGCGGCGCCTCGCCGATCTTGTAGATACGGCTGACATCCCGTTGTTGACCGCTGCCGACGATGAGAACCTTGGCGATCTCCGTGCGATCTTCGAAGCCTATGAACGCCGCAAAACTCAGTGACGGCCTGTTGCCGGCGACATCGACCCTAGCTCTCGTCGATCTCGTTCGGGATCGGGCCGGTGGAACCACACAGGAGCAATTGATCCGCGATCTCGCGGCGTCAACTCCAATTTCCTGGTCGCGAGCGTGGAACACAGTCGCCAAGCTGCTTGGCTATGGGGTCATCGCCACATCTTCCACAGGGTTGATCCGCCTCGCGGGCGACTTCGCAGAGAATCCGATGACCCTAATCTCGGATTCTATCGCGCGCGAGCTAGTCGGCCGCCTTGTCAAGGAGAGGGCTTGGGGATGTATGCGGCTTGATCCCAGCGGCATGGTGACAATAGACGCAATGACCATGCCGAAGATGGGTGATGGTCTTGGCATGTGGGTGACAGATTTCGAGATCGCGGCCCGCGACCGGACCGAGGCTCGTTTCTGGGAAGTCACTGAGCGGTACCGAGCCGTATTCATCTCAGCCGTGCGAGAGGCCAATGCGGCACGGCCGAAGCACTCGAAATCAGCCGAAAAGCTCGCTGCGGATTTAGCGCGGCAGGCAGAAATGGGAGAGGCTGCCGAGCTATGGGTACTTGAGTACGAGCGAAACCGGCTGCGAAATCACCCATTCCAAGACCAGATACGGCGCATATCTGTCGATGATGTGTCAGCAGGATACGACATCATGTCGTTTGCAGCACATTCCTCGCTTCAGCACGATCTCTTCATCGAGGTTAAGTCATACGGTGCGACAAAGGCGTTCCACTGGTCAAGGAACGAGATCGCTACTGCCGCGGAGTTCGGCGAAGAGTATGCTCTCTATCTTGTGGATCGTACGCGGACCTATCAGTCCAGCTATTCTCCGCATATCATCTCAGGACCCTCACCTGAGATGTTCGCACTACCGGGAAGCGGCTGGAAGGTCGAGGCAACGTCGTTCGAGCACGTTGCACTCTTAGGTTGAATTTATTGCCGCAACCGTGTCTCGCCAATAAACTCAACCAGACGATCGCGCAGATGCTCCGCATCAAGTGTCTCACATTCCCAGATCGTCAGGATTACCCAGCCTACTTCAGCGGCAGCCTTTTCCAGCCGTTCGTCGCGCTCCCTATTGCGAGCAAACTTCGCTTGCCAGAAGGCTGTACGGCTCTTGGGTAGCCGCGACAGGCTGCAGCCATGCGCGTGCCAGAAGCATCCATGTACCTGGATGCCTTTGCGGCGAGCCGGGAACGCGATATCCGGACGGCCCGGTACCTGCGCCAACTGAGTGCGGAAACGGTACCCAAGACCATGCAGCAGTCGCCGGACGATGAGTTCAGGCTTGGTGTCCGCTCTTCGGATGCGTGACATGAGGGCGCTTCGCCCCGCTGGCGATAGACGATCAACCATACGCCGAATATAGGGCGGGGGTCTCCCCGACCATAGTCACCCCATCCCAAAAGCTGGCTTTCTGCTAGCCGGGCTCCGATGCGCGTGACCGTCGAAGAGCGGATTGACTGCGGAGCCGATCAGCAATCCCGCAAGGATCGTTGTGGCGTTTCTTGCTAGCTTTGCTAAACCCGGCAGTTTTTCAGCTTTTGAACCGTGTTCGTTGATGATCGCCTTCTCAACCAGAAGGCGGGCCTCGCCGTCGTATTTTGAGAGCACATCGACAAGCGCTGCTCCGACCTGATCAAGCTTGTCCAGCACCATAAACGCGCGTGTACCTCCCGGTCCCCGGTGAGCCCACACAGCTTGCATGTTGGGTATGTCGGCGGTCGCGATGAAGCGCTTCACATCGTCAAGCGCAGTCTTGACCACAGCACTTAATGCCGCCGACATGCCGTGCGCGAGGTCCTGTGCCAATGCCTCATCCAGCGCCACTGCATGGATCGCCTTTGAAGTCCCGAAATAGAAGGCCATCCGCCAAATGACGACATCGCCCGAGCGGTCATTGCACAGCTCAAACCGGACGCCGCTTTTGAGTTGAAGGCTTGGAATAGCGAACCTGAAGGTCCTATCCGATGGATACTTTGCGCCAACTCTATCGGGTGCCGTCTCAACCGGTAACGGCACGGGCCGTTTCAAATACTTGCCAGCCTGGTCGAGCGAAAGGACTTCGTTTGCCGCATGATCCTGGAGCGCGTGACCCATGAGATAGGCGAAGGCAGGCGGCACTGCATTCCCGATCATCCTTAGCTTCTGACTGTAGTTGGCGCCATAGAATTGGAATGTAATTGGGAAACCCTGCAAGCTAGCGCGCTCACGTAAGGTCAACCGACGGAACGCATCAGGGCGATCTTGCGTGGCTATGACAATACTCTCGCGGGATACCCGAGTGCATGTTGCCGTAATCGTGCGAACGCTGCGATGGAGCGGATCCGGGAAAGGCATGGCATTATAGACCGTGTGGGTCATCTTGTTTGCACAGTTGATGCGTACCTCCTCAGTGCTGAGGATGTCCTCTTCTACGTGATCTGTCACCTCCGCTCGCGGCATCGTGATACCAAATAGGGGATCGTCCACGCAGTCGTTCGCCAAGGCGGTGATCACGTCCCCAAGCGTACGCATTTTCGCTTTCTCTCGATAGGACTGCAGCAGGTCGACATCGAAATTGCCAGCGATGCATCGGCGCCGACGTTGGGGGAGTCCGTACTCGGCCATATCAACGATATGTGTGGCACAGCCAAGGTGGGCGAATTCCGCTAGCGCGCCTCCGGATCTGAGCTCCATTTCAATGATCTTGGCCACGCGGGGGACGTTCTCCATCGCCCATAGCCTTGGTTTAAGACGATCTACGATATTTAGGAATCTGATGATGTCCTGCAAACCGTCAGCGATGTCGCCGCCGCCCCCCCTGTTGCTGAACGAGAACTGCGTACAAGGCGGGCTCCCCACAACGATGTCGATCCCCTTTGGCAAATCCTCCAAGGACAGCCGCCGGATGTCGACAGTTTGCGCCTGATGGGAATTGTTCTTGAAGTTGGTTTCGTTTGCTGGCCCCCAAAGCTCATACGAAGCCACAACATCGATTCCTGCCAGTCGGAGGCCCAATGACCACCCTCCTACGCCAGAGTAGAGATCGATCGCCTTTAGTTTCCTGGCAGTCACGAGTCGCCCCTGAATTCGCTGTACCCCTATGAATAGTTCCTTGGCGGGTTTGGCAAGATCTTTATGCGGCTTAGAGCGCGAGCACCAGTAGCGCCGCCTTCTGAGCACCAGACCCTACTGCATCTTGTGCGCCCCAGACACACTCCACAAATCAAAATTCAACAGTTCGGAAAAACCGGCGAAAAGATCGGGTGGCATAAGCTTCCCAGTCGGGATTCCGCGTTCTTCCTTTTTGGACCACCAACAAAATCGCAGCGGCGGCGCATCGCCTGCCCCAGCGGCGGCATGAACAGCCGGGCGATGCCCAGGTAGGACCTGCATTCACCAGGTCAGCTTCATAATCCAAACAGTCCTGGCGTCAGATGCGATGGCGGAGCGCGTCGATGATCACCGCCATGGCAGGGGAGAGCTGTCGCCTGCTCGGATAGTAGAGGTGATAGCCGGCAAATGGCGGGCTCCAGTCGTCAAGCACGAGCCTGAGGCGTCCCTCGGCGATGTGGTGGCTGACGAGGTTTTCCGGGACATAGGCGATCCCGAAACCGCTTGTCGCAGCCTCGATCATGGGAATGGACGAGTTGAAGGTGAGCTGGCCTTCCACCCGCACACGAAGGTCGCGGCCTTCCCTGGCGAATTCCCAGGCATACAATCCGCCGAACGTCGCCTGCCGCATATTGATGCAGTCGTGATCGACCAGGTCCTGGGGCGCGGCCGGAACCGGATGGCGGGAAAAGTAGTCCGGCGAAGCCACGGCCACCAGCCTCCAATCCGGCCCGATGCGCACTGCGATCATATCCCTGTCGATGCTCTCGCCAAGCCGCACGCCTGCGTCGAAGCGCTCCTCCACAATGTTCTTCATGCCGTTGTCGCTGTATAGCTCGACGCGCACGTCGGGATTGTCGTTGAGCAAGGGCTGGAGCTTCGGCCAGACGGTCGTCTGGAGCGCATGGTCGGACAGGGTGATGCGGACCGTTCCGGAGGGCTTGTCGCGAAACGCCACCAGGCTTGCGAGGTCGGATTCGATTTCCTCGAAGCGGGGAACGAGAGATTGGAAAAGTCGCTCGCCGGCCTCCGTCGGAGAGACGCTCCGCGTCGTACGCGTCAGCAGGCGGACGCCAAGACGAGCTTCAAGCTCCTTGATTGTCGAACTCAGGGTCGACTGCGAGGTTCCGAGCTTTGCCGCCGCCCTGGTGAAACTGCGCTCCCTGGCGACCGCCACGAACCAGAGCAAATCCTTCATGCCATCGCGCTGCATAGGGCACCTCCCGTCGGACATTCATATCATGAGCAGATAAGTCCATGCGGATTGCTTGGTCTACTTAAATGGGTCCCCTTGCAATATCTTCTGGCAGCGACGGGAATTTGCGGCTGATCCGTCCGGTCGCTTTGCCAGGATGCCAATCATGGAAACCACATACGACACAAGGCTTGTTGAAAACCGCGCCGCATGGGGCGCGGTGTTGTCGATGGCGCTGTGTGTTTTCGTGCTCATCGCGTCGGAATTCATGCCGGTCAGCCTGCTGTCGCCGCTAGCGGACGATCTCGGCATCACCGAGGGCCGGGCGGGACAGGCGATCTCGATTTCGGGCGCTTTCGCCGTCGTGACCAGCCTGCTGGTCGCCAGCCTCACGCGCCACATCGACCGCCGACTGGTCGTGACCGGCTTCACCCTCCTACTCATCGTGTCCGGTCTGGCTGTCACCTTCGCGCCGAACTACGCGTTGCTCATGGTCGGCCGGGCGCTGCTCGGCATCGCGATCGGCGGGTTCTGGTCGATGTCGACCGCGATCGTCATGCGCCTCGTGCCGCAAGACATGGTTCCGAAGGGTCTCGCCATGCTGAACGCCGGCAATGCCATTGCGGCCACCATCGCCGCGCCGCTGGGCAGTTTTCTCGGCGCCTATGTCGGCTGGCGCGGCGCTTTCTTCCTCGTCGTGCCGTTTGGTCTCCTGGCGCTGGCCTGGCAGTGGACAAGCCTGCCGGCGCTGCCGCCGCGCCGCAGGAATCGTGCCGGCAACCCGCTGCCGCTGCTCGGCCGTCTTCCTGTCGCCACCGGCATGGCGTCGATCATGATGCTGTTCATGGGTCAGTTCGCGCTCTTCACCTATCTGCGGCCCTTCCTCGAGAACGTCACCCGGCTCGATATCGCCGCCCTCTCGGCGGTCCTGCTGGCGATGGGGCTGGCCGGGGTGCTCGGCACATGGTGCGTCGGCCGGCTTTTGCGCACGCGTCTGTTCAGCATTCTCACCGTCATCCCGCTGGTCATGGCTGCACTGGCCGCCGCGCTCATCGCCCTCGGTGCACTCCCGGGTCCCACAGCGCTGCTGCTCGTTGCCTGGGGCTTCTTCGGCATGGCCGCGCCGGTCGGTTGGGGCACGTGGCTCAGCCGAACGTTGCCGAACGACGCGGAGGCCGGCGGCGGGTTGCAGGTAGCCGTCATCCAGCTCGCCATCACCGGCGGCGCCGCGATCGGCGGCACGCTGTTCGATACGGTGGGCTGGTGGGGACCGTTCACTCTGGGCGCGGTGCTGCTCTGCGGATCGGCGCTCGCCGCCCTTGCCGCAGCGCATATGGCCCGGAGGTCTTTGCCGTGACGAACGAACATGCGCCGCTCAGCCGCCGGACATTGCTCGGCGCCGCGTTCGCGGCGGCGGCCCTGCCTCGCACAGCCGCCAGCCAGGAAGACCAATCTCCCGTCAGCCAGGAGCCCACCGACATCAAGATCAGGATGGTTTTCAACGGCCGCACCATGACCGCCACGCTCTACGACAATCCGTCGGCGCGCGACTTCTTCTCCATGCTGCCGCTCGACGTCGAGATCGAGGACTACGCCCACAACGAGAAGATCGCCTATCTGCCGCGCAAGCTGACCGAGGAGGGAAGCGGTCCGTTCGCCGACGAGCAGCCCTATGACCTGTGCTATTTCATGCCCTGGGGCAACCTGGCCATGTTCTACGCCGACTACCGCCATCCCGGGCTGATCAGGCTTGGCCGCTTCGACGAGGGCGAGCAGGCCCTGCACATTCGCGGCAAATTCCCGCTTCGCATCGAACGCATTTGAGGACGCAAAGGAGATCACCATGGACATTCTTCGCGCCGGCACCAGGCCTTCCGGCAAGGGACCGCCTGACTGGTTCACCGGAACGGTGCGGATCGATCCGCTCTTCAATCCCTTCGACGCCGAGCGGGTTCAAGGCGCACAGGTGACCTTCGAGCCCGGCGCCCGCACCGCCTGGCACACGCATCCGCTCGGCCAGACGCTGATCGTCGTCTCCGGCCTCGGCCGCGTTCAGCGCGAGGGTGGCCCGGTCGAGGAAATCCGTCCGGGCGACGTCGTCTGGTTCGCGCCCGGCGAAAAACACTGGCACGGCGCATCGCCTCAGACCGCCATGACCCACATTGCCCTCCAGGAGGTCAAGGACGGCAAGGTCGTGGACTGGCTGGAACATGTCAGCGACGCCGACTACGGCGGCTGATCTTCTCGCCTCGAAAGGAACCAACATGCTTGCAACCGTTCTTCACAACCCGGGCGACATCCGCTGCGAGGAAATCGCCGATCCGAAAATCATGCGGCCGACGGACGCCATCATCAAGCTGTCGGCAAGCTGCATCTGCGGCTCGGACCTGTGGCCTTATCGCGGGCTGCAGCCGGTCGCCGGGCCGATGCATATGGGCCACGAATATTGCGGCATCGTCGTCGAGGTCGGCGCAGAGGTGCGCACGGTCCGCCCCGGCCAGTTCGTCGTCGGGTCATTCTGCCTCTCCGACAATACCTGCCCGCATTGCCGCTTCGGCTTCCAGTCGTCTTGCGTGCAGCGCGAGTTCATGTCGGGCGCGCAGGCGCCTTACGCCCGCGTACCCTTGGCCGATGGCACACTGGTCGCCACCGCCGAGGTGCCGCCGGCCGACCTCATCCCTGACCTGCTGGCGGTGTCCGATGTGCTCGGCACCGGCTGGTATGCGGCCGACGCGGCCGAGGTCCGCGAAGGATCGACGGTGGTAGTGGTCGGCGACGGTGCGGTCGGCCTGATGGGCGTGCTTGCGGCCAAGGAGATGGGCGCCGAGCGCATCATCGCCATGAGCCGGCACGCAAGCCGCCAAAAGCTCGCCCGCGAGTTTGGCGCGACCGACATCGTCGCCGAGCGCGGCGAGGAAGGCGTGGCCCTCATCAAGGAACTCACCAAGGGCGTC
The DNA here is from genome assembly GCF_040320665.1 of Mesorhizobium sp. M0626. Classification (NCBI taxonomy): domain Bacteria; kingdom Pseudomonadati; phylum Pseudomonadota; class Alphaproteobacteria; order Hyphomicrobiales; family Phyllobacteriaceae; genus Mesorhizobium; species Mesorhizobium sp. M0626. Next base: position 150,313 of record NZ_JAMYQD010000010.1, on the reverse strand, counting down.
GGCGCGGACTCCGTGCTGGAATGCGTCGGCACGGGAGAATCCTTCGACCAGGCGCTGGCCTGCTCCCGCCCCGGCGGCACCATCGGCTATGTCGGCGTGCCGCACGGCGTGAACTTCGACGGCCAAAAACTATTCTTCGGCCAGAAACGCATGCTGGGCGGCCCGGCGCCGGTGCGCCGCTTCCTGCCCGACCTGATGGACCGTGTGCTGCAAGGTCGGATCATGCCCGGCAAGGTCTTCGACCTCAAGCTGCCGTTGGCCGAGGTCGCTGAAGGCTATCGCGCCATGGACGAGCGTCGCGCCATCAAGGTCATGCTTTCGGTGTGAGCAAGATCGGGCGGACGGCCTGTGCGCACCCACAACTCAGAAAAGGAACAACGACATATGACTATGAGATTAAAGATTGCCGCCCTTGCGCTTGCCCTTTCGGTCGCCACGCCGGCTCTCTCGCAAGAATCCGCGATCATCGGCGCATGGCGCATGATTTCGCTCGAGGCCGGCTCCGAGGGAAACCTGAAGCCCGTGTCCTATTCCGGCCAGGTCATCTTCACCGAGGCCGGCACCCTCTCTGTGCAGGCGCAGAACCCCGACCCCAAGGCGCAGGACACGCCTTACACGGCGAATGGCTACGAAGCCTATTACGGGTCGGTCGCCATCAACGACCAGGACAAGACCTTCGTCATCACAATCGAGTCCTCCCTGGTCCGCAACCTTGTCGGGAAGAGCATGAAACGCAAATTCGAGGTCTCGGACAACAAACTGGTCCTCACGCCGGACAACCCGGCCGAAGGCTGGCGCGTAACCTACGAACGCTACTGATCCGAACAGTTGGGCTGCCGATGGCCAAAATGGCGCGGATGTCAGACCGAAATGGCGTCATCGCGGAACTGGTGCCGATCATGGCGGCTGTCTTCGCCGGCTTCCTGCTGATCGGCCTGGCGCTACCCGTCCTGCCGCTGCATCTTCACCAGCAGCTCGGCTTCGGCCCCTTCGCAGTCGGGCTGGTGACGGGCAGCCAGTTCGTCGCCTCGATGCTGTCGCGCATCGGGGCTGGAAACTATGCCGATGGACGCGGCGGCAAGCGCGCCGTCGTCGTCGGCCTCGTTGCCGCTGCCCTTGCCGGGCTATTTTACCTCGGCTCGCTGGCATTGCTCGACCGGCCGGTAGCGTCCGCATCGGCGCTGTTCGCCGGACGGGCGGTGCTGGGCGCGTCCGAGAGCTTCATCATCACCGGCGGCGTCGCCTGGGGCCTCTCCGTTGCGGGCGGACAGAACTCCGGAAAAGTCATAGCCTGGGTGGGCACGGCGATGTTTGCGGCGCTCGCGCTGGGGGCGCCGGTCGGATCTGCGCTTTATGCGGCGAGCGGTTTCACCGCGATCGCGCTCGCGACGATCATCCTGCCGCTGGCGACGCTGCTTGCCATCCTGCCGATGCGCGGCACCAGCGCCGCCTCGGGCAGCGTGCCGCAGTCATGGAGGAGCGTGGCGAAAGCGGTCTGGCTTCCTGGCGTCGGAGCTGCTTTCAGCAGCCTCGGCTATGGTGCTATTCTGGGCTTCGGCGCCCTGCTCTTCGCCGAGCAGGGCTGGCAGCCGGTATGGCTTCCTTTCACGGCCTATGCTGCGTCTCTGATTGTGGCAAGGCTGTGCTTCGGCCACCTGCCCGACAGGCTTGGAGGCGCACGCGTCGCTGTGATCTTCGTTGTGGTCGAGGCGGCAGGGCTGATGCTGATCTGGCTTGCGACCGGGCCTGTTGTCGCCGCAATCGGAGCGGGTCTGACTGGCCTCGGCTACTCGCTGGTCTATCCCGGTCTCGGCGCCGAGGCCGTAAGCCGTCTTCCGTCGCGCAGCCGCGGCCTGGCCATGGGACTCTACACCGTCTTCCTCGACGTGGCGCTCGGCTTCGGCAGTCCGGCGCTCGGCCTGGTCGCCGCGTCGACCGGGCTGCAATTCGTCTTCTTGGCCGTCGCGGCGGCGACGCTTCCGGCGTTGGGCATCGCTCTGCTGCTGGGTCGCCGTAGCGCTCCAAGATAGACAGCTCGCCGGCGTCGTCCGCATGAGGTTCGCTCATATTCTGTTTCCGGGTTGCCACCAACGCTGAAGCCCTCCCCCGCAAGGTGCAGCGAGCGGCCGGCCAAGCTCCCCGCCCAGACACACTCCAGAAACAAAATTCAACAGTTCGGAAAAACCGGCGAAAAGATCGGGTGGCATAAGCTTCCCCGTCGGGATTCCGGGCACTTCCTTTTTGGAAGCCCTCCACCAACAAAATCGCAGCGGCGGCGCAGTGCCTCCTCCAGCGGCGGCACGAACAGCCGGGCGATGCCCGGCGAGGACGAGAAAGTATGGACATGGACTACGATATCGCCGAACTGGACAGCGACGCGGCAACACCGATCGGCGGCCTGCCAGGCATCGATGCGCTGGCACGGATCGCTCGCGGCCCGACAAGGAACGGCCAGGTCCTGACGGGCGCCGACTTTGCCCGGCAGCCGGGTGAGCGGCTCGATACGGTGTTCGAGCAGCTCGCCGTAACGTTTGCCGCACTGCCGGCGGTGATCTCCGAAGGGCGCGTGTGGACCTATCAGGAGCTGAACAGCCGCGCCAACCAGTTCGCCCGCATGCTGATCAAGCACGGCGTGCGGCCGGGCCACCGGGTCGGGCTCATTCTCGACCGATCGGCGGAAACCTATGTCGCGTTGCTGGCGGTGATGAAGGCGGGGGCTGCCCTTCGTGCCGCTGGCCACCGCGTTTCCGCAGGAGCGGATGGCGCTGATCATCGAAGACGCCGCCGTCAGCATGATCGTCACCATCGCCGCCTATGCGTCGCGCGCCGGTCAACTGCCCGTTCCGCATGTGCTGATCGACAGCGCCGCCGCCGAGATTTCCGCGCAGTCGCCCGCGCCGCTGAAGCCGCAGGCGGCCGACGACATTTGCTACATCCTCTATACCTCGGGCACCACTGGCAAGCCCAAGGGCGTGGTCATCACGCACCAGAGCTTCGTCAATTTCATACACGTCGCGGCCGCCTCCTACGGCTACCGGCCGGGCGACCGGGCGTATCAGGGCATGACCATTGCCTTCGACTTTTCCTCCGAAGAGATCTGGGTGCCGTTCGTCGCCGGCGCGACGGTGGTGCCGGCACCTGGCCAGATGCCGCTGGTGGGCGAGGAACTGGCGGATTTCCTGCGCCTCCATGACATCACCTGCATGGCCTGCAGCCCGACATTGTTGTCATCGATGACATCGGACGTTCCCAGCCTGCGCACGCTTTTGGTGGGCGGCGAGGCCTGCCCGCACAATCTGGTGGTGCGCTGGTCGAAGCCGGGCCGGCAGATCCTCAACACCTACGGGCCGACCGAGGCGACCGTCACCGCAACGATGGGGGCGCTGACGCCGGACCGTCCCGTCACAATCGGCGCGCCGTTGCCGACTTACTCGATCGTCATTCTCGACGCTTCGCTGCCGCAACTTGCCGAGCCCGGTGAACTGGGCGAGATCGGCATTGCCGGCATCGGGCTCGCCGTCGGTTATCTGAACCGGCCGGACCTGACCGACCAGAAATTCATCGCCGATTTCGTCGGCCTGCCGAACAACCCGTCGCAGCGCATCTACCGCACCGGCGATCTTGGCCGGATCAACGATAGCGGCGAGATCGAGTATGCCGGGCGCATCGACACGCAGGTGAAGATTCGCGGATATCGCATCGAACTCGGCGAGATCGAGGCGGTGCTGCTCGACCAGCCCGAGATCGCCCAGGCCGCCGTGACCACCTGGGAGATCGAGCCCGGCCGCGTCGAACTCGTTGCCTATTACGCGCTTAAAACCGGCGTAGCGGCGGTTTCCCGTGCGGATCTCGCCCAGACGATGAAGCGGCGGCTGCCCGACTACATGGTGCCCGCCTATCTGGAGGAACTGCCTGCCATCCCGATGACCGTCTCCAACAAGGTAGACCTGCGCCAGCTGCCGAAGCCGACGAGCATCCGGCTTTCGGCCGATCGCACGATGGTGCCGCCCGCCAATGAGGACGAGCGTTTCCTGGCGGAAGCGCTGGCCACGGTGCTGAAATTCGGCGCGGTGTCGGTCGAGGATCACTTCTTCGACGATCTCGGCGCCAACTCCTTGCTGATGGCGCATTTCTGCGCGCGCGTGCGCACCAGGAAGGAATGGGCGACGACGTCGATGCGCGACATCTATCTCTATCCCACAGTGGCGCGCCTGGCGCTGCATCTGGGGGTAGCGGAGGAGATGACGACGGCAACCAACGAGCCGGTCCTCACCCGCCGGGCCTCGAATTTCGCCTACTGGACCTGCGGCGCGGCGCAGCTTTCGTTCTACGGCCTCTACAGCTACGTGGCCCTCTGGGCGATCAATGACGGCCTCAACTGGATGTATGACGCGCTCGACGATCCGCTGCAGCTCTATATCCGGTGCGTGGCGCTCTCGGCCGCCGTGTTCTTCGGCATGTCGGGCTTTGCAGTCCTGGCGAAATGGGTGCTCATCGGCCGCTGGAAGGCCGAGGCGTTTCCGATCTGGGGCGTGCGCTACTTCCGCTTCTGGGTGGTCAAGACGTTGATCCGCACCGCACCCGTCGTGCTGTTCCGCGGCAGCCCGCTCTACAGCCTCTATCTGCAGCTGCTCGGCACCAAACTCGGGAAAAACGCCGTCATCGAATCGAAGTCCGTGCCCGTCTGCACGGATCTTATTTCCATCGGCGCCAACACCATCCTGCGCAAGGAATCGATGATCCTCGGCTTCAGGGCCCAGTCCGGTTATATCCACACCGGGCCGCTGACCATCGGCCGCGATGCCTTCGTCGGCGTCGGCTCCACGCTCGACATCGACACCAGGATCGGCAACGGCGCCCAGCTCGGCCATTCGTCCTCGCTGCATCGCGGGCAAAGCATTCCCGACGGCGAGCACTGGCATGGATCGCCGGCGGTGCCGACCACGGCGGACTATTGCAAGGTGCGCAATGTCAATCCTTACCAGGTCCGGCGCTTCCTCTATGAAGCGCTGCAGCTGGTCGGCCTGTTTGGCCTCGTCACCCCGCTGCCGCTCCTGTTCCACAGCTACTGGGAATATGTCGGCGACGACTATCAGGAGACGATCGGCCTTGTCGCAATCGGCACCACGGTCACGCTTTTCGGCTATATCGCGGCGGCTTTCCTGGCAGCGACGCTGGTGCCGCGCCTGACGAGCCTGATCTTGAAGCCGGGCCGCACCTACACGCTTTACGGTTTCCGCTACTGGCTGCAGACCGTCGCCGAATTCGCCAGCAATTCCCGCGTGCTCGGGCTCCTGGCCGGCGACAGCTCGGCGATCGTGCACTACATGCGCGCCATCGGCTGGAACCTCAACAGAGTGGTGCAGACCGGTTCCAATTTCGGCTCCAACCAGCAGCACGAAAACCCGCTTCTGTGCGAGATCGGCACCGAGACCATGGTGTCGGACGGGCTGTTCATGATCAACATGCACAAGTCCGCCTCGGCCTTCAGGCTCGAGCCGACGCGCATCGGCGAGCGCAACTATCTCGGCAACAACATCTATTATCCGCCGGACGGGCGCACGGGCGACAACGTCCTGCTCGGCACCAAGGTGATGATCCCCATCGACGGGCCGTTGCGCGAGAATGTCGGCCTTCTCGGTTCGCCCGCCTTTGAAATCCCGCGCATGGTGAACCGCGACAAGGAGCTTATCGCGGGCGTCGACGAGGCAGACCGGCGCCGGCGCATCCCGTTCAAGAACCGCCACAACCTGGTGACCATTCTTCTGTTCCTGGCAACGCAATGGGTCATGCTGTTCGTCACGCTGGCGATCTGGGACCGGGCGCTGAACTACTATACGGAATGGGCGGAGGTGGCGCTGTTCGCCGCCGTCATCTTGACCTCGGCGATCACCATTCCGTTCTACATTCTGGTCGAGCGGGCAAGTCTTGGTTTCCGCGGCTTGAAGCCGCAGATGACGACCATCTACGACGTCGCCTTCTGGCGCCACGAGCGCCACTGGAAGCTGGCGGATTCGCCCATCGTGCGCCTGTTCGCCGGCACGCCGTTCCGGCCGATGATCCTGCGCCTGCTCGGCGTCAAGGTCGGCAGCCGGGTCTATGACGGCGGCAGCAATTTGACCGAGCGTTCGCTGGTCGAGATCGGCGACGACGTCACGCTCAACGAGGGCTGCGTGATCCAGGCCCATTCGCTGGAAGAAGGCGCGTTCAAGTCCGATTTCATCCGCATCTGCGATGGCTGCACGCTCGGGCCTTCCGCCTTTGTCCACTACGGCGTGGTGATGGGCAAAGGCTCGATGGTCGACGCGGACTCCTTCGTGATGAAGGGCGAAGAGCTGGAGCCCAACTCGATCTGGCGGGGCAACCCGGCCAAGCTGCATCGCTTCGTCGAGCCGCTGCCGGAGGATAGCGTCAAGGCAACGGCTTGATGGGCGCAGACGTCCGTCTCGTTTCGCTGGCTGCGGCCAACCGGGCCCTGGTCGCGGCTCTGGAACTGGCTGCGGATCAGATGGATTTCGTCGCCAGCAATGCGGAGTCGCTGGACGAAGCCGAAACCGACGGGGACGCTCGGCCGCGCGTCGTCATGGCAGGGGATCGCGTCGTCGGTTTCCTGATGTACGAGGCGCCGCAGGACGACGACGAGGCGCGAATCTACCGCTTCATGATCGGTCGCGTCCATCAGGGCCAAGGCTACGGCAAGGCCGCTTTGCGCGAAGTGCTGGATGAAATCATGCGGCTCGGCCACATCAGCCACGTTTCGATCTGCTACGAACCTGGGAATGAAGCGGCACGCCGCCTCTATCGCGCTGCCGGTTTCGTCGAAGAAGGGCCCGACGAGGACGGGGAAATGATCGCCGACCTCGCTCTGCGGGGCGAACAGCCATGACGCGCCGGCTCGATGCCGGTGCCAGCCTGTCGGCGCAGTTGCTGGCGGCGATGGCCGCCATGGCACCGGCCGGCGTTCGGATCGGATGCCGCACGATCCGCGAAGGCGATGAGAACCATTTGCTGCCGCAGGAAGCACGCTCCATCCCGTCACGCCTGCCGCTGATGCGGCGGGCGAGTGGCGCGGCGCGGTGGATCGCGCACGAGTTGCTGGCGGATATGGGCTTGAACGACGTCGCTATCCTCCGCGGCTCCTCCGGCGCACCGGTATGGCCTCATGGAGTAACGGGGTCGCTGGCTCACGACGACGAGATAGCCGTGGCGGCCGTCGCGCCGCTCTCCCACGTCGCCTCGCTCGGCATCGATATCGAGCCCGCTTTGCCCCTGCCCGACGACATCTTCGCGCTGGTTGCAGTCCCCGCTGACCGGATCGACGCAACCGACCCGTATCTTGCCGGTCGCATCCTTTTTGCCGCCAAGGAAGCTGTCTACAAGGCCGCCTACCCGCTTGATGGCGAAGTGCTGGGCTATGAGGACATCACCGTCGATCTCGACGCAAGCGACGCTGTGACGAAGACGGGCCGCAGAGCGAGACTGGTTTACTGCGTTGCTCCGTGTGTGGTCGTTCTGGCGTTTGTCGATGGTGTCCGAAGCGCCCCCCTTTAAGCGCGAATGGGCCGGCGCCCGACAGCTGCTCAACAAAGCGCATTTTTTTCGCAGAGCGGTCGCAAAAGGCTCACGCGGTTCGTCCTTTGACAGAAGAAGGAGAGCGCCATGAGAAACCTTATTGTCACCGAGTTCATCAGCATCGATGGCATCGCCGAGGTCGAGAAGCTGCCCAGCGTGACCTGGAACGATGAGATGCAAAGGTTCAAGGAGGACGAGCTTGCCGACAGCGGGGCCATGCTTCTGGGGCGCACGACCTACGAGATTTTTGCCGGCTCTTGGCCCAAGGAAACCGGAGACTTCGCCGACCGGTTCAATGCGCTGCCGAAATATGTCGCGTCGACAAGCCCGAAGGCACTCGACTGGAAACCGGCCGAGTTGCTGAAGGGTGCGTTGCCGGAAGCGGTTCGGGCGCTGAAGCAAGGCAGCGGCGGCAACATCTATGTGCATGGCAGCCTGAGCGTCGCGCGGGAATTGCTGCGCCATGGTCTGGTCGATCGCGTCAGGCTGCTCAGCTACCCTGGCACCGTCGGCGAGGGCAAGAAGCTGTTCCCGTCCGATATGCCGGTGGCGTTGGAGCCGATCTCGACCGTACAGTTCAGCAATGGCGTGGTGGCGCTGGAATATGCGGCTGGGAAGGTGTGAGACGCTGGTGGTGTAATCTCCCCCTTGGGGGGAGATCGGCAGCTCACCCTGCTTTCTTCCCCCGCTTGCCCTTGCCACGCGCCTCGACCACTCTTTCCACCTCGCGCTTCAGTTCGTCCTTGACCTCGTGCGTCTCGGCAAGCAGCGTGTCGATCTTCATGAAATCGAGCACGCGGTATTTCGACACCGGCGGGCGGATCAGTATGTCGGGGGGGCGCTGGTTCAGCTTGTGGGCGATGATCGACTGCATCATCAATTGCGTGGCGCCGTACATCAGATCGACGGTGGTCGGGTGCTTGCGCTCGGCCTCGCTCGGCGCACCGACGACGTCGATCGCGATGATGATGTCGGCGGCGTCTTCGATGAGGTCGAACGGCACCGGATTGTAGATGCCGCCGTCGATCAGCACGCGGTCGTCGCGCGTCACCGGGCGGAACACGGCGGGAATGGCAGCCGAGGCGGCGAGCGCCGAATGCAGGTCGCCCTCGTCGAAGACGGCCAGCTTGTGACCGAAATAGTCCGTCGCCGTCACCTTCAGCGGGATTTTCAGCTCGGCGAAGGTTTCCGGGATGGCTTCCGGCAGGAACGCCTTCAAGATGCGCTCTATGTTGAACTGGCTGACGCGGATGCCGCCCTGCATCGCCTCGGCGATGGTGCCGGGACGCGAGCGCCACATGCGCGCCGCCACCTCGGCGCGGCGGCCGAGGATCGAGCGGGCGTAGTCCTCGATGTCCTTGCCGCTCATGCCCGAGGCCATGCCGGCGCCCATGATGGCGCCGATCGAGGAGCCGGCGATGGCCACGGGCATGATGCCGAGCTCATCCAGCGCCTCGACGATGTGGATATGGGCGAGGCCGCGCGCGCCGCCGCCGCCAAAGGCGATACCGAAAGTCGGACCTGTCATTTGGCCTCCAGCTTCGGCCCGATGCTCATGATCGCGGGCGCCGGCGTCAGCAGCTTCTTCGCCGCTGCCTTGACCTGATCGAGCGTCACGCCGTTGATGAGCGCCGCGCGGCGCTGCACGTAGTCGATGCCGAGATTGTCGAGCTGCAATTCCACCAGGGTCGCGGCAATGGCGCTGGAAGAATCCAGATTGCTGATAGCATAGGAGCCGACCATGTATTTCTTGGTCGCGTCCAGCTCGGCCTCGGTCGGCCCCTCCTGCGCCATCTTCTTGACCACCTCCTTGACGATGGCGAGCGTCTCGGCGGCGCGGTCGGAACGCGTCGCCGTGGTGATGATCAGCGCATTGGAATGCTGGTGGTCGACCAGGTTGGAATCGACGGAGTAGGCCAGGCCGCGCTTTTCCCGCACCTCGTCATAGAGGCGCGAGGTGAAGGTGCCGCCGCCGAGAATCTGGTTCATCAGCACCGCGGGGAAGAAATCCGGCGCATCGCGCTTCACACCGGGGTAGGCAAACTGCAGCGAGGTCTGCGGCAGGTCGTAGTCGACCTCGAGCTGCTGGCCGAGCTTCAGCTCGGTATCGGCAACCGGTTGCAGCACCTGCTTTTCCGGCAGATCGCCGAAGACCTCATCGAGCTTCCGCTTCAGCGTCGCGGCGTCGATGTCGCCGACCACCGCGACATGCAGGCCGCTGAGGGCGAAATTGGCCTTGTGGAAGGCCGCCAGATCCGCCGCCGTGACGGTGGCAATGCTGTCCTTGGTGCCCTGGTCGGGCCTGGAATACGGATGGTCGCCATAGATGGCGCGCAGCCATTTGGTTTGCGCGACGGTGTTGGGGTCACGCTCATTGGCGATGATGCCGGACAGGATCTGGGCGCGGATGCGGTCGATCGGCGCCTGGTCGAAGCGCGGGCTGGTGACCGCCAGCCTGAGCAGGTCGAAGGCCGCATCCTTCTGCTCGGCCAGCATCCGCATCGCGCCATAGGTGCCGTCGCGCGCCGCTTCGAAGCCCATCTCTGCGCCGGCATCGTCAAGCTTGATCTGGAAGGCCTCGCTGTCGAGGTCGCCGGCGCCCTCGTCGAACAGGCCGGTCATCAGATTGACCAACCCTTCCCGCCCCGCCGGATCCTGCGTCGAGCCGCCATCGAAGACGAAGCGGATGGCGATGATCGGAATGGAGTGGTCCTCGACCAGCCAGGCATTGACGCCCTTTGACGAGGTCACCGGTTGGATGTCCATCGCGTGCGCGGCAAGCGCCGGCAGGATGAGGAAGAAGATGCCGAGGAACAGTGTGGCGAGGGCGTGGAGAACCGCGATGCGCCTATCAGCAATCGCATCAGGCCATTGATCGCCAAGGTCAGCTCCGCCCCTCATCGCGCTGCCGGGCACTTCTCCCCGTATAGTGACGGGGAGAAGGGGTCTCGCCGCGACGCTGGCGCTCTTCTTACGACGCTGATGGTTGGCGAAATCGGCGATGACAGCGCCCCTCTCCCCGTCACTATACGGAGAGAGGATGCCGGCAGGCAGGTGAGGGGCAGCGCCAATGCTCAATCTTGTCATCATCAATTCCCAGCCTGTTGCTGCGGCAAGAGATAGCCGGTCGTCGTACGGTCGAGCAGCAGATAGCGTGCGGCGACCGCCTTGATCTCATCGGCGGTGACCTTGCGAATGCGGTCCGGCCATTCCTCGATATCCCTGACGTTGCCGCCGGTGGCGAGCTCGGCGCCGTAGAGATTGGCCATCTCGTCCTGCTTGTCGCGGGCGAAGATCATGGCCCTGATATAGCGGGCCTTGGCCTTCTCCAGCTCGTCGGCGGTGACGCCGTCCTTGACGATGCGGGCGATCTCGGCCTCGACGGCCGCCTCGACGTCGCTCAGCTTGGCGTCGCCGCGCGGCGCGCCATAGACGGTGAAATTGGTGGCGTCGAGCATCGTACCCTGGAAGAAGGCGCCGGTCGCCGATGCGATGCCTTGCTTGACCACGAGTTGCTGGTAGAGCCTGCTGCGGCTGCCGCCGCCAAGGATCTCTCCCAGCAGGTCGAGCGCCTCGGCCTCGCCGGGTTTTGCCGTGTGGTAGGACGGAACCACCCATTGCGTCGAAAAGCTCGGCACCGAAACGCGCCCATCGGTGAGCGTCACCGTGCGCTTGGTGTTCTGCTCCGGCTCGACCGGGCGGATGCGCAGGGGCAGGTCGGGACCGCGCGCGACCTTGCCATAGGTTTTTTCGGCCAGCGCCTTCACGACCTCCGGCTCGACATCGCCGGCCACGATCAGCACCGCATTGTTGGGCCGGTAGTATTTGTCATAGAAGGCAACCGCATCGGTGCGGTTCAACTGCTCCATCTCCTGCATCCAGCCGATCACCGGAATGCGGTAGGGCTGGTTCTGCCAGAGCGTCGCGTCGACCTCTTCGTCGAGCACCGCCTGCGGATTGCTGTCGATGCGCGAGCGGCGCTCTTCCAGGATCACGTCGCGCTCGGTCTTGATGACCTCGTCGGTCAAGATGAGGTTGCGCATGCGATCGGCCTCGAAGCTCATCATCTCACCAAGTGCCGAGGGCGCCACCGTCTCGTGGAAGGCAGTGTAGTCATATGAGGTGAAGGCGTTGTTGGAGCCGCCGATGGCCGATATGGCGCGGTCGAACTCGCCCGCGGCGTGGTTGGTCGTGGCCTTGAACATCAGGTGTTCGAAGAAGTGCGCTATGCCGGACTTGCCTGGCGGCTCGTCGGCGCTGCCGATCTTGTACCACACCATATGGGTGACGATGGGGGCGCGATGATCGGGAATGACCACCACCTCCATGCCATTGTCGAGCAGGAAGTTGGCCACCTTGCCATCATCCGCGGCCAGGGCCGGGCCGGCCATGGTCAGCGCGGTGGCGAGCAAGGCTCTCCGCAGCCATTCAGTATGAAATGTCATTGATGGCTCCGGTTGTTATCGCGCGACGATAGGCAAGGTTAGCCGGGGAGGCAAAGTGAATTGTGCGTCATTTTGAAGGCGCCGATCGCCCCACCCTTACGCAAGCTCGACGAACCGGATCACCGTCTCGCCGTAGTTTCGTTCATCAAGCACCGAGAATTCCGGCCCAATCTCGAAGGGCGCCGAGGCGGCTTCCTCGACCACGCACAGCGCGCCTGGCAGCAGCCAGCCGCCATCCCTGGCCGAGCGCAGGGCGCGCTCGCCAAGGCCCTTGCCATAGGGCGGATCGGCGAAGACCAGGCCGAATGCCGCAAGCGTACCGGCCTCACCCAGGGCGGTCGCGTCGCGGCGGAAGATCTTGGTGCGGCCGGTAAGGCCAAAAGCTTCGACATTGGTGCGGATCAGGCCGCGCCCTTCGGCCGATTCTTCGATAAAGACGCCATAGGAAGCGCCGCGCGACAGCGCTTCGAGGCCGAGAGCGCCGGTGCCGGCGAAAAGGTCGAGCACACGCGCGCCGTCGAGCTTGTCGGCAAAGCGGTGCGCCAACACGTTGAAGACGGCCTCGCGGGCGCGGTCGGTCGTCGGGCGGATGGCATGGTCGCGCGGCGTCGCCAGCGGACGCCCGCGAAATTGGCCGCCGACGATTCTCATTTATTCCCGGGTCTCATTTAAGGCCGGATCTCATTTAAGTCCCGGCATCATCTGGTCCTCGGGCCCTTGGGACCGTTGCGTGGCCGCTCGCCGCCCCGACCGCCATCCGGACGCTCGCCACCCGGCTTGCCGAACGGCTTGGCTCCGCCCGGCTTGCCATAGGACGGCTTGAACGACGCCTTGCGCGCCTTGGCCTCAGCCGCCTTGGCGGCATCGGCTTCCGCCCTGCCCTTGCCGATCGGACGCGCGCCCGGCGCCATCCAGACATTAGCCTTGCGCTGGCCCGGCGGATCGATCGGCCGCTGCTCGCGCTCGGGCTTCTTGCCGCCGCGCGGTTTGTCACCAAAGGCGCCGCGCGGCTTGTCGCCGAAGCCTCCACGGGGCTTGTCGCCAAAATCGCCGCGCGGCTTTTCGCGAAACTCGCTGCGCGGCTTGTCCGAAAACTCGCTGCGCTCAGGTCTCGGGCCGCGTTCGCCAAAGCTCTTTTCCGGCCTCGCGCCCCTTTCGGGACTGGTCGACAGCTTGCCGAGCGCTTCGTCGCGGCTGCCTTCGCGGCGCTTGCGGTTCTTGATCAGACCGCCCTCGCCGATCGGCCGATGGTCACCCTCGCGGGTGACTTTCGGCCGTTCCGGCTCCACGTCACGCTCTCGCCGCACCGGCTGGTTGGAAAACGGCTTGATGATCTCGGCGTCGAAATTGGCGCCGGATTCCTCGACCAGTCGCTCGCCGAGCTGGTCGCGCAAGACGCGGCCCTTGATCTCCAGCACATGGCCTTCGGCGAGATCGTCGAGCTGGAACGGTCCGTAGGAGATACGGATCAGCCGCGTCACGTCGAGGCCGAGCGATCCAAGGATGTTCTTCACTTCGCGGTTCTTGCCTTCGCGCAGGCCGATCGTCAGCCACGCGTTGGTGCCTTGTTCACGATCGAGCGTCGCCTCGATGGCGCCGTAGAAGACGCCGTCGACGGCAATGCCTTCACGCAGGCCTGCGAGCATGCTTTCCTCGACCTTGCCATGAACGCGCACGCGGTAACGGCGCAGCCAGCCAGTGGCAGGCAGTTCGAGCACGCGCGACAGACCGCCATCATTGGTGAGCAGCAGCAGGCCTTCGGTGTTGATGTCGAGGCGGCCGATGGTCATCAGCCGCGGCAATTCGGCCGGCAGCACGTCGAACACGGTCTTGCGGCCCTCGGGGTCGCGGTTGGTGGTAACGACGCCGGCCGGCTTGTGAAACAGGAACAGGCGGGTGCGCTCGATCGGCGGGATCTCCATGCCGTCGAGATGGATGATGTCGCCTGGCATGACGTTGAAGGCCGGCGAGGTCAAAGCCCGGTTGTTGACCTTGACACGGCCCGCCGCGATCAGGTCTTCGGCGTCGCGGCGCGACGCCAGGCCGGCGCGGGCCAACCGCTTGGCGATACGCTCGCCGGCTTCTTCCGCATCTGCCGGACGCGGGCGCGGCTTGAAGGCGCCGCCAGATGCTTGCGGCCGGTCACCACCGAAATCGCGCTTGGGGCGATCGCTGAAGTCACGCTTGGGACGATCTCCGGCGTCGCGCTGCGGGCGATCGCCAAAATCGCGCTTTGGCCGGTCAAAACGCTTTTCGCCCTCGGCGGAAGCAGGCCGATCGCCACGCGGTGCGTAGGGCTTGCGCGGCCCTTCACGCTTTTCGAAAGGCTTGCCTTCGGGACGCGGCCCCTTGCTGAATGGCCGATCGCCGCCCTTGAAATCGCGCTTTGGCCGCTCGCCATCGGCCGCAACCGGCCGATCGCCGCGCGGTGCATAAGGCTTGCGCGGCCCCTCGCGCTTTTCATACGGCTTGCGTTCACCCTCGGCCGGCATAGGGCGATCCCCACGCGGCGCATAGGGTTTGCGCGGCCCTTCGCGCTTTTCATACGGCTTGCGCTCGCCTTCGGCTGCCATCGGCCGGTCACCGCGTGGTGCATATGGCTTGCGCGGTCCCTCGCGCTTTTCGAAGGGCTTGCCTTCGGAACGCGGACCTTTGCTGAATGGCCGGTCGCCACTTTTGAAATCGCGCTTGGGCCGCTCGCCCTCAGCCGCTGCGGGCCGGGCGCCTCGCGGTGAATAGGGTTTCTTGGCCCCGAAGGAGGGTTTGCCGCTTTTGCCGGCGGCGCCATCGCGGCGCGGCCCCGCGGCTCCAGGGCCGCTTTTGCCCGGGCCTTTGTGGCGCGGAGATTTCTTGTCGTTGTCGTCCATGTGGCCTTTGCCTTGTTGCGCTGCTACAGCGTGGCGCATCCTTTCGGACGCGCAAAGGACGCTATAGCACTTTGATTTGGCGCATGATCATTTCCGAAAATCTGTTCCGATATTCGGGTTGACGCGCTCCATAACAGGATCACCGCCAAGTGGCGAGGAGATAATCGGAATGGAAACCGCGTGAAGCGGCCGGATTTCATGGCGCTGGCGCTGAAAGAGGCGCAAGCCGCCGCCTTGCGCGGAGAAGTTCCGGTTGGCGCCGTCATCGCCAGCGGCGACACGGTGGTGGCATCCGCCGGTAACCGCACCCGCGAACTTGCCGATCCGACGGCGCATGCCGAAATGCTGGCCATCCGCGCGGCCTGCCAAACGCTCTCCAGCGAGCGGCTGACCGGCCACGACCTCTATGTGACGCTGGAACCCTGCGCCATGTGCGCCGGCGCCATTTCCTTCGCCAGGCTGCGCCGGCTCTATTTCGGCGCGGCCGACGAGAAGGGCGGCGCGGTGGTCAACGGCGTGCGCTTCTTCGCTTCGCCGACCTGCCACCATACGCCCGACATCTATCCGGGCATGGCCGAGGCCGATGCGGCGCTGCTGCTCAGGGAATTCTTTCGGGAAAGACGCGAAACGTAGAGCCTTCAGCTACCGAAGGCGGCGTTCCTACCAGGAGGGCAGCCAGTCGAAGAGCCCGCCGCTCTTGCCTTTGGCGGCCGCTTCCTTCTTGAGGCGGCGTTCCTTCTTGTATTCATCCTCGCCGAGTTCGCCCTGCGGCGCCGTGTCGGAGGCAGCTCGGTAGGCCAGAGGCGGCTCGCTCAGATATCTGCGAGTGTTGGGATCGCCCTGCTTTTGCTCTGCGGTGCGGCGCTGGATCTCCGCGGCGCGGCCCTTGTCTGAATCCTTCGGCGACCAGGCCGGCGGGTGGCTGGAGCCCGAATCCGCCAGCGCCTTCTTCACGGAAGCCGGATCGGTCTGCACGTCATCGACGATCCCCGATTGATAGGACGGGTCGTCCTGGTGGGCAGTGGCGTCGGCACGCAGACGGGCGCGGCGCTGCTCGGGCGATTCGGGCCAATCGGTGCTCGCCGTCTCGATGCTTTCCTGAGGCGGCGGCAGCACTTCCTTCTGCCCCGGCGCCGGCTTTACCAGCTCCGGACGCGGCCTGTAGTCGATCTGTTCCTTGTGCTTGGGCGTGATCGCGAAGGCGCCGGAAAGGTCTCCGGCAAGCTGCTCGCCAGCCGTCTTGTCGGTGCCGTAGGTCGGCGAACCCATGCAGCCGGACAGAGCGAGGCCGGACGCGACAAACGGCGCCAGCAGCGCAACGCGCGCATAAGTTCTCTTGGTCATGCCAAAAAGTCCCACTCTAGACAGCCTCTCGATCGTCACCGGCCGAAGGCCCGGTCCCCATCGTCCACGCTCTTGCGACGGAATTCCGGCGACAATTTGTCTTCCGGAGTTTCGCGTGTTTATCTCAACCACTCGTTAAGGGCAACGCGCGGGCGCTTTTCACCCGCCCGCCGTGGCATTTGTGCACCGGCTTTGAGCACTCACAAACGTCCCAGAGCCTTGAGTTCATGCAGCACGGCGGCATCGCGGGCAGACACGTCGGGGAATTCCACGTCCTGCCCGACATCGGCGGTATAGCGCCACGAACGCGCGCATTTGACCAAGCCGCGGTCCTCGGCCTTTTCGACCACCACCGAGACACCTTTGACATCGTCGAGCGCAAAGGCGCCTTCCGGCGCCTTGCCATGGGCGATGACGAGATCGCTGGTGATCGCCATCTCGGCCATGTCGACATCGGCGATCGCGGCTTCAAGCGCGGCATCGTCGAGGGTCACGACCGGCACGGCTTCCAGAGAGGCACCGATGACCTTCTGAGCGCGTGCGATCTCGAGCGCGCCGGTGACGACACGGCGAACCTGCCGCACCTTGCGCCATTTCTCAGCCAGTGCCTCGTTCTTCCAGTCGGCCGGAATCTCGGGGAACTGGTCGAGATGCAGCGAGACAGCATCCGGATGACGGTCGAGCCAGGCTTCTTCCGTGGTGAAGGGCAGCATCGGCGCCAGCCATTTCACCAGGCAGTCGAAGAGGTGGCGCACCACTTGTACCGAGGCCTTGCGCTTCACGCTGGCGGGTCCCTCGCAATAGAGCGCGTCCTTCCTGATGTCGAAATAGAAGGCCGACAGCTCGACCACCATGAAGTCGAGCAAAGTGCGGGTGATGCGTTTGAACTCGAACGCGTCGTAGCCCGAGCGCACGACCTCATCGAGTTCGGCCAGCCGATGCAGCATCAGCCGCTCCAGTTCCGGCATCTTGTCCAGCGGCACCTCCTCGCCATCATCATGGGCGAGCGTGCCCAGCATCCAGCGGATGGTGTTGCGAAGCTTGCGGTAGGCGTCGATGTTGGTCTGCAGCACGTTCTTGCCGAGACGCTGGTCTTCCCAATAATCCGTCGTCACCACCCATAGCCGCAGAATGTCGGCGCCGGACTGCTTGATGACGTCTTGCGGCACGACGGTGTTGCCGAGCGATTTCGACATCTTTCGCCCCTCCTCATCCATGGTGAAGCCATGGGTGACGACGGTGTCGTAAGGTGCCCTGCCCCTGGTGCCGCAGCTTTCGAGCAGCGAGGAGTGGAACCAGCCGCGGTGCTGGTCGGAACCTTCGAGATAGACGTCGGCCGGCCATTTCAGGTCCGGACGGTCTTCCAGCGTGAAGACATGCGTCGAGCCCGAATCGAACCAGACGTCAAGGATGTCCATCACCTGCTTCCATTTGGAGGCATCGTGATTGCCGAGGAAACGCTCCTTGGCGCCGGCAGCGAACCAGGCGTCGGCGCCTTCCTTCTCGAAAGCGTCCATGATGCGCTGGTTGACGGCTTCGTCCTTCAGCACGTTGCCATCCTCATCGGCAAAGACGGCGATCGGCACGCCCCAGGCGCGCTGGCGTGACAAGACCCAATCCGGGCGTTCCTCGATCATGGCGCGGATACGGTTCTGGCCGGCCGCCGGCACGAAGCGTGTGTCGTCGATCGCCTTCAGCGCACGGCTGCGCAACGTCGTGCCGTCGCCGAGGTCCTTGTCCATATAGACGAACCATTGCGGCGTGTTGCGGAAGATGATCGGCTTCTTCGACCGCCAGGAATGCGGGTAGGAATGCTTCAGCCGGCCGCGCGCGAACAGCGCGTTGCGCTTGATCAGTTCGTCGATGACCGCCTGATTGGCATTGCCCTTCTTGCCGTTATCGTCGATGACACGCGCGGCGCCACCTTCGCGATCCGGGCCAAAACCCGGCGCGTCCCTGGTGAAGAAGCCGGCATCATCTACAGTGAAGGGGATGGCAGGGTCGATGCCACGTGCGCGCAAATCCGATGCCGCATCCATCCAGGCATCAAAGTCCTCGCGGCCATGGCCGGGCGCGGTGTGGACGAAACCGGTACCGGCATCGTCGGTGACATGGTCCCCGGCAAGCATGGGTACGGCGAATTCGTAACCACCGCCGAGACCTTTGAAGGGATGTGAAAGTGTAAGGCTTCCAAGCTCTTCGACCGAAACGCTGCGAAGCCGATTCAAGGTGACCTTGGCCTTGGCCGAGGAGTCTTCGGCAAGCGCATCTGCAAAGATCAGCTTCTCACCGGGCTGTGGACCGAACGAATTTTCGGCTGCGGTAACTTCATAAAGGCCGTAGCCGATCCGTGACGAATAATTGACGGCACGGTTGCCGGGGATCGTCCACGGGGTTGTCGTCCAGATGACGACGTGGGCGTTGTCCAAAAGTGCAACGCTTTCCGGAACGCGCATGGACGGTGCAGCGTCTGATACAAAGTGCTCAACGCTCCAAAATCCTGACACAACTGGAAACTTCACCCAGATCGTGTCGGACTCATAGTCCTGGTATTCGATCTCGGCCTCGGCCAGTGCGGTGCGCTCGACGACGCTCCACATTACCGGCTTGGAGCCGCGATAGAGCTGGCCCGACATGGCGAACTTCAACAACTCCCCGGCGATGCGCGACTCCGAGTGGAAAGCCATTGTCGTATAGGGGTTCTTGAAATCGCCGACGACGCCGAGCCGCTGGAACTCGCCGCCCTGCACCGTGATCCAGTTCGCGGCGAAGTCGCGGCATTCCTTGCGAAACTCGTTGACCGGCACCTCGTCCTTGTTCTTGCCCTTGGCGCGGTACTGTTCCTCGATCTTCCATTCGATCGGCAGGCCATGGCAGTCCCAACCCGGCACATAATTGGCGTCATAGCCGCGCATCTGGAACGAACGGGTGATGACGTCCTTGAGGATCTTGTTCAGCGCATGGCCGATATGGATGTTGCCATTGGCGTAGGGCGGGCCGTCATGCAGCACGTATTTTTCGCGGCCGGCCGCGTCCTCGCGCAGCTTGCGGTAGAGATCCATGTCCTGCCAGCGCTTGACCAGCTGCGGTTCTTTTTCAGGCAAGCCGGCGCGCATCGGGAAATCCGTCTGCGGCAGGTAAAGCGTCTTGGAATAGTCGATCGTTTCAACAGTGTCGGTCATTGGTCTGCCATGTGCATTGCCCGGCGGGCGTAAAAGCTCGGGCGTGAACTATCATGATTGGAAAAGCGCGAGGGGGCGCGCAAAACTCCCGGCGGCTCCGGCGGCGCTCAGGCCGCCCGGAACACCGGGCCTGTAATTCGTATCGTCAGCGCGCGAAGGCGTGAAAAGCTCGTCATTGCCGGGCTTTTAGCCGAGAAAGCCGCAGGAATAAAGCGTCTCTTGTTCGATTCACTTACATCGCGAAGTCGAAGCGATAGGTGGTCGAGACGCCGACCGTGAACTGGTTACGGTCGCCGCGCTCCTTGACCAGGCTGGAATCGGCAGCCGGGCCCATCAGGCGCGCATATTCGCCGAACAGGCTGGCGGTCATCGGATCGGTCACCTTCCAGGTGATGGCGCCACCAAGGCCGGTCGATTTCAGGCCGCCGCCAGGATGGTATTCGCTCAGGCCCGAGGCCGCAGCCTCCTTGGCGTTGACACCATAATAAGAGTCGAAATAGCCCGACGAGGCAAAGGACACGCGTGGTCCGCCCGAAATTCTGACAGTCGGCGTCACGTCGTAGAAAGCATCGGCGGCGATGTCGGCGACAAAGCCATCATGGGCACGAATGCCATGGCGCAGTTCGGCGCGGGCGCGCAGCCAGTCCGTCGGATAGATTTCGAAGAAGCCGCCGACCTCACCGCCCCAGCGCACCGGGTCGAGGCCCTTGAGCTCATCCTTGCTGTCGCGGGAAAACAGGAATTTTCCGGTCAGGCCGGCGCGGACGCCGCCATCGTCGACCAGCGCCAGCGAGATGTTGTCGTTGCGCGAGGTAAAGCGCGCGGCCGGGCCGGCCTTGCCCAGCGAGATGATCGGCGATGCGCTGAGCAGATAGCTGTTGGAGCCCTCGAATTTCGGCGCGACCATGCCGGTGGCGCCAAGCGTCAGGTACCAGTCGCCGGACATCCAGCCGAAGGCACCCTCGCCCGCATTGGCGGTGGACACAGTGAGCAGCGCCGAGGCGAGAAACAGCGGAATCGTCCAGACAATACGCATCACCACCCCATACGCGAAACAAAACGGAGAGAACACCCGGCAGCCAAAGCCATGGCGCCGGTTCGGTAAAATTTGACTTAAAATCTACAGCAGTGGCGGCAACTGCGACCCTGTTTTTTGCGCTGTGGCCCATTTGAACAGGGCGCCGCCGGGCCTGTGGCGAGTTGACAGAAATAGCGAGGTTGCCTAAATTCGCGTTAGTGCAGACTAACATGAACAGATGGACAGCGCTTGGCGACCCGACCAGGCGGACGATCTTCGAACTGCTGGTCGAACAACCCTGTTCGGTCGGGGAATTGGCTCGTGCGCTTCCTGTCACCCGGCCGGCGGTCTCGCAGCACCTGAAGGTGCTCAAGGACGCCGGCCTCGTGGCCAACACACGGCTGGGCAAGCAACGCATCTACCGGGTCGAACCGGAAGGCTTGGCCAGCCTGCGCGCCGAACTCGACCGGTTCTGGAGCAAAACCTTGGCGGCCTACAAAGTGGTCGTCGAACAGGCCTTGAAGGAGCAGGAATGAGCACGCATCAACCGCCCGTGAGGCACTCCATCCTTGTCGAGGCTCCGATCGCACATGCCTTCAAGCTCTTCACCGAGGACTTCGGCAGTTTCAAACCCAAAGAGCATAACCTGCTTGCGGTGCCGATCGCGGAGACGATCTTCGAACCCCGCGTTGGCGGTCACGTCTACGACCGCGGTGTGGATGGCAGCGAGTGCCGCTGGGCACGGGTGCTGGCCTACGAGCCGCCGAACCGACTGCTTCTGAGTTGGGATATCAGCCCTCAATGGCAGATCGAGACCAATCCGGACAGGACCAGCGAGTGGGAAGTCCGGTTTACGGCGGAGACGAATAGCCGGACCCGCGTCGAGATCGAGCATCGCAATCTCGAACGTCATGGCGAAGGCTGGGAAGGCGTGCGCTTTGGGATTGACGGTGATCGAGGCTGGCCGCTGTATCTCAGGCGATTCCAAGATCTTTTTGCCGGCAAGGTGACCTGAAGGAGCACAATTATGGAACCCTATTGGCTAAGCATCCTCGGTGTACTGATCCTCTGTCTTTTGTCAGTCGCGCTGGCGGTTTACTCGGGTTCGTCCAAGGGATTTGCGGGAGCGCTTTCCGGTCCGGTGATCCCGGCCGACGACGCCAATCTCCTCTACAGGATCGACCGCGTGCATATGAACTCGGTCGAGGCGCTGGCGCCTTTTGTCGTCCCGGCGGTGCTGGCCATGATGGTTGGCGTTGGGTCGGCCACGTTGGCGACCATTGTCTGGGTTCATGTGGCGATACGCCTGCTTCACCTGGGGGTTTACCTACGCGGCGGCAATGCCGCCAAGGGTGGCAGTGTCAGAACGATCGTCTACGTCTCTGGAGCGATCGTCACGCTTGTCCTCGTCCTTGTGACTGGGTGGGCTGCCATAAATTGACACGTACGCGCGAACCTCAAGCCACCGACGCTTTGTTTGTTTGCTAGCCGTCGCCATCGGCTGGACGTCCGCTACAGCCGGGGCTAACCTCCCGGCAAGGTGCCAGGCGATTTCGAGGAGATGCAGCCATGACCCTGCACGGTGATACCCTGAAAGATGCGATCGGCCGGACACGGGACAAATGGGGGTGGTTCGTCGCGCTCGGCGTGCTGCTGCTCATCTTCGGCGGCATTGCCTTCGGCAATCTGTTCATCGCCACCGTCGCCTCGGTCTATGTCGTGGGCTGGCTGATGCTGATGGCCGGCATCATCGAGATCGTGCATGCCTTCGGCGTGAAGACCTGGAGTCGCTTCTTCTATTGGCTGCTCAGCGGCCTACTTTATGCCGTTGCCGGTTTCTTTGCCTTCGACAATCCGCTGCTGGCCTCGACGGTGCTGACCTTGCTGCTGGCGGTGGCGCTGGTCGCTTCAGGCGCGCTCAGGGCCTGGGTCGGCTATAGCCACCGACCGGAAAAGGGCTGGGGCTGGGTCGTCGCGGCGGGCCTGATCAGCGTGCTGGCGGGGCTGACCATCGCCATGGGCTGGCCGGTCAACAGCCTGTGGGTGCTCGGCCTGTTCCTGGCCATCGACCTGATCTTCCAGGGCTGGAGCTTCATCGCTCTCGGACTGGCGTTGAAGAAGTAGGGGCTTGAAGAGGTAAGCGGCCGGAAGGCTCAAAAAGCGATGGCGCCGTCCAGATCCGAAAGCGGCCTGACGCCGGCCAGCAGCGCGCGCGCCTCCGCCTCGTCGCGCTTCATTTGTGCCACCAGCCCATCGAGCCCATCGAACTTCACCTCGGGACGCAAAAAGCCGAAGAGCGATACGTCGCAGATCTCGCCATAGAGATCGCCGGCAAAGTCGAAGACGAAGGTTTCGAGCAGCGGCGCGCCATTGTCGTCGACAGTCGGGCGACGCCCGAAGCTGGCGACACCATCATAGAGCGTGCCGTCGGCGCGGCGAAAGCGGACGGCATAAATCCCTTCCTTCAGAGTCGTTTCCGGCGAAAGCCTCATGTTGGCTGTCGGGAAGCCGAGCGTGCGGCCGAGCTGCTGGCCGCCGATCACTTCGCTTTCGACGGTGAAGCGGTAGCCGAGCAGGCCTGCGGCCTCGGCGACCTCTCCCTCGCAGAGCAGCTCGCGGATACGGCTCGACGACACCACCTCGGCGCCCTCGTCGCGAAAGGCGTCGACCAGGGTGACGCCGAAACCATGGCGCTCGCCTGCCGCCATCAGAAACGCAGGACCGCCCTGCCGGTCCTTGCCGAAGTGAAAATCGAAGCCGGTGACGGCATGGGTGATGCCGAGGTTCGTCTCCAGCACATCGGTCACGAAAGCCTCGGCCGACAGGCCGGCAAAGGCGCGCGTGAACGGCTGTTCGACGAGTGCGGCAAAGCCCAGATGCGACAGCAGCCGCGCCTTCATCGGCGGCGGCGTCAATACGAACAGCGGCATATCGGGCCTGAACACCTTGCGCGGATGCGGGTCGAAGGTCAGCACTAGCGCCGGCACGCCGCGCCGCCCGGCTTCGGCAAGCGCGCGATCGAGCACCGCCTGGTGGCCGCGATGGACGCCGTCGAAATTGCCGATCGCCACCACGCCGCCGCGCAAATGCGGCGGCAGCGGCGCGGTTGCTGAAATGTGTTCGAAAGCTGCGCTCATGCAGCAACCCTACCGCAGTCTCGGAATGACGGCGACCGGCCGGTAGCCGTGCTTTTGCAGAAAGGCTGCAAGCCTGGCGGGGTCCGGCTGCATGGGATCGCCATAGTCGCGCGCGTGAATGCCGCCCGAGACGTAAAGCACGTCGATGCCGTTGTCGGCGGCGCCCTTGACGTCGGTCATCATGCCGTCGCCGATGGCCAGCACCTCGGTGCGCGCGACGTCTCGGCCGAGAAGCACGGCAACCTCCCGCAGCGCTACGTCATAGACCGGCGCATAAGGTTTTCCGGCGATCAGCGTGCGGCCGCCAAGCTGGGCATAGTCGCGCGCCAAGGCGCCGGCGCACCAGATCATGCGCTCGCCGCGTTCGACCACGATGTCGGGATTGGCGCAGATGAAAGGCAGGTTCCTGGCGCGCAGCCGGCGCAGCAGATCGGCGTAATCCTCAGGCGTTTCCACCTCGTCGTCGAACAGCCCGGTGCAGACCGCGCCGGAGGCCTCGAACTCCTCGACGAGCTCGACGTCCAGACCGTCATAGAGGGTGAAATCGCGGTCGGCGCCGATATGGAAGATTTTTCGTGGGCCTTCGGCGATAAGGTCGCGGGTCACATCGCCTGAGGTCACGACGCGGTCGTAGGCGGCGGCGGGAACGCCGATCGCATTCATCTGCGCCACCACATCGGCATTGCGGCGCGGCGAGTTGGTGATCAGGACGACCGGGACCTTCGCCGCACGCGCGGCGGCAAGCGCTTGGGCAGCCGCCGGAAAATGCCATTCGCCATTGTGGATCACCCCCCAGACATCGCACAGGATGGCCGAGTAGGCGCCCGACAAATCCGCGAGCGAGCCGATGATATCAGGCGAATCCGCCATGCCGTTTACCTGCTGTGACGATCATTGCGAGAGCTGCAGCCGACGGTCCGCCGCAACCGGCCCCGCATTAACCGAAGCGTTTCATCCTGTCACCAGCTTTTCGGCACTTGCCAGGCTGTTGCGCAACGGGCTGATCGAAGGTTGCACAGGCAGGAACCACCCTTCTCCGAGCTTTGGTCTATCGAAACAATGTCGCACCGCTGGTCACCAGGGCCGAGTGGTTAACGAGCCTTGAAAAGATCGGCCTATGTTGAACGCATTTCAGCAACCTGAAATTTAACGATTTTGTGGGCATCTTCGGACCGATATTGGGGTCCTGGCAGGGGTGCTGAAGGCATGATCCGCAGATTTCTGAACGACAGACGCGGCAACTATGCCTTGATGACAGTGATCACCATGGTGCCCTTGATGGGCGCGCTGGCGCTTGCCATCGACTACACCGATCTCTTGCGCCAAAAGCAGAACATGCTGAACGCGCTGGATGCCGCCGGGATTGCCACGGCACAGCAGATCGTCACCGGGGCGACCGACACGGCAGTCAAGGCCTATGCGAAGGATTTCTTCGAAGCCAATCTCGGCCGCGTCAAAGCAGCCAATACGGTCCTGACGGTGACGCTTCCCAACAACAACGCAGGTGGTGGCACGCTGAAGCTGTGCGCCGAATTGACGTACCACCCCTATTTCCTGCCGGCAGCGGCCATGATGATCGGAAGAACCGCCGCCGACGTCACAACATCGGCATGCTCGGAGATCCGCCTCAAAAACACGCTGGAAGTGTCTCTCGTGCTCGACAATTCCGGCTCCATGAGCATCAACGGCTCCGGCACCGGCCAGCCGCGAATAGATTTGCTCAAGAAGGCCGCGACGGAGCTTGTCAATACAATGGCGCTCCAGGCCGCACAAATGAAGCAGGTGACCAAGCCGGTGCAGTTCTCGCTGGTCCCGTTTTCTGCGTCGGTCAATGTCGGCGCTCCGATCCCCCCGGCTCCATTGCCGACGTGGCTGGACACGACCGGCATTTCCCCGATCCATCATCAGAACTTCGATTGGTCGACGATGACAGCGGCAGCAAATGCCACCAAATGGATCGAAAAAGTAGGCAGCGTTTACTACCAGCGCGGCACGGGCTGGGGCACTGACAAAGACAAGGAGATGACGCGTTTCACCCTCTATCAGGACATGATGGCAACGACCTGTACGAAGAAAAACTCGAACGGCACTTGCAAGACCTCCGTCGTCGCCAAATACGAAGCCTGGAAGGGCTGCGTGGAGGCGAGGCCGTATCCCTATAATGACGACGACACGTCGCCGACCACTGGCACGCCCGCCACCATGTTCGTGCCGATGTTCGCGCCGGACGAAGCTGGCAATTTCTGGACCGACACAACTCGCACCAGCACATCGACGTGGGGTTACGCCAACAATTGGTGGATCGATTATTCCGACACGCTGACTGTCGCCAAACGCCAGGCGGATATGCGTAAGTATTTTCTGACAAAGCCCTGGGACGCAGCAGCCGCTGCGGCCGATGATGGACCCAATTCGGCATGCACGACCGCCGCGATCACGCCGTTGCAGGACATAACCACCACCGATGGCAAGAAAATCCTGACGGATGCCATCAATGCCATGGCCCCGACGGGCAACACCAACGTGCCGGAAGGGCTGGCCTGGGGCTGGCGGACGGTGTCGAGCAACGAGCCTTTTACGCAAGGCCGGCCGAACACCGAAAGAGGCAACGACAAAGTGGTCATCGTCCTGACCGACGGCGCAAACACCTATAGCATCGGCCCCAGCAACGACATGACCAGCAACTACGCCAAGAATGGATCGACCTACGCCGCCTATGGCTACACCGGCCCTAATTTTCCGAAGCCAGTGGAGCCTGCGACCCGCCTGTTCGTCAACACGACCGTCGCCAAGACAACCTATACGGCGACCAACTACACGGCCGCGCTTGACGAGCAGATGCAAACCCTTTGCGCCAATGCGAAGAATTCGAACATTCTCTTGATGACCGTCTCGCTCGACCTTGTTAGTTCCAAGCCGGCGGAAAAGACTGCCATAGATGCGCTCAAGAAATGCTCCTCGGATTCGCGCTTCCGCAAGGATCCGACCGACCCGAGCAAACCGGCGAAGCTGTACTGGAACGCGACCGGCGCCACCTTGTCGCAAAGTTTCAAGGAAATCGCCGACGAACTGTCGAACCTGCGCATCGTCAGCTGATCGGCGCGATCTTTCGAACAAGGCGCTCCGCCTCGGCGGGGCGTTTTGCGTTCGGCAGCTGGCGCATTTGGTTAGCGCCTGGTGAAGCGCTATCCGCGCAATCGAGCAGTTTCCCAAACCCGTCCTTCAACGTTTTGTGAAACTGTGGCGGCATTGAAGAATACGCAGGCGGGGCCGCTTACATCACATGCGTGAACTCTGGCGCACATTCCGGCGTGACTTCTGGCGTGACCGCCGCGGCAATTACGCTCTGATGACCGTTGTGGCGATGGTGCCACTGATGGGCGGCGTGGCAATGGCTGTCGACTACACCGGCGTGGTCAGCGAGAAGCAGAGGGTGGTCAACGCGCTCGACGCCGCCAACTTCGCCACAGCGCGCCGGCTGGTGGAAGGCGCCACCGACGACCAGTTGCGGGCCTATGCGCTCGACTTCTTCAAGGCAAACCTCAACCACGTCGATCCCGCCGACACGACGCTCAGCGTTACGCTGCCCAGCAGCACGACCGGCGGCGGCATCGTCAAGCTGTGCGCCAGCCTGGTCTACAAGCCCTATTTCCTGCCGGCAGCGGCGATGCTGATCGGCAGGACGTCGGAAAACGTCACCTACTCCGTGTGTTCGCAAGTCCGGCTGAAGAACACGCTGGAAGTGGCCATGGTGCTCGACAATTCGGGGTCGATGTCGAACACGGGCACGGGTGCCGGACAAAAGCGCATCGACCTTCTCAAGCAAGCCGCCAAGCAGCTCGTCGACACGCTTGCCTTGCAGGCCGCGATGATCAAGCAGATCGACAAGCCGGTCCAGTTCAGCCTGGTGCCGTTCGCCGCCTCGGTCAATGTCGGCGCCAGCAACGACAACGCGTCGTGGATCGACGCCTACGGGCTGTCGCCCATCCACAATGAGAATTTCGCCTGGTCCACGCTTAACGCAGCCGACAAATATGCCCAGAAGATCGGCGGCATCTGGTACAAGAAAGGCACTGGCTGGGGTGAGCAGGAGGGGCAGATGCTGACCCGCTTCTCGCTCTACCGCGACATGAAGGTGGTCACCAGCCACGAGCGCATCGTCGGCAGCAAACGCGTGGTCTGCGACAAATATCGCGCCAATCATACATGCTCGGACAGCCACAACGAATACGACTACAACGACACATATGGACCGTTCGCCAGCTGGCAGGGCTGCGTCGAAGTGCGGCCCTATCCCTATAATGTCAACGACGCGCCGGCCTCCGGCGGACCGAACAACACCGGCACCGGCGTCGGCGATCCCGCGACCATGTTCGTGCCGATGTTCGCGCCGGATGAGCCGGGCAATCATTGGTACATAACGCAGGACCCCGACGAGGTGGCTCCCAAGACCTATGGCGCGGCCAACAGCTGGTGGAACGACGATCCGGCGAGCACCACCGGCAAGACCAGGCAGTCCAACATGGCCAAGTATTTCCAGCCACGGCCGATGAACGCGCCGGTGCTGGGGACGGGTGCCGGTCCGAATTACAGCTGCACCACCACGCCGATCACACCGCTGACCGACGTCGCCAACGCCGCCGGGCTGACCAAGATCAAGGCTGCGATCGACCTTATGGCGCCCAACGGCAACACCAATGTGCCGGAAGGCATGGCCTGGGGCTGGCGCACCGTCTCCAGCACGGAGCCTTTCACAGGAGGACGTCCTGAGACGGAGCGCGGCAACGACAAGGTGGTCATCGTGCTCACCGACGGCGAGAACACCTATTCGACGGTGAGTTCCGACCCCGCCGGCAACAAGTCGACCTATGCCGGCTATGGCTATACCGGCGTCGGCTACAACGGCACTGCGGTCACCCGCCTGTTCGGCGGCACGTCGAGCGCCATCGGCCAGCTCAACTATTCGTCGAGCAACTACACCGCCGCGCTCAACGAGCAGATGGCGACGCTGTGCAACAACGCCAAGGCGGCCAACATCATGGTGATGACGGTGGCGCTCGATATGTCGACGACCGACGCCGGCGACAAGAGCGCGATGGAGGCACTGAAGACGTGCTCGTCGGACTCGCGCTTCCGCAAGGATCCGACCGACCCGAGCAAGCCTGCAAAACTGTTCTGGAACGCGACCGGCGCCACGCTGTCCGACAATTTCAAGGAAATCGCCAACGAGCTCTCGAACCTGCGCGTGGTGAGCTGAGGGTTGAAGCTGCTGATCTTCCCCCTTGCGGGGGAAATTGGCGGCTTCGCCGCTTTCGCCAATTTTCGACGCTGGCGCAAAGTCTCCGGCCATCATGCTCTTGCGGTGAGTCAAAACGCGTGCTCGGTATCGTCACCGCTTCCCGGAGATTGCCCGTGCCCGAAACCGCCAACCATCTAGCCTTCGCGCTGGTCTGCCTGGGCATGGTGCTGACGCCCGGGCCGAACATGATCTACCTGATCTCGCGCTCGCTGTCGCAAGGCCCCAAGGCCGGGCTGATCTCGCTCGGCGGCGTGGCGGCCGGCTTTCTGTTCTATGTCGTATCGGCTGCGCTGGGCATCACCGCGCTGCTGCTTGCCGTGCCGTTTGCCTATTACGCACTGCGCATTGCCGGCGCGCTCTATCTGCTATGGCTCGCCTGGCAAGCAGTGCGGCCCGGCGGGCGCTCACCATTCCAGGTGCGCGAACTGCCGAAGGACAGGCCGCGCAAGCTGTTCGCGATGGGCCTGATGACCAATCTCCTGAACCCCAAGGTGGCGGTGCTTTATCTGTCGCTGCTGCCGCAGTTCATCTCGCTGGGCAAGGGCCATGTGCTGTCGCAGCTTCTGGTGCTCGGCGCCACGCAGATCTCGATCAGCCTGACCGTCAATGCCATCATCGCGGTAACGGCCGGTTCGATCGCCACCTTTCTTGCCGGACGGCCGCTATGGATGGTCATCCAGCGCTGGATGATGGGCACGGTGCTTGCTGGGCTGGCGCTTAAAATGGCGACCGACGCGCAACGCTGATCGACGCAGCGCGCCGAGACTACATCGGCCGCCGACCTTCCCATTCGAATCGGCCGGCCGAACCTGCACGGAGGCCAGCGATTGAGATTTTCGCAGCCCTGCCCGGCAAAAGCCATGATCGCCGCTAAGTCAGGCAGGCATGACAATGATCTGCACCACCAATCACCCGCTCGCGCAAACCCGCTCTGGCGCAGCAAGTCCAAAACCAAACAGGCGCCTGCTGCTGATCGGCCTTGCAGCCATGGCCGGCCTCGCTGCTTGCAGCACGGTCTCGGTGCCGACCGGCGAAGGCGCCGGTGTCTCGTCCTCCGCCACCGCGACGCTGGCCGGCATCCGAGCTTCGGCCGGACTGCCGGCGCTGGTGCCGGACGCCCAGCTCGAGCAGGCCGCTCGGCAGCAGGCCGGCTATATGGCCTCACGCGAACGCATGAGCCACACGACGGGCTGGGGAAAGGATTTCGCGTCGCGGATGAAGGACAATGGCGTGCGGGGCGCCGCCGCCGAGAACATCGCGGAGGGCCGCTTCGACCAGCAGAAACTGTTCGACATCTGGATGCATTCGGCCGGCCACCGCCGCAACATGCTCGATCCGGATTTCAGCCGCTTCGGCCTCGCCTATGTACGCGACGGGCGCGACAGCGCCATCCGCTACTGGAGCCTGGTGCTCGGAAAGTAAAGACCAGCGGCTACGACGCGAGCCGGCCGTCAGCCTTTCGCGATCAACTTGCCGATATCCCCGGCCGACAGCGGTTTGCTGAAATAATTGCCCTGCACCTCGTCGCAATTGTTCTTGCGCAGGAAGGCGACCTGGTCTTCCGTTTCGACACCTTCGGCCAGCACCCGAAGGTTCAACTTCTGCCCCAGGGAAATCACGGCGCCGGTGACCGCCTGATCGTTCTCGTCGGTCGCGAGATCGTTGATGAAGGACTTGTCGATCTTCAGCCGCGCCACCGGAAACGTCTTGAGGGCGCTGAGACTGGAATAGCCTGTTCCGAAATCGTCGATCGATATCTGCACGCCGAGCTTTTGCAGTCCGTTCATCGTTGCGACCGCCAGCTCGAAATCCTGCATGATCAGGCTTTCCGTCACTTCGAGCTCGAGATACCTCGCCTCCAGGCCGCTTTCCTTCAATGCGTTGACGACGCGGTCGATCAGGTTCTTCTCCCGGAACTGCCGCGCCGACACGTTGACGCAGACGGTTACGGGCGACAGACCGGCGCGCTGCCAGGCTTTGTTCTGCCGGCAGGCTTCGTGCAGGATCCAGTCGCCGAGCGGCACGATCAGCCCGGTCTCCTCGGCGGTCGGGATGAACATCGCCGGCGAAACCAGGCCTCGCGTCGGGTGGTTCCAGCGCACCAGCGCTTCGACGGCGAAAACCTGCCCTGATCGCAGATCCACCTGTGGCTGATAGTGCAGAGCGAATTCCGACCGGGCGAGCGCGTTTCGCAATTCCTCCTGAAGCAGGAATTTTTCATGTGCCGTTGAGTTGAACTCCGGGGCATAGAACTGGAAATTGTCGCGGCCGAATTCCTTGGCGCGATACATGGCGGCGTCGGCATTGGCCAACAGCGTATCCGGGCTGGTCCCGTCCTTCGGGTAATTTGCGATGCCGATGCTGGCCGTCGTTCTCAGCCGATGCTCTCCGACAAGAACCGGTTCCGCGATCGCATCCCTGATCGTCTGCAGGGTTTCCGAGACCACATCGACATTGGTGGTTTGGTCGAACAGGACGATGACAAATTCGTCGCCGCCAAGCCGCACGACGGTGTCGGTGGCCTTCACGCATCCAACCAAACGGCTGGCGACGGTCTTGAGGAGTTCGTCGCCGGCATTGTGGCCAAACGTATCGTTCACCAGTTTGAAATTGTCGAGATCGATGAACACTACCGTCATCCAGCGATTGTATCGCTGCGCGTAGAGGACCGCCTGGGAAAGCCGATCCTCCAGCAAAGCGCGATTGGGCAGGCCGGTCAGCGCATCATGGTTGGCCATGAAGTGGATCTGGTCTTCCGCCAGTTTGCGCTCGATCGCGATGCCGGCAATGTGTGTGGTGAACTCGATCAGGCGGGTCTCGGCATGGGTGGGTTCGCGCACGGTCATCGAATACATGGCAAAGGCGCCCAACACGACGCCCCGATGCGACAGGATCGGGGTTGACCAGCACGAACGATAGCCATGGGGTGCCGCCAGTTCGCGGTAATCGTCCCAAAGCGGATCCTGCAGAATATCGGTAACAATGACCGGTTCCCGCCGGTAGATGGCGGTTCCGCAGGATCCCACCTTGGGACCGATGGCCGCCCCATCGATGGCGCTCGTATAGGCTTTCGCCAGGCCCGGCGCCGCACCGTGACGCAAATGAATGCCGTCCTTGTCGAGCAGCAGGACGGAACCGAATATCCCCTTCAACTGAGCCTCGACGAAGCGCATGAGGCGGTCGAGCACGTCCTCCAGCGGCGCGCTCGTGGCAATCATTTCGAGGATCTGCGCCTGCCCGCTGCGAAGGACATCCGCCTGCTTGCGGGCGGTGATGTCGTGGGCAATGCCAACCAGGCCGAAGATTTCATTTTGGCGATTGCGCAACGGCACCTTCGTCGACGAAAGCCATTTGCCGTTCCCCGACGCATCGACGACAAACTCTTCCGCGTCGATCATTGGTTGTCCGCTCTTGAGCAGGCGCTGCTCGACCAGGCGAAATTTCCGCGCAACTTCCGGGGGGTGGAGATCAAAATCGGTCAAACCGATCATGTCGCTGGTCTTGTTGCGGCCGCTATCGGTCGCAAGGGCGCTGTTGACCACGACGAAACGGCTTTGCGTATCCTTGACCCAGAGGTAATCGGGCACCCAGTCGATCAGCGCCTGCAGCGAAATGCGCTCGTCGACGATCTGCCGATTGGCGAGGAGTTCAGTGATGTCCTCATGCGTGGCGATCCAACTGCCATCGGGCATGGGCTGGTTACGGATCTGGATTGTGCGACCATCGACAAGTTTGGCGGTCCAGAGCCGCGAAGCCTTGCCCGAATTGATCGAGCGAGCCGTTGCGAGATAGGTGTCGGCGGCCGTCGCCGCCGTGCCGGCGGCGACGCGGCGTTCGACGATTTCGCTCAGTGTCACGCCAGGCCGCAATTCCTCGGGCGCAATGCGGTAGATTTCCGCATAGCGCCGGTTGCTCAGGATCAGCCGTTCATCGGCATCGAAAAAGCAGATGCCTTGCGAAATATTCTCGATCGCAGTCTCGAAGCGCAGGGTCTGCCCTTCGAGACCCGCAATGGTCGTGCGAAGTTCTCCCTCGAGCGTATCGTAGGAAACGTCAGCCAGTCTTGCCAATGCGGCTACGCCCACCGGCCCGCGCGCCCCGACGGATCTTCTGGATGACTTCGTGACCAAACAGACCTCCTCCGGTTTGGCACCTGAAACAAGAAAGGGCCTCTGTCGTGCCAGACGAAAGTCGACTGACAATGTTACAGATGTGCTAATTCAAGATGAACTGTAACGGAATTGGAGGCGTCAGCAACCAGATACCAAAGGTGCAAATGTCATTTCAAATCAACTTCCAACGGCTCATTATCGATATTCTTTTGCACACGCGGGTTTTGACGATCATCCGAGCAACAAATCATCAGGGGCAACCAGCTTGCTGCCAGCGCTACCGGCGCCCGCCTCAATCCATATGCGCGGCAGGAGCGGCCGCGCCGGCCGGAGCGGTCTTCGGCTTGCGCAGCAGGAAGACAAACGGAATGGCAACCAGCGTCATCACCATCAGCAGTTTGAAGTCGTTGACGTAGGAGATCATCATCGCCTGGATGTTGACCATGCGGTCCACCTGCGAAAGTGCCGTCGGATCGCCGCCTGCTGCCGCCGGCGAGGCCGCCCACAAATTGGGGTTGAACGGGTTGATGAAAGCCGACAGTTCGGTGTGATTAACCTGCGTGTTGCGCACCATGAGAACCGTCACCACCGACACACCGATCGACGAACCGAGATTTCGAACCAGGCTGAACAGGGCCGTGGCGTCGGTGCGGAAGCGCACGTCGAGCGTGGCGAAGGCCACCGTGGACAGCGGCACGAACACCATGCCCATGCCCAGGCCCTGGATGACGCCGGAGCTGAGGATCAGCCAATTGTCCATCTGCGGCGTGAAGGAGGACATGGTGTAGAGCGACTGCGCGGTGAGCAGAAAGCCGATGACGACGAGGATGCGGGCGTCGATCCTGCTCATGAGCCGTCCAACGACAAGCATCGAAATCATCGTGCCGACACCGCGCGGCCCCAGGACGACGCCGATGGTGACGGTCGGATAGCCGAAGATGGTCGACAGCATCGGCGGCAGCAGCGACATCGAGGCCAGGATCAGCACGCCCATGACGAAGATGAAGGCCAGACCGGTGACGAAATTGCGGTCGAGGAAGATCTTGGGGTCGATGAAAGGACGTTCCGCCGTCAGTGTATGGATGATGAAAACCCAGAAGCCGGTGATCGAAAGAGCAAGCTCGATCCAGATTTCGACCGAGGAAAACCAGTCGACCTCGCCGCCGCGGTCGAGCAGCAGCTGCAGTGCGCCGACGCCGAGCGAAATCATGGCGAAACCGAAGAAATCGAAGCTGCGTATCCGCCGGGCAATGACCGGCAAATAGGCTGCCATGCCGAGGAAGGCGATGATGCCGACCGGCAAATTGATGAAGAACACCCAGCGCCAGTTGAAATTCTCGGTCAGCCAACCGCCCAGCGTCGGACCCAGGATCGGCCCCAGCATGATGCCGGCGCCCCAGATGGCCATCGCCTGGCCGTGGCGTTCCCTGGGGTTGATGTCGAGCAGGAAGGTCTGCGACAGCGGCACGATGGCTGCGCCGAACACGCCCTGCATCAGCCGGAAGAACACAATGCTCTCCAGGCTCCAGGCAATGCCGCACAGCATCGAGAACACGGTGAAGCCGACAACCGCCGCCAGGAACAGTTCCTTGCGGCCGAAGCGGTCGGCCAGCCAGCCGGTCACCGGGCGTCATGATCGCGGCGGCAACGATGTAGGAGGTCAACACCCAGTTGATGTTGTCGGGCGAGGCGCCGAGGTCGCCGGTCATGGTCGGCAGCGCGACATTGGCGATCGTGGTGTCGAGCGCCTGCATGACGGTCGCCAGCATCAGCGCCACGGTGATCAAGCCGCGATGCGGCACTTCCTTGAAAGGTTCTGGTGTGGTCATGATGCGGAACTTCCGACAGGTAACAAAAACGTGTACACTAGGTTTCCGGGCGGCGAGGCCTTCTCTGGTGAAGAGACCCTCATCGCGGTGGGACGCGATCTATCGATGTGGGGGTTACATCGATCGAAGGTCTCGACACATCAGGCGCTTGCCGCCCGGAAATCCAAGGTCCGAAGACGGCGCCGAAGTGGTCCAGGTTCTGGGCAGGCCGCGATGCGGCCCGGTCCAATCCACCCCTCGTTCAACCTGCCGTCGGACCGATCCTGTCATCTCAACTTCACCTCGCCTGCGGCGGGCGTTCTGCCGGGCCGTGTTCCTGCTTTTCGAGATCACGGTCCATTCACAGTCTATTGTGCTTCGCCTGCGGTGGCGGGGCCGAAGATAGCGGGGAAGCCGCGGGCAACGCCGGTATCCACCGTAACCGAGGCGCTCATGCCGGTGCGCAGCGCCATTTTGGCGTCGGCATCGGTCAGCTCCAGGCGCACCGGAATGCGCTGCGTGACCTTGACCCAGTTGCCGGTCGCGTTTTGAGCTGGCAGCAGCGAAAACTCCGCGCCGGTGCCGGCGCCGATCGCCTTGACGGTGGCCTCGAAAGTTCTGCCCGGATAGGTGTCGACGACGATCTCGGCCTTCTGGCCAGGCTTCATGTGGGTAAGCTGGGTTTCCTTGAAATTGGCATCGATCCAGGTGTCGCCGGTCTCGACCAACGCAAACAGCGGCGTGCCGGAACCGACATACTGGCCGACCTTGAACGAGGAGGCCTGGCTGATGACGCCGTCGGCCGGCGCCTTGACCGTGGTCTGCGCCAGATCGTAGGCGGCCTTGTCGCGCGCGGCGAGTGCGGCCATCACCGTCGGATGCTTGTCGGTCTCGATATCGGGATTGCCGGCGAGAGCCGCCTTGGCGCTGATGATGCCTTGCTCGGCAACGGCCAGTTGCTGCCTGGCCTTGTCGAGATCGTTCTTGGCCTCGTCCAGCGACGATTTGGCGTTGATGCCCTTCTGGGCAAGGTCGGCGGCGCGGTCATACTGCGACTGCGCGTAGTCGACCTGGCTGGCATCGGACTTTTCCTGCGCCAGTGCCTGGCTGTAGGCGGCGCGCAGCTGTTCGATTCCGACGCGTGCGACTGCGACCGCCGCGTCGGCCTGGGCTAACGCGATCCGGTAGGGCTCGGGGTCGATGGCAAACAGCACATCGCCCTGCTTGACCTGCTGATTGTCCGAGATGCCGACCTGAACGATGCGGCCGGCGGTGTCCGAGGCGATCGACACCTTGGCCTGCTGCAAATTGGCGTTCTCGGTTTCCTGATAGCGGCCGCCGGTCACCCAGACATAACCGCCACCAATGGCCAGCGCGGCCGGCAGGGCGACCATCAGCAGCAAGCGGCCGAGGCGGCGCTTCTTGACCGGAGCCGGAGCGGGTTGAACCGGGGGAGCCACCGCGACAGGTGCTGCGGCCGGCTGTGCAGGCGCTTCGGCGGCCGGCTTTGCCGGCGTCTCGATCTTGGTTACATTCTCGTCTAGCTTGGCTGCCGCGTTCATGCTGCTGCCCCTTCCGTACTCTTCAAGGACGACGTCTCGCCGTCCGCCAGGTTTTGCACGATGGTGTCCAGCGCCCGGATAAGGACGCGGCGGTCGTCCGGCGAAACGCCGACCAGCGATTCCTCATAAACTTCGCCAGCAAGGCTTTTGACCTCGGCATAGGCCGCGTTCGCC
The DNA here is from genome assembly GCF_040320665.1 of Mesorhizobium sp. M0626. Classification (NCBI taxonomy): domain Bacteria; kingdom Pseudomonadati; phylum Pseudomonadota; class Alphaproteobacteria; order Hyphomicrobiales; family Phyllobacteriaceae; genus Mesorhizobium; species Mesorhizobium sp. M0626. Next base: position 113,793 of record NZ_JAMYQD010000010.1, on the reverse strand, counting down.
TTGGCTGTCGGGAAGATCATACGCACGCGCCGGTCAGTTGCGTCGGAGCGCCGCTCGATCCAGCCGCCCTCCTCCATCCGGTCGACGAGGCGTGAAACGCTGATCGGCTCGATTTCGAGAAGTTCGGCGAGGCGAGCCTGGGCGACGCCCGCCTCCTTGGCAACGCGAACCAGAAGCCGCCATTGTGCCGAGGAAAGGCCAAGTCCGCTGGCGCGCGCCTCGAAGCGCTTGCGCATAAGGCGCTGCACGTCGTGGATCAAAAAGCCCAATCTATCTATGCCGTCGGAAACCATGAGCGGTATATATTATAAGCGTGCTTACCATTCAAGGCGCCGCATTGCACCAGAGCCGAAAAAGAGGGATGGCAGCCATGCAGATGCGGTCATGGCACAGTCAATAACGGTTGCGGATGACCTCCCGACCGAGACGTGAATTGCCGTCGAGAACGCCGTGAGAAGAAAGGTCGTCTTGCGCGTCCTCGCCACCGGCACACCTAGGCTTTCGGCGGCATTTCGCCGGCGGCGACGGCATCGAGCCGGCGGTGGTTCCACAGCGCATAGGCAAGGGTGGTGCCCGCACCTAGCGCGCCCAGATATTGTCCCAGCGAGCCAGGCCGAGGCCGCCCAGCAACGGCTTTCCACGATGGTGACCTGCCACAGTCGACCAGCGCCCTTCGATTTTACGACAGGCGCAATTTCGATCAAACTGGCCTCGCAAAAAGCCGACAAAATGTGCCGCCAAATGCGAGGAGACCTATGAACCCGACCGAGAAAGCGCTGTGGTTTGTCGAGAGCCATCTGCCGGAAGCGATCTCGCTTGAAGATGTCGCGCAAAGCAGCGGCGTCTCGCGCTTTCATGTGACGCGCGCCTTTAGCGCCGCCACCGGCCGTTCGGTGATGGGCTATATGCGCGCGCGCCGGCTGACCGAAGCGGCGCGCAAGCTGGCCTCCGGCGCGCCCGACATCCTCGCGGTCGCGCTCGATGCCGGTTACGCCTCGCACGAAGCCTTCACCCGTGCCTTCCGCGACCAGTTCGGCACGACGCCGGAACTGGTGCGCGCGCAGGGCAGCCTCAGCAATCTCGACCTCGTGGAGCCGATCCTGATGGACCAGTCCTTCCTCGCCTCACTGCCGCCGCCGCGCTTCGAGACCGGCCGCCCCTTCCTCATTGCCGGGCTCGGTGAACGCTACAGCTGCGAGACCAGCGCTGCCATTCCGATGCAGTGGCAGCGTTTCGGTCCCTATATCGGCAACATTCCGGGCGAGACCGGCGACGTCGCCTATGGCGTCTGCGTCAACGGCGACGATGCCGGCAATTTCGATTACATCGCCGGCGTCGAAGTGCTGGATTTCTCCGACCTGCCGAAGGAGCTTTCCCGGGTGCGCGTGCCGGTGCAGAAATACGCCGTGTTCACCCATGCCGAGCACATCTCCACGATCCGCCGCACCGTCAACACGATCTGGAACAAATGGCTGCCGGCCTCGGGGCACGATATAGCCGACGGCCCCGAATTCGAACGCTACGGCCCGGAGTTCGATCCGCGCAGTGGCAATGGCGGGCTGGAGATATGGATTCCGGTTAGAGTGTGAGAGCGTTTGCGCGCGATCTTGCCTTCTTCCGGTGAAAAGGCGCTACAGCTCCAGGTTCCAGTTCTGGCCGACCAGATCCTTGCCGAAGGCGTGATGGCGCTCTTCGTCCACCAGCCTGAAGCCGGCACGCTCGTAGATGTGGCGGGCGGCGGTCAGGATGTCGTTGGTCCATAGGGTCAGCGTCGTGTAGCCCTTGGCACGAGCAAAGCCGATGCACTCCTGAACCAGCCGCTTGCCGATGCCGAGGCCGCGCGCCGATGGTTCGACATAGAGCAGGCGCAGCTTCGCCACCGCGTCGGATTTGCGCACGACGAAGACCGAGCCGACCACCTCCCCTTGCCGTTCGGCAATCCAGCTGCGTTCCCATTCTGGATCGAAGGATTTTACGAAGGCGCCGAGGATTTCGGCGACCAGCGCCTCGTAGGTTTCGTCCCAGCCATAGTCCTGTGCGTAGATCTGTCCTTGGCGGCGCACCACCCAGCCGATGTCGCCGACCTGCAAGGGGCGCAGCATATACGGCACTTTGGACTCCGGGCTGTCGCCCAGGAGTTGCTGCACCGTCTGCATGGCCTTGACCAGCCGGTCCTGTTCGGCAGCAGGAAGCCGCTCCAGCAAGGCCGCGACCTGGTCGTGCGAAGCCCGGTTCAGCGGCGCGAAGGCCTGCCGCCCCACCGGCGTCAGCGTGATCGACGACTGCCGCGCATCCGACGCCAGCGGCGCGCGCGCAATCAGCTGCAGGTGCTCGAACTTCTTCAGGAGCCGGCTGACATAACCGGCGTCGAGGCCGAGATCGCGGATGAGATCGCTGGCGGTCAGGCCATCGCGATGCGCCAGTTCGTAGAGCACCCGCGCCTCGGTCAGCGAGAAGGCGCTTTTCAGCAGGCCTTCGTCGAGCAGACCTATCTGGCGGGTGTAGAAGCGGTTGAAAGCCCGCACCGCGTCGATGCGTTCCTTGCCGGGTTGATGATGGATCGTCATGGGAAGCCTCCTGCCCATCAACGATCGGTCATTTATTTGACTTAGTCAAGTATCGAGGAGATGCTCCCCCGGTCGTGTCTCAGGCGATGGCGCGGCGGCGCCGTGCGATCAGGACGAACAGGCCGAGCAGCACAACGCTGGCCGCAGCACTGGCGGCGGCAAATTCCGGCACCGGCCGAAAATCCTTGCCGTCGATCAGCAGCGATGCCGCGACCGGGCCGATCGCCAGACCGAAAAGCTGGGCCGCCGGCACCAGAAGCACGGCCGTGCGCGTCTCGTCGGCGGTGATCGCCAGCCGGATCTGATAGGGCACGATGAACAGAAGGATGAAGCCCATGATCAAGGCCGCGACCCAGAAAACCGTCAGGCCGGGGCTGCCGGCGAGCACCACGGAACTGGCGACGGCGACCACGCCGATCGCCACGATGGCGAAGCGGTAGTCGATACGCGCCTCGAAGACGGTAGCCGTCATTGCGCCCAGCACCTGCAATGCCAGGCTGGCCGAGACGATCAGGCCGACGCTGCGGCCATCGATGCCGTATTGTGCGCCAAGCGGCTCGAGAAACGCCCAGACCGAGCCGAAGAACATAAAGTAGCAGAAGACGCACAGCAAAGCGGCAAGCGAAGGAACGGTCAGCACATTGCTGAACTGTTCCTCCTTGGGCAGGTCGGCATAGCTATCGGGAACGATGAAGGCGACCGCCACCGAAGCGATGCAGACGACGGCAAGGACGATGAAGCCGCCTGCCGATCCGGCGGCCGGGATGACGTAAAGCGCCAGCAGCAGGGCAAGGGCGCATTGCGCCAGCGTCTGAAGGGTGACGAAGAAGCCGCCGATGCGCTCGGCCCGGCGCGAACGGGCGATCAGTTCCGTGGCGACCGCCACCAGCCCACCCTCGGCGAGGCCCGCCACCGCGCGGGCGGCAATCAGCGAGGTCGAGGTCAGCGCATAGGCGGTCGCCCCGTTCGCCAGCGCCAGCAAGAGCAGAAGGACGGCACTTTTCAAGCGCATATTGTGGGCGGACAGCATCATGGCGATGGCCGCCGATCCGATGCCGATGGCGATCATCTCCGCCGTGGCGACCAGCGCGAGTTCGTCACCGCTGACATGCCCTTCGGTGTAGAGCGCGCCGAGAAGCACCGGCTGCAGCCCGAGAATGAGCAGGCCGACCGAGCCGATCCACAATGCCGAGGCGAGTTGCGCCCCAGTGGGGTTGCCGACCAGCCAGTCGCCGTTCCCGGCATCCGCGTTACCAGCAGAAGTCACGGTCGCCTCCCAACGTCCTTGCCTGACGGCAAAAAAACTGACAGTCTGTCAGCATTTAGAAACTGATACTCGATCATATTCGTTTGTCAATCAGTAGCGGGACTTGGCACCAACAAGGCTGGGGATGGTCTTGGCGATCGAATGGTCTGGGCGATCGAGAGGATGGCGGCATGAACGAAGCAGTGCAGATGACGACCGAACCGAGGCGCAGGCCCAAACAGGAGCGCAGCCGCGAGCGCATCGACGCCATCCTGTCGACGACCATGCGGCTGATCGGCGAGAAAGGCATCGACGCCGTCACCATGAAGGAAGTCGGCGCACAGGCCGGCGGGCCGATCGCCACCGTCTATCATTACTTCCCCAACAAGTCGGCGATCCTGGCGATGCTCTACGAGCGATTCTCCGAAGTGAGCCGCGCCCGGCTTGCCGCGATCGTTGCCGACGTCGGCGGGCTGAGCGACGTTATCGCTGCGGCCGACCGGCTGCTCGACGACTACCATGAGCGCGTCGCCGGCGACCCCGCCATTCAGGACCTGCAAAACGCCATCCAGGCTGACAAGGCGCTGAAGAATCTCGACATCGCCGAAACCCGGCACCAGGCGACGATGTTCTGCGACCATGTCGGCCCCTTTCTCGCGCCAGAGCGACGCAATGAGTTCGGCCGTATGGTTTTCCTGATCTTCCAGCTGGCCGGCGGCGTCGTGCGTATGGCGCTGACCCAGGACCAGGAGGAAAGCCGCCACACCATCGAGGACTACCGGTCGATCATCCATACGCAGTTGGGACTGTTTCTCTAGCGCCCGATTCGACCCCGTCCGGTCTGGTGGATGAGGTTTTCGAAGCCGTCGGCCAGGTTGGCTGTGCCGGCGGCAACAATCTTCGACAGGTTCCTGGCGCGACCTGGGGTCTTGTTGGCATCGAGCAGCACGGCCCTGCCCTCATGCACGACAAAGTCGAATTTGCCATAGTCGAAGCCCAGCTTCCGACGCAAGGCGCGCAGTTCGTCGGGAACCGCAACCGGCTGCCGGCGGACGGTGTCGTCGCCCTTGACCAGGCGCTGCGGCGAGACATAGCGGGTGCAGCGCTCCCGATCGCCGCAGAATATCCAGAACCGCGCCGCAAACCCGTCGGGCTCGATTTCGGGAATGAATTTTTCCACGATCAGGTCGGCACGCCTGAAAATCTCCGGCGCCACATCGGCCAGCGAGGCATGCACCTGATAACGGTCGAAGGTCTGAGCGCCCGGGAAAGGCACTGCCTTGCCGGCGCGAACGGATTTTCGGTTGAGCTGCTCCTCGGGCGTCCCCCAATGATTGAGGTTGCTCTTGACGATGACCTGGCCGCTCCAGTTGGCACCCTCCTCGAGGATCGCACCGCTGATGCGGCGCTTGGAAATGTCGGTTGCACCAAGATTGAGACAAATCGGAAATCCGCGCGCGTAGTCGACATAGTCCGATGGCGTCACTGTCGCGTCGACATGCAGGACGGCAATATCGGCGTTATGACTTGCCGAGGGTCCACGCATGATCTGCACGGAGTGACCGCGCCGTTTCAGCTCCGCCAGGACGTCGAACAGCATGTAGGGGCTGTCCTGGCGCAGCAGGAGGCCCCGCCGGCTCTGGAAGCGGTCAAATTCATGCGTTATGACGGCAATGCGGGCCATGGCCTTTCCTGCATGAGGTAACTCGCAAGGCAACCAACAGCCTGGAAGGAAATATGTCCAGCCTTTCCCCAAACCGTTCCGCATGACTGAGCATTGGGACGCAATTCGCCGTCATTGGCGGCTTCTCGGGTCGCCGCTGTGTCCGCCCCCGGAAGCTGTCGCCGCCTATGAGCGCGAACTTAGCCTGCAATCAGTCGATGTGGTGCTGCTCGGGGTCACGCCGGAGCTTGCCGGCCTCGGAAGGACCATGCTCGCGATCGACGAGTCCACTGCCATGATATCGGGCATCTGGCCGGGCGATACCGCCTCACGCAAGGCGGTGATCGGCAACTGGCTGGAGTTGCCGCTGGGCGACGAAAGCGCCGGGGCGGTGATCGGCGACGGCTGCCTGTCGGCGCTGGACTCCTCGGTTGCACGGCAGGCGCTGCTTGCCGAGATCGCGCGTGTGCTGAAGTCCGGTGGGCGGGCTGCATTGCGCGCCTATGCAAGTCCTCAGGTACAGGATGATCTGCAGGAGGTCCGGGCGCTGACGCTTTCCGGTGGTGTCGCGACCTTCCACGAACTCAAATGGCGCATTGCCATGGCTTGTGCAGGCAGCGATCCCGACCGCGCCATTCCGGTGCGGGCGATCCTCGATGCCTTCGATGCGCTGTTTGCCGACCGGGAGGCCCTTGCCGCGACGACCGGATGGGAGGTGCCGGTCATCGGCACCATCGATGTCTATGCGAATTCGCAGACTGTCTACAGTTTCGCCCCGGCGGCGACGCTGGTCGAAGAGGCGAGCCGGTTTTTCGGCCGTGTCCGCCTCGCGCCGACAGGGACCTATGGGCTGGCTGAACGCTGTCCGCTTCTGGTGCTTGAATCGCCGCGGCGCCGATAGGGTCTGCCGTCGGATCGCGGCACGGCTCCAATTGGCACAATTGTGCTCACCGCGCGCCTTGACTCTCGAAAGCCACGCGCTTATTTCAGCGCGACGTTAGCACTCTCCACAGGTGAGTGCTAACGCACATCCGGCACCGCCGGATCGAGGAACAGCTCTCACCGTTCTCATTCGAGGAAGAAAAAATGGCAAAGTCGAAGTTCCGCCCGCTTCATGACCGCGTGGTCGTACGCCGGGTCGAATCCGAATCCAAGACCGCCGGCGGGATCATCATCCCGGATACGGCAAAGGAAAAGCCGCAGGAAGGCGAGATCATCGCTGTCGGCTCCGGCGCTCGCGACGAAGCCGGCAAGCTGGTCCCGCTGGACGTCAAGGCCGGCGACCGCATCCTGTTCGGCAAGTGGTCGGGCACCGAAGTCAAGCTCAATGGCGAAGACCTTCTGATCATGAAGGAATCCGACATTATGGGCATCATCGGCTGATTATCGGCCTCACCGTCAACTGAATTTCGGGCTTGATCGCAAGCCCCCTGCCAGGAGCTAAAAAATGGCTGCTAAAGACGTAAAATTCTCCCGCGACGCCCGCGAGCGCATGCTGCGCGGCGTCAACATCCTCGCCGACGCGGTGAAGGTCACGCTCGGCCCCAAGGGCCGCAACGTCGTCATCGACAAGTCGTTCGGCGCACCGCGCATCACCAAGGACGGCGTCACCGTCGCCAAGGAAATCGAGCTTGAAGACAAGTTCGAGAACATGGGCGCGCAGATGGTCCGCGAAGTTGCTTCGAAGACCAACGACATCGCCGGCGACGGCACCACGACCGCGACCGTCCTGGCGCAGTCGATCGTCCAGGAAGGCCACAAGGCCGTTGCCGCCGGCATGAACCCGATGGATCTGAAGCGCGGCATCGATCTGGCCGTCACCGAAGTCGTCGCGGCTCTCGGCAAGGCTGCCAAGAAGATCAAGACCTCCGAGGAAGTTGCCCAGGTCGGCACGATCTCGGCCAATGGCGACGAGTCGGTCGGCGCCATGATCGCCGAAGCGATGCAGAAGGTCGGCAATGAAGGCGTCATCACGGTTGAAGAAGCCAAGACCGCCGAGACCGAGCTGGAAGTCGTCGAAGGCATGCAGTTCGACCGCGGCTATCTCTCGCCCTACTTCGTCACCAACGCCGACAAGATGGTTGCCGAGCTCGAGGACGTCTACATCCTCCTGCACGAGAAGAAGCTGTCCAACCTCCAGGCCATGCTGCCGGTTCTCGAAGCCGTCGTGCAGACCTCGAAGCCGCTTCTTATCATCTCGGAAGACGTCGAAGGCGAGGCTCTGGCCACGCTGGTCGTCAACAAGCTGCGCGGCGGCCTGAAGATCGCCGCCGTCAAGGCGCCGGGCTTCGGTGACCGCCGCAAGGCCATGTTGGAAGACATCGCCATCCTCACCGGTGGCCAGGTCATCTCGGAAGACCTCGGCATCAAGCTCGAGAATGTCGGCCTCAACATGCTCGGCCGCGCCAAGAAGGTGTCGATCTCCAAGGAGAACACCACCATCGTCGACGGCGCAGGCAAGAAGGCCGAGATCCAGGGCCGCGTTGCCCAGATCAAGCAGCAGATCGAAGAGACCACGTCGGACTACGACAAGGAGAAGCTGCAGGAACGTCTGGCGAAGCTCGCCGGCGGCGTTGCGGTGATCCGTGTCGGCGGTGCGACGGAAGTCGAAGTCAAGGAAAAGAAGGACCGCGTCGATGACGCCCTCAACGCGACCCGTGCGGCCGTGGAAGAAGGCATCGTTGCAGGCGGCGGCGTCGCTCTCCTGCGCGCTTCGGCCAACATCAAGGTCACCGGCGTCAATGCCGACCAGGCTGCCGGCATCAACATCGTTCGTCGTGCACTGCAGGCTCCGGCCCGTCAGATCGCTTCGAACGCAGGTGCTGAAGCTTCGATCGTCGCCGGCAAGATCCTCGACAACAAGGGCGCGACCTACGGCTACAACGCCCAGACCGGCGAGTATGGCGACATGATCGCCATGGGCATCGTCGACCCGGTCAAGGTCGTTCGCACCGCTCTCCAGGACGCGGCTTCGGTCGCCGGCCTGCTCGTCACCACCGAAGCCATGATCGCGGAGGCTCCCAAGAAGGAGTCTGCTGGCGGCGGCATGCCTGGCGGCATGGGCGGCGGCGGCATGGGCGGCATGGGCGGCATGGATTTCTAATCCAAGCTATCCGGCTTATGCATACGGAAAGGGCGCCGAGAGGCGCCCTTTTTGTTTTGGAAAGCGGATGGTTAGGCGGCGCTGTCCGCCTGCCGCGCAACCTTGCCTGCAAGCACCGCCTGCTCGACAAGCGCCGCCACCTCGTCGGCCACCACCAGCACCGGGCCACGATCGCGGGTGGCCCTCGCAATCACCATCAGCCCTTCCAGCGAGGATTCGACCAGCAGTGCCAGGGCATGCGCCCGGCGTTCGGGCACTCCTGCCCTGACAAAGGCCTGTCGCAGCAAGCCGATCCATTGCTCGAAAGCCGATCGGCAGAGTTCCGCCAGTTCCGGCACATCGGTGGGTGAATCCAGCACCACCGGCGCGATGGGGCAACCCAGCGAAAAATCATTGTCCTCCAGCATGCGCCCGACCGACTGGTAGATGTGATGGACGGCCACTGCAGGATCGCTCTCGGCTGCCAGTGCTTCGCCCAGCCTTTTCGTGACGTCGGCAACGCTGTTGCGCGTCACCTCGATGACCAGTTGGTCCTTGCCGCCTGGGAAATGAAAATAGAGCGAGCCGCGCGGCGCCCCGCTGGCGCCCAGAATGTCGTTGAGCGAGGTGCCGTGATAACCGCGCTGCCTGAGCAACAGGCCTGTGGTCTCGAGTATGCGGGTGCGGGTGTCGTTGGCCATGTCAACCTCTGTCAGCAGTGACGCATTATAGGCCTTGCCAAGAATATGACAATCGGTCTATATAATATGTGGATCAGTCTATATACTATTAAGGAGAGTGACATGCGCAGCTACCGTCTCGAAGGGTTTGGTGGAACCGAATCCCTGGCGATGCGCGACGAGGCGCGGACGGAACCGAAACCGCATGAGATCGTGGTGCGAGTCCGCGCCGCCTCGCTCAATCGGCGCGACACGATGATCCTTGGCGGCACCTATCCCTTGCCGGCGCGGCAAGGCATCGTGCCGCTGAGCGACGGAGCCGGTGACGTCGTCGCAATCGGCGATGCCGTCACCCGTTTTGCCGTCGGCGACCGCGTCACCGGCAGCTACTTCGCCCGCTGGATCGATGGCCGCATCAATGCCGGTCTGATCGACCAGCTCGGCTGTACGCTTGACGGCATGCTGACTGAGTTTGCCGTGCTCGACGAACAATGGGCGGCGCGACTGCCCGATCATCTGAGCTGGCACGAAGCGGCGACGCTGACCTGCGCCGGCGTGACGGCCTGGAACGCGGTGACCGGGACCCGGATTCCGAAGCCTGGTCAATGGGTTCTCACCATCGGTTCGGGTGGCGTTTCGCTGTTTGCTCTGCAGTTCGCCAAGTTGCTCGGCTGCCGGGTTGTCGCCATCACATCGCGCGCGGAGAAGGCCGACAGGCTGCGGGCGCTGGGCGCCGACCTCGTTGTCTCCAGCACCGACATACCGGAATGGGGCGGCTGGGCGCGCGAGCAGACAGGCGGCATCGACCTCGTCGTCGAAACCGGCGGCCCGGCCACCTTCGCGCAGTCGCTGATTGCCAGCACGCTTTATGGACACATCGTGCTGCTGACGCTGCAGGACGCCAGTGGCAGATCGATCGAGATGCCGGCAGCGCTTTATCAGCGCAGCCTCGCCACCATCAGCCGCCTGTTCGTCGGCAGCCGCAGCAATCTCGAGGCCATGCTGCGCGCCGTGTCGCAGCATCGCCTCAAGCCCGTTGTCGACAGGGTCTTCCCCTTTGCCGAAGCCCCCGAAGCGTACCGCCACTTCCAGCAGGGCGACGTGTTCGGGAAGGTTGTCATCGACTGCGCCTGACCCAATTGCCCGCTTTTCAACCCCGAACCAGGAGAACGACCATGACCATCCGTGAAGCTTCCGCAGAATGGCAAGGCACGCTGAAGGAAGGCGGCGGCCGTCTGCGGCTTGGCAGCGGCGTCTTCGAAGGCGCCTATTCCTTTCCGTCGCGGTTCGAGAACGGTCCGGGCACCAATCCCGAAGAGCTGATCGGGGCAGCACATGCCGGCTGCTTCTCGATGGCGCTGACCTTCATCCTCGGCCAGGAAGGCCACGTCGCCCGCACCATCCGCACCGTCGCCAAGGTGCATCTCGGCGCGACCGCCGCCGGGCCGACGATCACCCGCATCGAGCTCGAAACGGAGGCGGAGGTCACGGATCTCGCCGAAGACGAGTTCGAACGCCTGGCGCAGTCGGCCAAGGCGACTTGCCTCGTCTCGCGCGCCTTGGCCGGCGTGCCTCAGATCACCCTAAAGGCCGTGCTGGTCAAAGCCGTCAAAGATCAATGAAACCGGGAGAATATGATGAAACAGGAGCTTATCATGGACGCAGCCGGGAATGATTTGTCCCGGCAGACGGCCGAGATCATGCATCGCTTCAACGATGTGTTCCAGCTGCACGATCCGTCCGCGCTTGCCGAGTTGGTGGCGCAGGATTGCGTTATCGAAAACACCGTGCCGGCGCCGGACGGCGCCCGCCATGCCGGCAAAGAGGCGTGCATTGACCTATGGTCGGCGATCGCCACCCAGCCCGGCACGCGCTTCGACCTCGAGGAAACCTTCGTCGCCGGTGAACGGGCGACGATCCGCTGGCGCTACTTCATGGCCGACGGCAACTCCATCCGCGGCGTCAACCTGATGCGTGTCGCGGACGAGCTGATCGTCGAGGCGATGGGTTACGTCAAAGGATAGAAGCGTTGCCCGGCACTCCCGTTCCCAGCCCGGAATCTCGCTCAAGTCGAGTTTCCGGGCCGGTTTTCTGGTCACTGGATGACGCGGTGCAGCTTCACCGTGGTGCTGGGACTGTTCTGGATGGTCTGGAAGATCACGCAATAGCGATCCGTGAGTTCGAGCAGTTGGTCGAGCTGACTTTGGGGAGCGTCGGTGTCGATGTCGAACCGCAAGCGGATTTCCTTGAAGCCGACTGGAACACCCGCAGTCACGCCGAGCGTGCCGCGAAGATCGACGTCACCTTCCGCGGAAACTTCGGCGGACCTGATCGGAATTTCGAGCACGGCCGCCGCCGCGCGCATCGAGACACCGGCGCATGCGATCAGCGCCTCCAGCAGCATGTCGCCGGAGCACAGTTCCTGGCCGCTGCCCCCGGCCATCGGATGGATGCCGGCAAGCGCCAGCCCGCGTCCGGTCTCGACCTGGCAGGTGACGGTGGACGCGTCGGCGACGCCTTTGGCCTTCAAGGTGAGGAACGCGGCCTTCGCATCCCTGCGATAGAGATCCTTGATCGGCTCCTGCGTGGCGCGAAATGTTGCGATTTCCATGAACAATCTCCTGTCTTGAATTGTCGTTGTCAAAAATGGCGAGCAGTGGCCGGGCCCTTATTCCGGCACCGCGATGCCGGAGCCGCCGAGCTCAGCCGGAAAGTCCCTGAGCTTGGGCAGCCCGTCTTTCATCGGCAGCACGGTCTCAGCGTAGTTGACGTGAACCCCAGGCGTGAATTTCACGCCTGGTATCGTTGCCGCATAGACATCGACCAGGCCGAGCGGCGGATGAACGGTCATCAGATGACCACCGCATTTCGTGCAGAACTGGCGATCGCTCATTTCGGTCTTCTCGAACCCGGACAGGAACTCCGCGCCCCTGGTGACCTTGACGTTCTGAGGCTTCCACAGCGTGAAGGCGTTCACGGGAGACGCCGACCACGATCGACACGAACCGCAATGGCAATAGCCCATTGCCTCGGCGGCTCCGTGCACTTCGATTTCCACGGCGCCGCAAAAACACCCGCCCTTATGTACCGTCATGACATTTGTCCCTGGTTGGTTTCGACAGCACTCAGCGCCCTCTCTCGGCAGCGCTTGAGCACCGGTGCAGGTTTAGGAGTTCTGGCCGCGAACTGAATGATACGGCGTCCGCCTCGCTTGACAGCGCGTCCGGAACTCGAAAGGGATGGCTGACCGGCTAGCCGGGTGCGGGACGAAACGGAATGGCCGGGGATGCTCTGTCTGACCTGTTGAGGACGGTACGCCTTACCGGCGCGACGTTTTTTGACATTGAGGGCCACGAGCCGTGGGCCGTCTGCTCGCCGGCGCCATCGTCCATCCTGCCGAAGATCCTGCCCGGTGCGGACCATCTGATCTCCTACCATGTGGTAACGGCCGGTCGCTGCTTCGCGCGCATCGTCGGCCAGGAAGCGATCGCGCTGGAGGCCGGCGAAGTCGTCGTCTTCACCAGGAGCGACCCGCATATTATGTCCAGCAATCCGGCGCTGCGCGCCGATCCGCCGACAGCCGACGTTCTCGACATCGCAACAGCCGGCCGGATGCCGTTTTACATCAACTGCGCCGGCGACGGCGCGACCTCGGCCAGGCTGGTTTGCGGCTATCTCGCCTGTGATGCACAGCCTTTCAATCCACTGCTCGAGGCTTTGCCGCCGGTGATCAAGGCCGGAGCTGCCAAAGGCGATGGCGGCTGGCTCAGCCAGTTCATCAACCTGGCTGTCACGGAGGTGGCGCAAAAGCGCGCAGGCAGTGAAACGGTGCTCACCAAACTGAGCGAACTGATGTTTGTCGACGTGTTGCGCCGTTACTTGGAATCGCTGCCGCCACAAACCACGGGATGGCTGGCTGGCCTGCGCGATCCGCACCTGGCGAGGGCACTGGCGCTGATCCACGACCGGCCGGCGCATAACTGGACGGTGGAGGCGCTGGCGAAGGACTCCGCGCTGTCGCGCAGCGTGCTCGCCGAACGCTTCACCAGGCTGGTCGGCATGCCGCCAATGCATTATCTCGCCAAATGGCGCATGCAGATCGCCTCGGAGCTGCTCAGCGCCGGCTCCAGCAACATGGCCAGCATCGCCGCTGAAATAGGATACGAATCCGAGGCAGCGTTCAGCCGCGCCTTCAAGAAGATGATCGGCCTTCCGCCCTCCGCCTGGCGTCTAGGCATCCGGACCGGATCCGGAACCGACGAAGAGTAGGCCGATGCCTGCCAGATCCTGTTCTATCGATCAGCAAGCGCCAGCTTGGCCCCAAGCATGACAAAGGCGCCGGCGAAGGTGCGGCGCATCCAGGTCAGCACCATCGGCCGCGACACGACATGGCTGCGGATCGAGGCGGCAAAGATGCCGTAAGCGACGAAGACGACGAAGGTCAGCAGCATGAAGACGCTCGAGAGTTCGAGCATCTTGGCAAATGCGTTCGGTTCGGTCGTGCTGACGAATTGCGGCAGGAAGGCAAAGAAGAAGATCGACAGCTTCGGGTTCAGGATGTTGATCAGGATACCGGAGGTGATGACCTTGGCTGCCGAGCGGGGTGCCGCGTTTTCATCGACGCTCAGGCCGCCCTTCTCGTTCAGCGTGTTCCAGGCCATGTAGAGGAGATAGGCGACGCCGAGATATTTCAGCGTCTCGAAGGCGACAGCACTTGTGTGCAGCAGCGCCGCCAGGCCGGTGATGGCGGCGGCCATATGCGGGATGATGCCAAGCGTGCAGCCGAATGCAGCAGTGATCGAGGCGCGCGCGCCTCGCGAAAGCCCGGCGCTCAGCGTGTAGAGAACGCCGGTGCCGGGCGAAGCCACGACGATCAGCGACGTCAACAGGAATTCGATGCTCATGGTTCCTCCAACGCCCTGCCCGTGGTGGAAGCTATCGGGGGATGTGGGATGAGGCAAGGTGGGCGTCGGCTAGATCGTTGGCATCCCGTGCGCCTTGCGCGCCATCAGGCAATCGTCGCCGCCAGGCATGCAGGCGTGGCAGACGTCCGGGCGGATCTCGTAGATGCCGCAGGCCGTGCGCTTGCCGATCTCGCCCGTAAGCGCCGAACAGCGCACGCCCTCGCAGCGCATGCCGGACAGGTCGGCGGACACGAACTTTTCCGGAATGCGGTCAAGTTGCGCATCGTCCTCGGTCGAGAAGCGCGGCCATTCGGCCGAGTAGGAACAGCAGGCGCCGCAGCTCTGGCAATCGAAAACCGGCTGGTCGTCCTGTTTTGACGACCGGATATCCCTGGCGGCCAACGCGACCAGCCCAGGCGCTGCGAGATTGCGATCGGCTTGGTGCGGCAAGGCGCTATTTCTTCTTGCCTGCCTTGCCCTTGGGCGTGGCGGCTGGCGCCTCGAACAGATCGGTCGCCGACGGTTCGGCGGCCTTCGGCGCGGCAGCGGGCTTGGCCTGCTTTGCAGTGGCAGCAGCCGGCGCTGCCGGCTGGTCCTTGGTGGAAAACTTTATGGCCATGTCAGTCCTCGTCGGAAAAGCGGGATGATGGTGCGCGCGGATTGCGCAAGCGGCCGATCAGCGCCGAGACCGCTGTGATGTTCATTTCCTCGGGCGACCAGTTCCTCGCCTCGGCAATGTGGTGCGCCGCCAGTTCGCGATGCGTGCTGCCGCTATAGGCGGCATCCTGGTAGGTCACGCGCTCCTGGGTCTTTTTGTCCTCGCGGACATATTCGACCAGATAGTTCGGAGCTTCGGCACGGCCGCGCACGCCGACGCGCACCTGGGCATCGCCATGCGCGCGCTTGCAGCGCTCGAGCTTTTCCAGCACACGGCGGACATATTCGACCGGCTTGTCCAGGCCCGGGACCATGGACGCGATGGTCGCATCGGCATCGATCGGCGTCGGCGGTACGCGCTTGGTGGCCATCAGCGTTTGCCTGCCCGCTTCGGCAGCGCCGCAAGGACTGCGGCCGCTGCCATGTCGTCGGCTTCCTTTTCCTTGCGCAGTTCGCGCAAGCGCGCGGTCTTGGCTTCGCGCGCCTCGCTGACGGCATCACGCTCGGACAGGATGCGGTTGAGTGACATCGACTGGGTTTGCGTCTTGCTGAACAGCGAGCCGGCCTGGTCGGCAGTCTTGGATTGAGTGGTCAAAACTTTCTCCTGTCGGGAGCCTGGTGCCGATAGAGCGAGAGCGGTCTTCGATTACGACCAAAGCAATACGGCAGCGGGGCAGTATGGGCGGTTCAGATTGCTGGATCGTCCCTTAGCACGTTCCGGCCGGCGTGCGGCGCACTTTTAGCGGCATGACGCACAAAATGAAAAAGGCCAGGCACCGCCTGACCTTCCATGAAAGCGCCGCGCATCCAGTTGGATGCGCAAGGCGCTCCTTTCAGCCTTTCATCGGTGCCAGTACATCCGTGGTCACCGGAAGGCCGAATTCCTTATCAGGCCGCCTTCAACTGGTCGGCGGACATCTTGCCCGACTTGTTGTCGCGGGTCATCTCGTAGCCGAGCTTCTGGCCCTCGACGATGTCACGCATGCCGGCGCGCTCTACGGCCGAGATGTGGACAAAAACGTCGGCGGAGCCGTCGTCAGGCTGAATAAAACCAAAACCTTTGGTGGCGTTGAACCATTTCACTGTGCCGGTGGCCATGAAGAACCCTTTCCCTGGCAAATATTCGTTCACCATCGTGCGACTGCACAACAGCGTTTTGTCTCGATTTTTGATGGGGAAGTTCGTCAAAGGCGCGCATCATGCGCGGATAACAAAAGTCGGTCAAACAAATATCGACATGTTTCTTATAGACTTCTTTTAGCGCCGAGTCAATTTCTGGTTTGGCCGGAGCCCAAATTCAACCTGAGGGTGCCTGAGGCATAAGCCTCAACTGACGAGGTGGCGGAGCTCAAGGCGTTCCAAAAAATATTCCACGCCCCGGAACCAATCGCAAGCCGGCGCATTTCCGTGGTGTCAGCAATTCAGAGAGCAATCTCGGTAATGCTGGCAAAAGAACGCCTCCCGCACATTAAACGGTGCGAGAGGCGTTCTTGTAAGTGCCCTTGTCTGACGCAATTCCCAGGGGAAAACCGTTTCACACTTTCCTTAAACTCACGCTGGCGGCCTACAGGATCGCGCTGATCAGCGGCAGGATCTCGTAGTGGAAACCGCGGCCGGAGCTCGACACCGGATCGCCGTCGGTGACCGCTCTTGCCTCGGCTTCGCTGCCGACACGCAGGATCAGCAGACCCCAAGGACCGGCCGGGTCGGCGACCGGCCCGGCCAGGATCATGGTGCCCTCGGCAAGCTTGCCGCGCAGATAGTCGGCATGCCGGCCCATCAACTCCCTCTCCTCCTCCGTCAGGGTGAAGGCGAAGTCCGGCCGAGGCGGGATCAGCCGGCAGTGGAAGATTGTTGGCGCGGTAGTCTCACGCGGTCCATCATTGCTGGCCATCGGTCACTCACCGTGATGTCATTAGTGGTCCTATTCGTCCGGGCCGGGTTCCGGCCAAGTCTCCTTCGCTGCTTCCGCATATCAGTGCCGCATCGCCGGCGTTGCCAACACGGCGTCGACGTAGGCGCGCGTGTCGGGCGCGAGCTTGCCGCCATAGGTGTCGAAGCGGGTGACGACAGGTGCATACATGGCATCGGCCGCGGTGAAATGACCGAACAGGAAGGGGCCGCCTTTGCCGTATTGTTCCCGGCACTGGCGCCAGATCGTTTCGATGCGCGCGCGCTGCATTTCGCCTTCGGCGTCGAGCGGCTTGTGGCCCTTCGGCCGGCGCAAATTCATCGGCCAGCCATAGCGCACCTCGCGAAAGCCGGAATGCATCTCGGTCGCCACCGAGCGAGCCAAGGCGCGGGCGCCGATATCCTGCGGCCAAAGTTTTTTCTCCGGAAACAGGTCGGCCAGATATTCAAGGATGGCAAGGGTTTCCCAGACAATCCTGCCATTGTGATTCAACACTGGCACAAGGCCGGTGGGCGAGACTTTCGCCAGAGCGGCAAAAGTCTCGGGCGTGCGCAGGCGCACGAAACCTTCCTCGAACGGGATCTCCAGATGCTTCATCGCCACCCATGGCCTCAGCGACCAGGACGAAAAGCACTTGTTGGCGATGATGAGCATAAATTCAGCCAAGGCGGTCTCCCCAAAATTTCGTCACACTAGTCACACGATACGACGCGGCAAAGCGTTTCGGCGACCATATAAGCGACCAGATGCGACGATGATCGCCGCCCAGGGAACCTAAGCCAAGCCGGCCCGTTTGCCTCCTGCGAATGAATCCCCGGAATCCCAGGAGATGCAAAGATGGTGAACAAGGATCAGGTTGCCGGCGTGGCCAAGCAGGTCAAGGGCTCGGTCAAGGAGGCCGGCGGCAAGGCGACCGGCAACAGGCAGACCCAGGCCGAAGGCACTGCAGACAAGACCGCCGGCAAGGTGCAGAAGGTCTATGGCGACGTGAAGGACAAGATCAAAAAGGCGCTCTGATTCGATCTTGCAGCAATGAGGAAGGCGGCTCAAGGCCGCCTTTTTCTTGTCAGAGGCTGAGACTCTTGCTGAAGGCGCTGGTGAACTTGACCTCGCCGTGGTCGCCGGCCGCCTCGCCCAGCACTACGTCCATGCAGTCCCCGGTTACCCTCACCAGCGCGAAGCCGCCCATATAGGCGGCCTTCGGCTTGAACAGGTCGAGGCCATCGCTCTTGTAGATCATCGGCACTTCGTGCTGATGGCCATGGAAGATGGCGATGACATTGTAGCCCTTCAGCGCCGCCAGCAGCGCCTGGCGGTCGGCCTCGCTCCACCAATGCGGCGCGCCTGCGCCGTCATCGTCATAGGTGCGCTTGGCCGGGTCCCAGCGCTCGACCGAGAAAGTGTCCCAGCCATAGTGCTGGAACAGGATGACGGGACGGCCATCCGCCGCGTAGGTCGCCAGATCCTGCTTCAGCCACGGCAGGCTGCTCACCGCGCCATGGCCGGTGTCGCCGGCAAAGCGGTGGGTCTGGACGAGATGCAGGCCGCCCCAGTCCCAGGAATAGCAGTCGGTGTCGACATCGTATTCGGTGGCCGGCACCGGCGGCTTGAAGAACACGCCGGGGCGGTGGTTGATCTCGACATAGTCGCGCAATTCACGCCGGTACCAGTCGACATGGGGCGGCGAGCCGTTCTGGTCGAGATCGTGATTGCCGAGGCCGACATAGACCGGCATGTGCACGCGATCGGGACCGACGCCCTGTTGATAGCGCTGGCTGAACTGCAACAGTTGCGTGCCTTCGCTGGGCTCGGTGATCTGGCCGCCGCCATCGTCGGTGATGTCGCCGCCGACAACGAGGCCGAGCGGCGCATCGATGCGGCTGCCGGCCGAACGCAGGCGGGTTGCAACGCCATCGATCTCGACTGGCCATTGCCGGCCGGCCAAGCCATTGAGGACAGCGACATTGCGCAACAGCGCGGCATCGGTCTTGCCTTCCTCCAGGCAGTTGGGGCTGAGGCCGCTCGACATGCGGCAGGCATGGACATCGGCGATGAACAGAAAGGTGGCGTCGATGGGCTGGATGCGCTTGCCGGTCTGGCCAAGCGCGGCGCGCGGCAGCATGCCAGCCATGGCAAGGCCGGCTGCCTGTGCGAGGAAATTGCGACGGGAGAGGACGAGCTTGCGATTCATGACCTGAAATTCAGCACAGCCGGCGCCCCACCGTCCAGTTGCCAGGAATGGCAGGTCGACACGGTACACTGGCTCTGGCATTTCTTGGGTCATGCTGGCGCGCGGCAAATACAAGCACAGGGGGATTTCATGAGAGCCGTTTCGATAGGCGTGGTGCTGGCTGGGTTGCTGCCGGCGGCTGCGGTGCATGCCGCCGATTGTGTCGACGCAAAATCGGCAAAGGCCGGCTTCGTTCTGGAAATGCCTGGCGTCCGCAGCGAGTTTCGGCCGGTGGCCGGCGGCATGGTGTCCGTCGCCAACACCTACGAATCGCAATCGCCGCAGACACAGTTCCTGTTTGCCGGCCTGGTCGAAGTGTTTCGCGACAGCGATACCGGACGGGTGGCGACGATCCCGTTTTCCGATCTGCGAAAACTGTTTCCGCTGAAGACGGGAGCCAAGAGCACGATCGAATTCGTCGAGCTGTCGCCGAACAAGCAGCCGAAGAGCACCAAGACGCTGAGCCTGGTCGTCAAGGGCAAGGAGACGTTCAGTGTCGGCGGCTGCAAATACAACGTGCTGGCCGTCACGGAGACCTTCAAGAACGGCGCCGGCGAAACGCTGGACACATTTACCGCGCTTTATGCGCCCGATCTGCAAGCGTCCCTCGCCCGGCGCTACGACGAAGGGACCAGCGCGGAATCGGTGAACGGTTACGAGACGATCAAGCCGCTTTCCAACTAGAACAGCGCAGTTCCGGCCTCAAGGTGTTCCCGGCCGCAGCAGGATCCTGCTACGCCGCTTCGCTCTGCTCGGGAATGGCGACGTTGAGCTGCCCTGAAGTTCGGCCAGGCAATCGCGCAGCACGCTGGCATCCTGTGCCGTCTTGGCCATCGACATGGCGCCGGAATAGGCGGCGATGGCGAGTGCCGCAAAGCGCTCGGGGTCGGTGCCCTGCTCCCTCCCCGACTGCTGGTCGGCTCGCACCTTGTCGGCAACCGCCTGACGCCATCCGGCAAAGATATCGTCCAGAGCGGCGCGGAAATCCGGGTCAGCGAGCGACAGTTCATGCGCCAGATTGTTGAGCGGACAGCCGCGCACGAAGCCTTGCTGCTCAAGCTCGGTCGCCACCGCCTCGAATACCGCGCGCACGCCTTCGCGCGCCGAGCCTGCCGCCCGTACAGGGTTGATCCAGGTTTCATCGAGGGCCGCTGCCACGCGCTCCTCGATCACCGCCAGAGCGAGCGCCTTCTTCGTCGGGAAATGATGATGCAGCGCGCCGCCGCTGACGCCTGCGGTCGTCATCAACTCGCCAAGAGCGGATGCATGATAGCCACGCGCCTGGAACGACGCTTCGGCGACATCGAGCACCTTGTTGCGCAGCCCTTCGGGATCGTTGGTGCGTTTTCGCGGCGGCCCTTTCGGAGCCCGAGCAATCTCTGCTGACATTTGCCAACGATAGCAGATTGACAAAACAGGACAACCGATCTGTTTTATAAACCGGATGATCATCCTGTTTTTTGGAGACGACACAATGACCGTACCCCTGAATGCGCCTGCAACGGCAAAACCGCTCGCTTCGCCTGTCGTCGAGTTGCGGCAGTACACGCTGAAGCCGGGCCGGCGCGAGACGCTGATCGACATCTTCGACAGTCGGTTCATCGAAGGCCAGGAACACGCCGGCATGACCATCATCGGACAGTTCCGCGACCTCGACCGCCCCGACATATTCGTCTGGCTGCGCGGCTTCGAGGGCATGGAAGCGCGGAAGCAGGCGCTCACCGCCTTCTATGACGGGCCGGTGTGGACGGCGCACCGCGACGCCGCCAATGAGACGATGATCGATTCCGACGATGTGCTGCTCTTGAAGCCGGCATGGCCAGGCGCCGGCTTCGATCTGTCAGGCGCGCAGCGAGGCGCCATGCCGCCGGATGGAAAGCTGAGCGCAGACAATCGCTTGACCGCTATCGTTGCCATCCAGATTCATCATCTGCGGTCTGGCTCCGAAGCCGATTTCGCCGGCAATTTCGAAACGGATGCCGTTCCGGTCCTTATCGGCGTCGGCGGACGGTTGCTTGGCGCCTTCATCACCGAGCACGCCGAAAACAGCTTTCCCCGCCTGCCGGTGCGCTTGAGCGAAAACGTCTTTATTGCGGTGACGGGTTTCAACAGTCCCGAGGCGCATGCCAGTTACGAAGCCGCAGTTGCCGCTTCGCCCCAATGGCAAGCGGCCGATGTGACCTGGCGGACCGAAACCTTGCGCCTGACGCCGACGTCGCAGTCGCTGCTGCGGTAACCGGATCGGCACGCGGCCAACCGAAGTTCATACTGAGCGATAGGCCGGCGGCTTGACCGCCCTCGCCGATCGGCATTGCCTTCGTGACGCGGGCAACAGCGAGAGCATTCGATGCGACTTGGCCTTCAATGAGACTTTCTGGCAAACGAGCATTGGTGACCGGCGGCTCGGACGGCATCGGCCTGGCGATATCGGAAGCTTTCTTGCGCGAGGGCGCCGACGTGCTGATCGTCGGTCGCGACACCAGCAAGCTCGAGACCGCCCGCGAGACACTTGCGGCGGAGGGCAACGTCGGCACCCAGTCGGCCGATCTCTCGACCTCTTCCGGCATCGATGCCGTGGTCGATCGCGCGAAAGCAACCGGCCCACTCGACATCCTCGTCAACAATGCCGGCGTCGCCTATCTGGTGCCGTTCGAGACCGTCACCGAGCACCTCTTCCAGCAATCCTTCGCGCTCAATGTGACGGCGGCGTTCTTCCTTACCCAGCGGCTGCTGCCGCATCTCGGCGCCAACGCCTCCGTCATCAACATCTCGTCCTACTTCGCCGACAAGATGATCCCGAAGCGGCCGTCGAGCCTGTATTCCTTGTCCAAGGGCGCGCTGAATTCGCTGACCAAGTCGCTGGCCTTCGAGCTTGGTCCGCGCGGCATCAGGGTCAATGCGATTGCGCCCGGCACGGTCGACACCGCCATGCGGCGCAAGTCGATCGACAACCTGCCGGCGGCAGCGCAAGCCGAGCTGAAAACCTATGTCGAGCGCAGCTACCCGCTCGGCCGCATCGGCCAGACCAGCGATCTTGCCGGCATCGCCGTCTATCTCGCCAGCGATGAGGCGGCGTGGACCAGCGGCGGCATTTTCGCGATCGATGGCGGGTATACGGCGGGGTGACCGTTTGGATGGCCCTCGGCCTCGAACAAGCGGAGCACTTGACCAAACTTCCGATACCGCGTCTGTCTGCAGATTGAGCAATGCTTCAGACATTCGTGGTGCCATGCCGTCTATCAATCCACTGATCCTCTTCTACACAACGTTCTTCAGCAAACCCGTCGATATCGCGTCGATACAGTGCGAAATGCCCGGGCGGTGGACACTGGACAAACGACGGATTTCCGAGGCCGCGGCAGTCGTCTTCCATATTCCGAACTTTCGCGAAGTTGGCGATGCCTACAAATACCCTGGTCAATATTGGGTCGCCTGGTCGATGGAATGCGGCCAAAACTACAAGCGACTTGCCGACCCCAAAATCATGCGGCACTTCGATATCATCATGACGCATGAATCCCGGTCCGATGTCTGGGTACCCTACCTTCCGCGTGCGGTGTGGTGGAAAGATGCGCTGGCCAGACCAATCGTGCCGAAAACGGAAGAAGCGCCGGTCGCACTCTTCCAGTCGGCCGGCCTGAATTATAGCGGCCGTGTCGATCTGGCGAACGAACTGGCGCGCCACATCAAGATCGATTCTTATGGCCGATATCGCAACAACCGATCGGTCTCTGGCCCCGATCTGGGCTCGAAGACCAAGATCGAAACCATTGCGCGGCACAAATTCTGCCTGGCCATGGAGAACTCGATCGAGGCCGACTATGTCACCGAGAAAATCTATGACGCGTTCATGGCGGGCACGGTGCCGATCTACCTTGGCGCTCCCAATGTGGACGAGTTCGTTCCGGAGCACTCCTTTATTGACGCCAGTGCCTTCGCCAGCGCCAGCGATCTTGCAGCCTATCTCCAGCGCCTGATAGCAACGCCGCAAGACTACGAGGCTTATTTCGACTGGCGCTCAAAGCCATTGCCCGACAATCTCGTCAAACGGGTGCAATCATTGGAAACACCCGCGTTCTGCAGACTGATGAGCGTCGTGCGCCAGCGTCTGGAGGCGCGGACAAGCACGCCTTCCGGACGGCGAACACTTCCGTTCGGCTATAGATCCTATCTCAGGACAAAGCTGCGCCGTTGGAGGAAAAAGGTTCCGAGCTGACGGTCCGCGATCAGGCGCGTTTCAGCAAAATACGGAGGACAAAGAGCGTCACTTGCGACGTGGAGACGGCTTCGACCTTGCCGCCATGCATCTTGGAAAACTCCGAGGCCATGTGGAGGCGCTCCCAGGGTGGACTTGAAATTCTCGGCTTCGCGATCCGAAGCTCGATCCGGATGCGATGCCGGATTTTGGACGGAAACTGAACAGAAGGACAAGTGCATAAGCTACCTCATCGCTGCTGTTGCCAGTGAGACGCCGGCACGGATGGTAGTTTGTGTGGCAGCGTCGCTCGTAGGTAGACGTGAATTGCGCATTGCTGATCCTGGGGGAAGTTTGCGTAGAGCAATCCGCCAGCTCGACATGATCTCATCGAGCTAAATCCGCAAGTTTCCGTCCACTTTATGGGATCAAGCCGCACTGAGGAGCAATTTCCTTCACACGAAAGTGGAGGGTGCAGGATTCCGAAGGGCGGCGCTACTGCTTCAACCGATTTACTGCCTGCCGGCCGCAATCTCTGCTTGAAGGCCATTGTGCAACGCGATACGCCGTTGCCGAATTCGATCGTCGGAGAGACAAGTGACCGCTGCCAGGACCAGAACCGAAACCGACACGTTCGGCCCCATCGAGGTTGCCGCCGACCGTTACTGGGGCGCGCAGGCGCAGCGTTCCCTCGGCAATTTCAGGATAGGCTGGGAAAAGCAGCCGGCCTCGATCGTGCGTGCGCTCGGCATCGTCAAGCGAGCGGCGGCGGAAGCCAATATGGAGTTGAAGCGGCTCGATCCGGCAGTCGGCAAGGCGATCATCGAGGCGGCGCAAGAGGTGATCGACGGCAAGCTGAACGATCATTTCCCGCTGGTCGTCTGGCAGACCGGCTCGGGCACGCAGTCCAACATGAACGCCAACGAGGTGATCTCCAACCGGGCCATCGAACTTCTGGGCGGCGTCATGGGCTCGAAGAAGCCGGTGCACCCTAACGACCACGTCAATATGAGCCAGTCGTCGAACGACACCTACCCGACAGCCATGCACATCGCGTGCGCCGAGCGCATCGTGCACGATCTGCTGCCGGCGCTGAAGCATCTGCACGCTGCGCTCGAGGTCAAGACGAAGGCCTTCGCCCACATCATCAAGATCGGCCGCACCCATACGCAGGACGCGACACCCCTCACGCTGGGCCAGGAATTTTCCGGCTACGCCGCGCAGGTGGCCTCTTCGATCAAGCGCATCGAGATGACGCTGCCCGGCCTGCAGGAACTGGCGCAGGGCGGCACCGCCGTCGGCACCGGCCTCAACGCGCCGGTCGGCTTTGCGGAAAAGGTGGCGGCGCGCATCGCCGACATTACCAGCATTGCCTTCGTCACCGCGCCGAACAAGTTCGAGGCGCTCGCCGCGCACGATTCCATGGTGTTCTCGCATGGCGCCATCAACGCGGCGGCCGCCGCCCTCTTCAAGATCGCCAACGACATCCGCTTCCTCGGCTCCGGCCCGCGCTCGGGCCTCGGCGAACTGTCGCTGCCGGAAAACGAGCCGGGTTCCTCGATCATGCCGGGCAAGGTCAACCCGACCCAATGCGAGGCTCTGACGCAGGTCTGCGTGCAGGTGTTCGGCAACAACGCCTCGCTGACCTTCGCCGGCAGCCAGGGCCATTTCGAGCTCAACGTCTACAACCCGCTGATGGCCTACAACTTCCTGCAGTCGGTGCAGTTGTTGGCCGACGCCTCGATCTCCTTCACCGACAATTGCGTCGTCGGCATCGAGGCTCGCGAAGACAACATCAAAGCCGCGCTCGACCGCTCGCTGATGCTGGTGACCGCGCTGGCGCCGACGATCGGGTACGACAATGCCGCCAAGATCGCCAAGACCGCGCACAAGAAGGGCACCACCTTGCGCGAGGAAGCACTGGCCACTGGGCTGGTCAGCGAGGCAGACTACGACCGGCTGGTGCGGCCGGAGGACATGACGCATCCGGGTTAAGCCATTCCAGGGAAAGTGCCTTGCGTTTCCTCGGGAAGCGCGCAGCCCTCTTCTTGGGGATTGCGTCAACTAGAAATCCGAATTTGTGGCGGGACAATTTGCTCCCGCCGCTGCTGGCCGCGACAAGAATTTTGCGTCGGTCGAACGATCCCGAAATGTACGTCCTGTGAACAATGTGTCGCCGGACTGGCGGCTTTGGTGAACAGTCGGCTTGGTCTATCTGACGGGACATCAACCCTTTTCGGAGAGCCACCATGTCCATCAACACTTCCGCTGCCGGCGCCGGCATCGCGTCCAACAGTTCCACCACCATCCTGCTCGGCCGCATCCTGCTCGCCGCCATCTTCCTGCTTTCCGGCTTCGGCAAGCTCACCGCCATTTCGGGCACCGCCGGCTATTTCGGCGCCATGGGCCTGCCGGTGCCGACCGTAACGGCCATTGTCGTCGGCCTGATCGAATTGCTCGGCGGCCTTGCCGTGCTCGTTGGCTTTCAGACCCGCATCGCCGCCTGGGTGCTCGCGGTCTTCACCATCGCCTCGGCCTTTGTCGCCCATACCGGCTGGGCCGACCAGAACCAGATGATCCATTTCCTGAAGAACGTCGCCATCACCGGCGGTTTCCTGCTGCTGGCTTCCTCGGGCCCTGGCGCCTACTCGATCGATGCCAAGCGCGGCTGAGCTTTCCCTTCCCAAGCCTGAAAAAAGCGGCGTGGAATTTTCCACGCCGCTTTTCGTTGTCTGCCCAAGCGCACGCTCGTCCCATCCCTGCTAGGATCGGTCTCGAAACAGCCGGCGGACAGACAACGGAGATCACCATGCCCCGCGATGCATTGCTTCTGATTTCCCGGCTGCTGCTCGCCGCCCTGCTCGTTCCCTCCGGCTACCACGCGCTCGCCGACATTGCCGGGACGACCGGCTATTTCGCCGGCCTCGGCATGCCATTGCCGACGCTTGCCGCCTGGGGCACCGGGCTGTTCGAGTTGATTGCCGGTCTCTTGATACTGGTCGGCTTTCAGACGCCGGTCGTTGCGATACTTCTTGCCGCTTTCTGCATCGTTGCGGGCTCCATCGGCCACTACGGCCAGGGCGGCGATGACCCGATGCTCACCTTCCTGCACCAGCAGATGCTGATGAAGGATATTGCTATCGCCGGTGGATTCCTGGCGCTAGCCATGGCCGGCGCCGGGGCCTGGTCGATCGACGGGCGCCGCGCCGCGGTCTGATATCGTCAAATATCGTCCCGGTTGAACCATCGATGCCCGAGGCAGGTCGACCCCCACTCCGTCTCGGCTTCGCCGAGCCACCTCTCCCCCGATCGACGGGGTAGAGGAAGGGCGCGAGCCTATTGCCGCCAACGCTTTCCAACGAGGCTCCCTTCCTTTCCCTCCGGAGGGGAAGGTGGCGCTGCGAAGCAGCGACGGACTGAGGAAGCCGGTCCTCGAACGCGAGTTCGACGACGACATGGTTTTGCTGTCAGGCCGCGCCTACTTCACCGACACGCTCTGCCCACCCTCGACCGCCAGCACCAGCCGGCGGTTGGTGATCCGCGCCAGTTGCGCCAGCCGTCCGGCCGGGCGTTCGCCGTAAAGATCGGAAAGTGAGGCCGGCAGCACCAGCGCCAACGTGCCATTGCCGCGGTTTTCCCATTTCAGCCGCGGCATGACGCCGGGCATGGCCGCAGTCAGCAGATAGACGACGCGCAGCACCGCCGCCAGGATGCGGGCGCGCTCGAGATAGCGCGGCGTCGCCAGGCCGCGGATTTCCGGCGCCGCATCGTTGAACACGCCTTCGTGGCGGAACAGGCCGACCAGCGCCAGGAAGGCACGGCCGGGGTGATCGACGCCAATGAAGGAGGCGTGGGCAATGATGTTGAGCGACTGCTTGCCGCGATATTCCGGGTGTGCGCGCCAGCCTATATCGGCCAGCAGACAGGCAGCGTGGCGATAGCGCGCCTCATCCTCCGTCTCGTCGATGCCGAAGGCGGCAAAGGTCTTGTCCGTCCATTCGACAAGCTCATGCGCATGGGTGACCGAGCGCGACCGCAGCCGCGCCAGTTCCTCCGAAGCGGAGACCAGCGGATCGGCCTTCTGCTCGGCAGGGTCGAGCAGCGAATAGAGAAACCCTTCGCGCACGCCCAATGCCGAGACGATGATCTTCGACGGCTGCATCGCCGCCATGATCTCCTGCAGCACGACCGCGCCATAGGGCAGCAGCGAACGGCGGTTCTTCGACACGCCTTCGATGCCCTTGACCTTCTCGATCTCGCCTTTCGCCACCTGCTTCAGGAAATTGGCGGCGCTTTCGACACCGATCTCATAGTGGTGCATGACGCCAAGCGGGTAGTTGGTCATTTCCATGTGCAGCCGGGCAAGGTTTCGCCAGGTGCCGCCAACGGCGTAAAAGGGCCGTCCCAGCCCGCCCTTCAACAATTTGGCGCGCGCCAGTTCGTCGCGGGTGATCTTTGCCGCCTGGGCGAGCGAATTCCTGGCCATGTCCTGCAGCCGCAGGCCACCCAGCGGCAGCGTGATGCCGTCGCCGATCGCCTCGCCATTGATGTCGATAAGCTCCAGGCTGCCGCCGCCAAGATCGCCGGCAATGCCATTGGCGGGGTGGAAGCCCGAAATGACGCCAAGCGCTGAATAATGCGCCTCCTGCCGGCCAGTGAGCACGCGGATCTCGGTCTTGAGCACATCCTGGGCGCGGTGGATGAAGTCGGGTCCGTTGATCGCTTCGCGGGCCGCGGCCGTTGCCAGCACAAACATGTGCTCCGCACCCGCCTGGTCGGAGAGCGCGCGGAAACGGCGGAACTCCTCCATCGAGCGCGTCACCGCCTCGGGATCGAGCTTGCCGGTCGAAACGATGCCGCGGCCGAGACCGGCCAGCATCTTTTCGTTAAACAGCAAGGTCGGCGAGCGCGCCAGCCCTTCATAGACGACAAGGCGGATCGAGTTCGAGCCGATGTCGATGATGGACAGCGGCCGGCGATCCTGCAGCCGGCCTTGGGACGTTGAAATCATCAGCCGGTGTTCTTCTTGCGACGCTTGAACTGCGCGATGCGCTTGGGCGCATGCGACTTCAGCGCGTCACCCCGTCCCGACAGGCTCGGATTGGTCATGAAATATTCCTGCGCGTTGAACGGTTCCTCACCCTCCTCCAGCACGACGCGCCGGGAGGTTCCGTCAGCCAATACGTCGAAACTTTGCTGGTTGTCCATGATGTTGCCCAGCATGATCTGGCCAAGGATCTGTTCATGCACCGTCGGATTGGTGATCGGCACCATAGTCTCGACGCGGCGGTCGAGATTGCGTGGCATCAAGTCGGCCGAGGCGATGTAGACGATCGCCTCGTCCGACGGCAGGCCATGGCCGTTGCCGAAGCAGTAGATGCGGCTGTGTTCGAGGAAGCGGCCGACGATCGACTTGACCCTGATGTTTTCCGACAGGCCGGGCACCTGCGGCCGCAGGCAGCAGATGCCCCGCACGACGAGATCGATCTCGACGCCGGCACGGCTGGCGTCATAGAGCGCGTCGATGATGTTGGGATCGACGAGCGCGTTCATCTTCATCCAGATGCGCGCCGGACGGCCAGCCAGCGCGTAGGCGACCTCGTCGGCAATGTGCTTGAGGATACGGCTGCGCAGCGTAAACGGCGAGATGGCGATCCGCATCTCATCGGTCGGCTCGGCATAGCCGGTGATGAAGTTGAACAGCTGGGCGACATCGCGCGCGATCGTCGGATCGGTGGTGAAGAAGGACAGGTCGGTGTAGATGCGCGCGGTCACCGGATGGTAGTTGCCGGTGCCGAGATGGACATAGTTGCGCAGCTTGCCGTCCTCACGCCGCACCACGAGCGACATTTT
Organism: Mesorhizobium sp. M0626; assembly: GCF_040320665.1. Classification (NCBI taxonomy): domain Bacteria; kingdom Pseudomonadati; phylum Pseudomonadota; class Alphaproteobacteria; order Hyphomicrobiales; family Phyllobacteriaceae; genus Mesorhizobium; species Mesorhizobium sp. M0626. The sequence continues at coordinate 84,804 of NZ_JAMYQD010000010.1, read as the reverse complement.
CGCATGGGTTTTCAGTTCGAGGAAGCCGAACACGACCTGGACGCCGGCGCGTTCGAGGTCGCGCGCCCAGCGGATGTTGGCTTCCTCGTCGAAGCGCGCCTTGAGCTCGACCAGGGCGGTCACCGACTTGCCGGCCTCGGCCGCGTCGACCAAGGCGCGCACGATCGGGCTGTCGTTGGAGGTGCGGTAGAGCGTCTGCTTGATCGCCACCACCTCGGGGTCGGCCATCGCCTGGCGCAGGAATTGGACCACCACGTCGAAGGACTCATAGGGGTGGTGGACGACGATGTCCTTCTCGCGGATGGCCGCGAAACAGTCGCCGCCATGCTCGCGGATGCGCTCGGGAAAGCGTGGATTGTAGGGGGTGAACTTCAGGTCGTCGCGTGGCACGGCGACGATCTCGGAAATCTGGCTGAGCGCCAGCGGGCCGGTCAGAACGCTGATGCGGCTCGAAGAGACGCCAAGCTCGCCGGCGACGAACTCGCGCAATTCACCGGGCATCGACTTGTCGAATTCGATGCGGATGACCGAACCGCGGCGGCGCCGCTTCAGCGCCGTCTCGAACAGGCGCACGAGATCTTCCGACTCTTCCTCGACCTCGATATCGCTGTCCCGGATGATGCGGAAGGTGCCGGAACCCTTGACCTCATAGCCGGGGAACAGCTTGCCGATATAGAGGCCGACAGCCTCCTCCAGTGGAATGAAGCGAACGTGCTGCTTGCGGTCGGGCAGGCGGATGAAGCGCTTCAGCGCCACCGGCAGGCGCAGAAGCGCGCTCATCTCCTCGCCATTCTTGCGGTGGCGCAATTGCAGCGCCATCGAGAAGCCGAGATTGGGAATGAACGGAAACGGATGCGCCGGGTCGATCGACAGTGGAGTCAGGACCGGGAAGACCTGGTCCTGGAAATGATCTTCCAGCCAGACTTTCTCATCCTTGGTCAGTGCATCGCGGGTGATGCTCTCAATGCCTTCCTTGTTGAGCAGCAACATCAGCGCCGAAAGGCTGTTCTGCTGGTCCTCCTGCAGCCGCTCGACCTCGCGCAGCAATTGTTCCAGCTGCTGCTCCGGCGTGCGGCCGTCGGGGCTCTTGAGCGCAATGCCTTCGCGCACCTGGCCGGCAAGGCCGGCGACGCGGACCATGAAGAATTCGTCGAGATTGGCGGCTGAAATCGACAGGAAACGGACGCGTTCGAGCAGCGGATGGTGCTGGTTCTGGGATTCCTCGAGCACACGCCGGTTGAACTGCAGCCAGGAGAACTCACGGTTGACGAACCGATCGGGGTTGCCGCCCTCGGGGCTCGCCACTTCGACATTGATGAATTCGCTCTGCACCGGCTTCAGTTCGTTCATGGTTCCTGCTCTTCCCCCGCCAACCGTCCCTTGGAGCGCCGCTGGACGTGCCATGCCTCTAACACGCTTTTGTGGCGCATGACCCTTCGGCGAAAACCGTTCCGATTTCAGGGACATGCACTTAACCGGCTCAACGTATCCTCTGACAGGCTTTTGCGACAGTTTCATTTCATCGATCTTGCAAACAGGCCTGTTATGTTCCAGATGCTTTTCGACGAGATCAAGGAGACGACGATGGCAGGCGGTTCCATTCCCCATTTCCAGAACGATGCGGGCCATCCGGCAATCGACATCGGCGTCAAGGAATTCATGTGCACCGGCGCCAACCCGCCCTTCGACCACCCGCATGTGTTCCTCGACATGGGCGACGACAATGAAAAGGTCTGTCCCTACTGCTCGACGCTCTACCGCTATTCGGCGAAGCTGAGGGCGACGGAAACGCTGCCGGCCGGTTGCCTTTATATCGACCAGGCCGCCTGATCCTTCCGCGACAAGCCCGATGGAAGACATCAGGTCCCGGCAGGTCATAATCGCCGGGGCCGGCATCGCCGGGCTGACCGCTGCCCTTGCCTTCGCCGGACGGGGTTATCCGGTAAAGCTGATCGAACAGGCACAGCACCTAGACGCGGCCGGCGCCGGCATCCAGCTTTCGCCCAACGCAACACGCATTCTTCGACAACTCGGCGTGCTCGACCGGCTGTTGCCGGCAGCGTTGCGGCCGGAAGCGGTCGTGCTCAAGGACGCCGGGACGCTGCGCGAACTGGCGCGGGTACCGCTCGGGCACGCCGCCGAAGCGCGCTGGCAGTCGCCTTATCTCGTTGCTCACCGCGCAGATCTGCAGGCAGCGCTGTTGGCGCAAATGGCTGAACGGCCGGAGATTGAGCTCATCACCGGCGCCCGCGTGACCGGCATCGTCAAAGACGCGCAATATGTCGCCGTGACCGCCGAAGTGGACGGCCGCGAGATCGAGGCAGGCGCCAAACTCCTGATCGGCGCCGATGGCGTCTGGTCGGCGGTCCGGGCGCAACTCGCAGGCGAGGACTTCGTCAAAAGCCGTTTTTCGGGCGAACTCGCCTGGCGGGCTACAATCGCAGGCGACGGTGCGGCCGGAGAGGCCTTTGCCGCGATCGGCGCCGCCGACTGCGTCACCACGTTCCTGCATCCAGGCTTCCACATGGTCGCCTATCCCGTCAGCAAAGGCCGGGCCTTCAATCTCGCCGCCTTCACCAAGGGTGAGCGCATGGCCGAAGGTTGGTCGGGCCATGCCGATCCCGCGATCCTCACGGCTGCCCTGCGCGGCACCGCGCCGGGCCTGACGAAGCTTGTGGCACTGGCCGGCCCATGGACGGCCTTTCCGATCCACACCGTCGAACAACAGCGGTGGACGAGCCCGCAGGGCATCGCGCTGATCGGCGACGCCGCGCACGCGATGACGCCGTTTGCGGCGCAAGGTGCCGCGATGGCGATCGAAGATGCCATCACGCTTGCCGACGCTATCGCCGATTTCCCTGGCGATCTGCCCAGAAGTTTTCGAATCTGGGAAAATCTTCGGCGGCCGCGTGTCGCCAAGGCCGCGCGTCGTGGGGCCGTAAACCGCCTCGCCTGGCATGCTGCCGGCCCGGTGGCGATCGCCCGCAATCTGTTCCTGGCCATGCGCTCGCCCGACAAGCTCGCCGCCGACCTCGACTGGCTCTATGGATGGCGAGCGGACACTCGGCAGTCCAGATCGTCGACGTAGCGATCCTTCCCACCCCCCTCTGTCCTGCCGGACATCTCCCCCGCAAGGGGGGAGATTGGATGTCGCCGTCGCCTTCGCCAAAATCGCCGGCGTTGCAGCAGGAGCGCCGCGGGCAAAACGGCTGATCTCCCCCCTTGCGGGGGAGATGGCCGGCTGGCCAGAGGGGGGTGCGTGCCGCTGACTTCAAAAGATCCAACACTGTCGCGGTGCGATGAAGGACTGCTAGTTATAAAACCGCATTGAAAATCCCAGCGAGGCCGGCAGCGGGTTTCCACCAGCCGGTGCGCAGGCCGGCGGTGCGCAGGCCGGCGGCTGTCCAGGTGTTACAGCCGACAAGCGCGTTGAATTGGCCGTTCGCCTCGAAGAAGCGGTCGAAGCTGGAATAGGCGGCGTTCTCGATGACGACCGGACCATGCGGCCCTTGCTGGAAACTCGCGTCGATATAGTCGAGCAGCGCTGCAAAACGTTCCTCATCGATGTCGAAACCGGTGACAGCAGGGTGCGGCTCGGCGATGGCCCCGGCGATATCGACATGCATGACCGAGGCGTCCAGTGTCAGCGCCTTGAGGACGGGCACTGTCTTCAGCTGCGACCAGCTCGGCGTCTCCAGATAGAAGGCCCGGCCGCCCCAGCCAAAGACGATGTAGCGCACTTCCGGGGTGTCGACAGGGATGCCGGCAGCGACCAGGAAATGGAAGCGCCGGCGCACCTCGTCATCGACGGGAATGGCGATGTCGGTGTGGATCGGATTCTCCAGCACCAGAATATGGCGCGTGCCCTCACCCGCCGCTGACGCCGGCCACAGCGGACGCGGCACCAGCGTGCCGAGCGTGGCAGCGAGCGCGACCACGATAATCAGCATGGCCACGAAACGCAGGGCTTTTCTCATGCGGCGGCGGCTTTGTGTTTCAATGGAGAAGATCAACCCCGACCCCAGATAGCAAAAGAGCCCGGCCGCATTACGGCCGGGCTCTTTTGGTTCGCATGAAAATGCTCAGTGCAGGATCTGCGACAGAAACAGCTTCGTGCGCTCGTGGCGCGGATGGTCGAAGAACTCGGCCGGCGTGTTCTGTTCGACGATCTGGCCCTGATCCATGAAGATCACCCGGTTGGCGACCTTGCGGGCAAAGCCCATTTCGTGAGTGACGCACAGCATGGTCATGCCTTCCTCGGCCAGGCCCACCATCGTCTCCAGCACTTCCTTGATCATTTCGGGATCGAGCGCCGAGGTCGGCTCATCGAACAGCATGATGCGCGGGTTCATGCACAGCGAACGCGCGATCGCTACGCGCTGCTGCTGGCCGCCCGACAGCTGGCCCGGATATTTGTTGGCCTGTTCGGGGATCTTGACGCGCTTGAGGAAGTGCATGGCGATTTCCTCGGCCTGCTTCTTCGGCGTCTTGCGCACCCAGATCGGCGCCAGCGTGCAGTTCTCCAGGATGGTCAGATGCGGAAACAGGTTGAAGTGCTGGAACACCATGCCGACCTCGCGGCGCACCTCGTCGATCTTCTTGAGATCGTTGGTGAGTTCCTTGCCGTCGACGATGATCTTGCCCTTCTGGTGCTCTTCCAGCCGGTTGATGCAGCGGATCATGGTCGACTTGCCCGAGCCCGAAGGACCGCAGATGACGATGCGCTCGCCGCGCATCACCTTGAGGTTGATGTCCTTCAGCACATGGAACTCGCCATACCATTTGTGCATGCCGATGATGTCGATTGCGACATCGGTGGTCGAAATGTGCATCTTCTTGGCATCGACCTTGATCTCTTCGGCGCTGACGGCGTTTTCTATGACCATGGCAGGTTCCCCTTTTTGTTCTGTCTTTTAGCTATGATGCATGTCGTTGTCCCAAAACCGCTAAACACTTTTGGGCGACATGCATCAACGTTTGTGGCCGGTGTCGAGCCGGCGTTCCGTGTACATCGAATACCGCGACATGCCGAAGCAGAACAGCCAGAAGACGAAGGCTGCAAAGATGAGACCGGATCTCGCGGTCTGTGGGGTCGCCCAATTGGCGTCCGAGAAGTTCTGCTTGACGACGCCAAGCAGGTCAAACATCGAGATGATGATGACGAGGCTTGTGTCCTTGAACATACCGATGAAGGTATTGACGATGCCGGGGATGACCAGCTTCAGTGCCTGCGGCAGCACGATCAGCACCATCTTCTGCCAGTAGCCCAGGCCAAGCGAATCCGCCCCCTCATACTGACCCTTGGGGATCGCCTGCAGGCCGCCGCGCACCACTTCGGCCATGTAGGCGGCGGCAAACAGCGAGACGCCGATCAGCGCCCTGAGATATTTGTCGAACGAAACACCGGCGGGCAGAAACAGCGGCAGCATGACGCTGGCAAAGAACAGAACGGTGATCAGCGGGATGCCGCGAACGAACTCGATGAAGACCACGCACAGTGTCTTGACGATCGGCATCTTGGAGCGCCGGCCGAGCGCCAGCACGATGCCCATCGGCAGCGACACGGCAATGCCGACAAAGGACAGGCTCAGCGTCACCAGCAGCCCGCCCCATAGCTGGGTCTCCACATGCGGCAGGCCGAAGATGCCGCCGACCAGGAGCACGAACGCGATGATCGGCAGTGCCAGGAATAGAAGAATGGCGTTCAACCCCTTGCGCGGCACACGTGGCATCAGCAACGGCACCAGCAGCGCCACGAACAGGACGGCGACCAGGATCGGCCGCCAGCGCTCTTCCAGGGGATAGCGGCCAAGCATCAACTGGCCGAACTTCGCGTTGACGAAGGCCCAGCAGGCGCCTGACCAGCCGTCCGGCTGGATTCCGCCTTGCGCCACCGTGGCGCATACAGTCCGGTCCGGCCCCGTCCACTGGGCGTTGATGAAGGCCCAGTTGACGATGGGCGGCACGATCATCACCACCAGCGCAATAGCCACTACAGTCAGGATGACGTCGCCCACCGAACCGATCAGGTTCTTGCGAACCCAGGCGAAAGGCCCCCGCACGCCGGCCGGGGCTTGTTGAGCGAGTGCCATTTCGGTCCGCACCCAGGAGGTATCATGTTCCTGCATGGTCTTACCTCTCCACCAGCGCCATCCTGGCGTTGACCACATTCATCACCGCCGACGTCACCAGGCTGATGATGAGATAGACGACCATCATGATCAGCACACCCTCGACCGCTTGACCGGTCTGATTCAGCACTGTGCCCGCGATCGCCGTCAGGTCGGGATAACCGATGGCGATGGCCAGCGACGAGTTCTTGGTCAGGTTGAGATACTGGCTGGTCAGCGGCGGGATGACGATCCGCATGGCTTGGGGAACGACGACAAGCCGCAGGATAGATCCCGGCCGCAGCCCCAGGGCGCCAGCCGCTTCGGTCTGACCCTTGCTGACGCCGAGAATGCCGGCGCGCACGATCTCGGCGATGAAGGAGGCCGTGTAACAGGACAGCGCCAAATAGAGAGACAGGAACTCCGGCCCGATCTGAAAGCCTCCGGTCAGGTTGAAGGTCGATTGTTTTGGAAAGTCGAAGCTCAAGGGAAAGCCGCTCAGCGCATAGGCCAGGAGCGGAAGGCCGACGATCAGCGCCGCCGAAGTCCAGAATACGGGAAACTGCTGGCCCGTTGCCATTTGCCGCTGGCGTGCCGTGCGCGCGACAAAAAAAGCCATGGCGATGCCGACAAGCAAGGCGACAAACATCAGCCAGGAGCCGTCGCCCCAGATAGCGCGCGGAAAATAGAAACCGCGTTGGTTGAGGAAAGAGCCGAACGGCAAATTGAAACTGTCGCGAGGCGCCGGCAGTACCGCGAGCACGCCTGAATACCAGAAGAAGATCACCAGCAGCGGCGGGATGTTGCGGAACACCTCGACATAGACCGTGGAAATCTTGCGAACCAGCCAGTTGCGCGATAACCGGCCGACGCCGACAATGAAGCCAATGATGGTCGCGGTGATAATGCCGGCAACGGCGACGATAATGGTGTTGATAAGCCCGACGACAATGGCCTGGCCATAGGTCGAATCGGAATCATAAGCGATGGGCCTGACTGGAATGTCAAAGCCTGCTCGGTTGTTCAGGAAGCCAAAACCGGAAGTAATATGCAAGCGCTGCAGGTTGACGATGACGTTGTGGACGATCCACCAGACGCCCGCCACCAGCAAGATGACAACCACCGCCTGGAAGAAAAACCCGCGGACTTTCGGATCGTTGATGAAGGAACCGCGGCTCGGCTCCTCGCGAAGAACTTCCTGCGACGCCATTGCTCATCCCCTGGAAAGAGAAACCGGAAGGCAGATGATCTGCCTTCCGGATCACATTTCGATCAGCGGATCGGCGGTGCGTATTGCAGGCCGCCCTTGGTCCACAGCGCATTGATGCCGCGCGCGATCTTCAGCGGGCTGCCGGTGCCGACATTGCGCTCGAACATCTCACCGTAATTGCCGACTGCCTTGACGATGTTGACGACCCAGTCATTGCTCACGCCAAGGTCGGTTCCGATCTTGGTTTCGGCTTCCTGACCGAGCACGCGCTTGATCTCCGGATTATCGGAGGTCTTCATCTCTTCGACATTGGCCTGGGTGATGCCCAGTTCCTCTGCCTGCAACAGGGCGAAGTAGGTCCACTTGACGATGTGGTACCACTGGTCGTCCCCCTGGCGTACGGCGGGGCCGAGCGGCTCTTTGGAGATGATCTCGGGCAGCACGACATGGTCGGCCGGCGCACTCAGCGTCAGGCGGATGCCATAGAGGCCGGATTGGTCGGTGGTGTAGACGTCGCAGCGGCCGGCGTCATAGGCAGCGTTGACCTCTTCCAGCTTTTCGAAGACGACCGGGTTGTACTCCATCTTGTTCGCCTTGAAGTAATCGGCGAGGTTGAGCTCGGTGGTGGTGCCGCTCTGCACGCAGACTGCCGCACCTGAAAGCTGCAGCGCCGAATTGACGCCAGGCAGTTTCTTGGCGTTGATCATGAAACCCTGGCCGTCATAATAGGTGACGCCGATGAAGTTCAGGCCAAGCGCGGTATCGCGATTGATGGTCCATGTGGTGTTGCGCGACAGGAGATCGATCTCGCCCGACTGCAACGCGGTGAAGCGCTCCTTGGCGCTGAGCGGCGTGAACTTGACCTTGGAGGCATCGCCGAAGACTGCACCAGCGACTGCGCGGCAGAAATCCGCGTCGATGCCTTTCCAATCGCCTTTGTCGTCAGGCGCCGAGAAGCCGGCCAGGCCCGTCGAGACACCGCACTGGATGAAGCCCTTCGCCTTGACGGTATCGAGCGTTGTCGCCGACGCGGCCGAAGCCATCCATCCAAGCGCAGCGGCACCGAGAATGCCAATTGCAATATGTTTCATAACCCACAGACCCTTTTCTGTTTTCAGGTAAACCCTGATCCTCAGGCAAATCCTGATCTTTTCCCGCGTGAACCCGGCTCCCATCCGGCTCATTCCGGAACCTCGCGTCGTAACCGACGCCCGGCCCCTCCCATTCACGAACTGCATCGAAGGCGATTATCTCTGTGAGGTCAAGGGAAATGACCGTTTCACGACAGCTTTGAAAACCAATTGCCGCAAATGCCTGAATTGCGGACAACACCATCAGGAAAGCAGCAAGCCCCGCAAACAAAAACGGCAAAATCCGTCGACGCTAATCCACATCCACTCATGAAATCCGCGGCTCTGGATTGCCACGCGTTCCAGACTATTCATAAGGGAATTGGCCTATGCAAAGGGCACCGCCTGGCGGGCGCCCGCTGTTGCACGGCCAATGCCGCCGCTCTATGGCTAGCGCTTTCACCACAAGGCGAAGAGCAATGGCGACTGACGGCAACGAAATGGGTATCAACACGCGGCTTGCCCATTCGGGCAACAATCCGCACGACTATTTCGGCTTCGTCAATCCGCCGATCGTGCATGCCTCGACCGTGCTCTATCCCAATGCGTCGGCGATGGCGGCGCGCAGCCAGAAATACACCTATGGCACACGCGGCACGCCGACCACCGATGCGTTGGCGCATGCGATCGACGCGCTGGAAGGCTCCGCCGGCACCATAATCGTGCCGTCGGGCCTGGCGGCGGTGACCGTCCCGTTGCTGGCGTTTCTCTCGGCAGGCGATCACATCCTGATTGTCGATTCCGTCTACCATCCGACCCGCAATTTCGCCGACACGATGCTGAAGCGGCTGGGTGTGAAGGTCGAGTATTACGATCCGCATGCCGGCGCCGGCATCGCCAGCTTGATCAAGCCCAACACCAAAGTCCTGTTTACAGAATCACCGGCCTCCAACACCTTCGAGGTGCAGGACGTTCCGGCGATCGCCAAGGCGGCGCATGAAGCGGGCGCCATCGTCATGATGGACAACACCTGGGCAACGCCGCTCTATTTCCGTCCGCTCGACCACGGCGTCGATATCTCGATCCATGCGGCGACGAAATATCCAGCCGGCCATTCGGACGTGCTGCTGGGCACAGTGTCGGCCAATGCCAACTGCTGGAAGCAGCTTTGCGAGACGTTCTACACAATGGGCTGCTGCGCCGGCCCCGACGACGTCTACCAAGTCCTGCGCGGCCTGCGCACGATGGGCGTTCGGCTGGATCACCATCAAAAGAGCGCGCTTTCGATTGCCACCTGGCTTGAAGGCCAGCCCGGCGTGGCCCGCGTGCTGCACCCGGCGCTTCCTAGCCACCCCGACCACGCGGTGTGGAAGCGTGATTTTTCCGGCTCGAGCGGCATCTTTTCCATCGTGCTCAAAGGCGGCGGCCAGAGACAGCAGCATGCCTTCCTCGATGCGTTGAAAATTTTCGGTCTCGGCTATTCCTGGGGCGGCTATGAGAGCCTTGCCGTGCCGGTCTTCCTCGGCGACCGTACCGTCGCCAAGGGCCCCTATGACGGCCCGCTGATCCGGCTGCAGATCGGACTCGAGGATGTCGAGGACCTCAAGGCCGATATCCTGCGCGGGCTGGAAGCGGCCGCTGCGGCATGACACCAGCAAACTTGCGAAGCTGATTCCGCTGGTCCGCCCAACCCGTTGAAAGGATTGGCGAGCGACTTTCGCAGGCGATCGACGTCGCAAAGCCGCTCATGGGTCGACCAAGCGCAATGTTATTTCCCCAATGCGCGCTTTTTCGGATCGGTTTGACTTTCAAACTCGTCGGTCCAACGCCATTGCAGGCGCTGCGCGCACAATTCCAGCCGGACTGAGCTTGCCATGGCCTTTCGTCTCTTTGTCCCCATTCTCGCCGGCGCGACGCTGCGCGAGCGCCTCATCGCCTGCGTCGGGGCGATGATCGGCATTGCGCTGACCGGCGCGATCGGCGCGCTGGTGCTTGGCAATGGCCCGCATGTGCCGCTGCTGGTGGCGCCGATGGGGGCGTCGGCGGTGCTGCTGTTTGCGGTGCCTGCAAGCCCGCTGGCGCAGCCATGGTCGATCATCGGCGGCAATACAATATCGGCGCTGGTCGGCGTGATCGTGGCCCATTTCGTCCATCAGCCCGTTCTCGCCACGGGCATTGCCGTGGCGATGGCGATCGCCGCCATGTCGTTCTCGCGCTGCCTGCATCCGCCGGGCGGAGCCGCCGCACTGACCGCCGTGCTCGGCGGGCCGGCCGTGATCGGTGCGGGCTTCCTGTTTCCGTTCGTGCCGGTGGCGCTGAACTCCATGATGCTGGTCGCGCTCGGCTATGCTTTCCACAGGCTGTCGCGACGCAGCTACCCGCATGTGCCGGCCCCTGCCCCGAAAAGCACGCACGGAACCATCGATCCGCCGGCTCAGGAGCGCATCGGCTTCCGGGCCGAGGACATCGATGCCGCGCTGGCTGCGCTCGACGAGACCTTCGACATCGACCGCAACGATCTCGAACAGCTGCTGCGACAGGTCGAACTGCAAGCGACGATGCGCGCACACCGAACCATGTTGTGCGAGGACATCATGTCCCGCGACGTGATTTCGGTCGATGAACACGCGTCCGCCGATCGGGCGCGTCATCTGCTGCTCGACCACAATATCCGCACGCTGCCGGTTGTCGACAAGGACGCCAGGCTGGTCGGCACCGTTGGATTAAGGGAATTGGCGCGAGCCGACGAAGCCGTCGGAAGCGTTACGTCGACAGCGTCGACCGCCGCCGCCGGTACGCCCGCCATGGCCCTGCTACCGGTGCTCACCGACGGCCGCACCCATGCAGTCATCATCGTGGACGGGGACAGCCGCATCCTTGGCCTGATCACGCAGACCGATCTGCTTGCGGCAACGGCGCGAGCGCAGGCTGCTGACAAGCCGCTGGCGGAAGCAGTATTCTAGGCGCCGTCGGAGCCGGGCGAAAATGGCCGGGAACCTTTTGCCGGCGATGTCATCCAATGTCTTGATCGAGGTTTCGGACGGGGATTGGATCGAGGAACTGGCCATGCCTGCTATGTCTCTACCAATGCCCACTGCTGCTTCAAGCGAGATGCTTCTCGTGCGCCGCGCGCTGGCACGCGAAGGCAACGCCTTCCGCATCATCATGAAGACCCATAATCAGCGGCTCTATCGCATCGCTCGCGGGGTGGTGCGCAACGATGCTGAAGCCGAGGACATCGTCCAGGAGGCCTATGTCAGAGCCTTTGCCCATCTCGATGCCTTTCGCGGGGAGTCCTCATTGGCCACCTGGCTGTCGCGCATCGTCATCAACGAGGCGCTCGGCCGTCTGCGCAAAAGGCGGCGGACGGTGGCGAAAAACCCGCAAGCCGAAATCATCCAGTTCCCCCTCAATCCCAGCGACGATCCGGAGCGGACGATGGCGCAGCGGCAGATCCTCGAGTTGGTGGAACGGGCGACCGACAGCCTACCCGATGTTTATCGGACGGTGTTCGTGGCGCGGGTTATCGAGGGGCTCAGTATCGAGGAGACCGCCGAGCTGCTTGGCGTGCGGCCGGAAACCGTCAAGACAAGGCTACACCGCGCCCGCGCCCTGGTACGCAAGGCACTCGACGACCAGATCGGGCCGGTGCTGCTCGACGCCTTCCCGTTTGCCGGCCGGCGCTGCGACAGGCTGACCAGCGCCGTCATGCAGCGGCTCGGCCTGGAGAGCTGATCATCGGCTGATTTGGCCGATTTCCCCGGGAACGTTTGCCGCCGCTGCGCATCCAATGACCGTCAACTGAAAAACACGGCCCGGCGCGATCCCGCGTCCGGGCGAAGGAGATGCCATGCTTACCCGACACACCGCCGCCCTCGCTGCCTTGCTGCTGCTTGGCGCTGCCCCGCTCACACAAGCCGCCGACAAGCCGACGGACCCGCAGATCGCCCACATCGCCTACACGGCAGGCGTCATCGATGTGGAAGCCGCCAAGCAGGCGATCAAGAAATCGAAGACCAAGGAGGTCGTGGATTTCGCCAACGACATGGTGCGCGACCACGAAGCGGTCAACGCGCAGGCACTGGAACTGGTAAAGAAGCTGAAGGTGACGCCGGAAGACAACGCAACCAGCCAGGCGCTGACCAAGGCTGCGGCCGAGGAGCGGGCGAAGCTCGCCAAACTCGACGGCGCAGCCTTTGACAAAGCCTATGTCGACAACGAGATCGCCTACCACAAACAGGTCGACGGCGCGCTTGAAACCCTTTTGATCCCATCGGCCAGCAATGCCGAGTTGAAGAGCCTGCTGCAGACCGGCCTGAAGATTTTCCGGGGCCATGAACAGCACGCCGAGCATGTTGCAGGTATGCTGAAGTAAGGACCAGGCTATGTCGAAACGGCAGCTGTGGATTGCACTGGCGCTGGTCTTCGGGACCTCACCCGTGCAGGCCGAAACCATCCAGGTCACCATCGACAAACTTGTCTTTTCGCCGGCCACCGTCGACGCGAAGGTCGGCGACACGATCAAGTGGGTGAACAAGGACGTGTTCGCACATACGGCTACCGTCAAGGGTGGCTGGGAAGTGATGATCCCGCCGAAGACAACAGCGAGCCTGACCCTGCGGAAGGCGGAAGCGGTCGACTATTTCTGCCGCTTCCACCCCAACATGAAAGGTCATGTGGCCGTGACGGCGCCTTGATCCCGGTCCGCAAGCCCGTCCTGCTGCGTTGAGGCTCGCCTGGCTTCATCCGGACGGGTGATGTGTGTCCACGAGCCGTCGCAGCCCGACTGGCGCCGTGCGATCCAGGCATCCAGCCCTTCGCGCAGATCAGCGGTCGGAGCCATGCGGGCGAACTGCTCGGCCTCGACAGCCAAGCCTTCCGCGATGCTCTGGTTCAGGCCCCGCGCCACTGCTGTGAGGATTGAGGCAATTGCTGCAGGAGAATGCCTGGTCATGCGCCGGGCAAGATCAATTGCGGTGGACATCAGCTCCTCATGCGGCACCACCTGGTTGACGAGGCCGAGTTCGACGGCGCGCGGCGGCGGGAACCAATCGCCGGTCAACAGCAGCTCGAGCGCCCTCTTGCGCCCTGCCAGTCTCGGAAGCCGCTGCGTGCCGCCGAAAGTAGGCGGCATTGCAAGGTTGATCTCAGGCTTGGCGAACAAGGCGCGGTCGCTGGCGATAGCGAGCGGCACGGCTTCGGTGATCTCGCAGCCGCCGCCGAAGGCGATGCCGTTAACGGCGGCGATGACGGGCTTGCGGAATGCCTCCAGCCTTGCCGTCAGCCGCTGTCCGCGCATAACGAAGTCGCGCAGGGCAACGTCGACGCCGATGGCCACGCTGCCTGAGAATTCATGGATGTCGCCGCCGGCGGAGAAGGCGCGCTCTCCTGCTCCAGTGAGGATGACGGCGCGGATGGCATCGTCGGTCTCGGCCGCATCGAGGAGCGCAAGCAGGCTATCAATCAGCGCATAGTTCAAGGCGTTGAGCTTTTCCGGCCGATTAAGCGTGAGGATGGCGATCCCGTTGCGGGCCTCGGTGAGCACAAGCTCGGTCATGTCTTTTCCTTCCCTGTGTTTGTCGACGGAGAGGATCAGGCTTTCGGTTGTATGTATATTCACTAGTCGGTATACTTGCGTATGAGCGAAGTACCAAGCCCTACCCGCAAACGCATTGTCGATGCCGCAACGAAGCTGTTCTATGCCGAGGGGATCGGCCGCGTCAGCGTCGATGCAGTGGCGGAAAAAGCCGGGCTGACCAAGCGCACGCTCTACTATCATTTCAAGAGCAAGGACGATTTGATCGCGGCCTATCTCGACGGTCGCGACCAGCCGAACCTCAAGCAGATGGCCGGCTGGTTCGAGACGGCCGAAGGCGATGTCGAGCGCAAGGTCGAGGCGATTTTCACCAATCTGGCGCGCGTGGCGAAGCACCCGAAATGGAGAGGCTGCGGCTTTCTGCGCACGGCAGCCGAACTCGCTTCCATGCCCGGACACCCCGCCGTTAAAGCTGGGGCGCGGCATAAGCAGAATTTCGAGACCTGGTTGGCCGGCGAACTCTCAGGCCACGGCGTCGACGAGCCGCGGACCCTGGCGCGCGAAATCGTGCTTTTGATGGACGGCGCGTTCTCGATCATGCTGATCCACCGCAACCCCGACTATGTCGAGGCGGCCGGACATGCCGCTGCAACGCTGGTTCGGGCAAGGTTAGGATCGGCGACTATCCGCTAGAGCGTTTCACCGTCTAATGGAGACGGCGAAACACTCTATCTCTTTGTTTTGACGCAATCCGGACGGAAAACCGCTTCACACTGAAATTGCTCTAGAATCCAGCCGCCAGCCATGCCGTCCCAACGGCAAGGGTCAGCAGCGTCAGTGGCAGGCCGACCTTGAAGAAGGCTGAGAAGGACAGCTGCGTGCCGGCCGCCCGCGCCTGTTCGGCGACGATCAGGTTGGCGACTGAGCCAAGCAAGGTGAAGTTGCCGGCCAGCGTCGAGCTCATCGCCACCACCAGCCAGGCACGCCCGGGGTTTTCAAGGCCGGGTACGAATGGCCGCAGCGCCAGCACGGCCGGAACATTGCTCATGATGTTGGAGAGCACCGCGGTGAAGCCCGATAGCCGCCAGACGTCGTCCAGCCCGAGGTTCTTGGCCGAGGCGATGATGTCGGGCGTCAGCAGCGTCTTTTCGGCGCCGGCGACAACGATGAACAGGCCGGCGAACATGAACAGCAGCGGGCCGTCGATCTCGCGGTAGATGCGTGCCGGCTTGATGGCGCGGGTGAGCAACAGGATGGCGCCGCCGATGAGCGCTGCCTTGGCAACCGGAACGCCGGCGAAGAAGGCGATGGCCAGGCCGATGCAGACAACCACCGCCTTCAGCACCTGTCCCGGCAGCATGCGGCCGCGATAGACCTCCGGGTTGAGATCGGCGGTGCGGGCGAATTCGGCGCGGTAGACGATGCGCACGATTACGATGACCGCGACGAGGCCGAAGAGGGCAACCGGCGCCAGGGCGGCCGAAAAGGCTGGGTAGGAAATTCCCGACAGCGCGCCGATGACCATGTTCTGCGGGTTGCCGGTGATGGTGGCGACGCTGCCGCAGTTGGACGCGGTGGCGGTGGCGATCAGATAGGGAATGGGATTGCGATTGATGACACGGGTGACGTGGACGACGATCGGCGCCATGACCAGGCAGATGGCGTCGTTGACCAGGAACGCCGACAACACGCCGGTCAACAGCGTCACCATCACCAGCAGCACGAAAGGCGCGTGCGCATGCTCGATAGCATAGGCGCCAAGCGCCCGGAAGGCGCCCGACACCTTCAGATGCGCCACCACGATCATCATGCCGAGCAGCAGCGTAATGGTGTCGAAATTGATGGCGCGATAGGCATCTTCCATACTGAGTGCGCCGATGGCGATCATCGCCGCCCCCCCCAGCAAGGCGATCCCTGCCCGGTCGAGACGGAGGCCTGGAATACGCCCGATTGCGACGCCGGCATAAGTCAGGACAAGGATCAAAAGTGCCGCTGCGCCCATCAATGTCATTGGCAGACATCCTTGTCCAAACGAACCGACGCAGGAACGGACTGTTCCCGCCCAGGCATTTGCCGGGCAGCTTTAACGCCGCTCCAGCAAAGCGAAAGCCTATAACGATCCGAATGCGAAAATCGGTGGGCAAAATCGCGGGTCGACCGATGCCGGGAGCAACCGGAGCTTGACTTTGAGACGGCCGAAATTGGGAACGAGACACGCGCGGCGGACTGCCGGTGGCCTGAGATCGCCATCCGCGAAACTTCCCCCTCGGAAGGCTCGTGATCTATGTGATTAAATTCTAATTTAGGCTTTCCGGGTATGGATAGCTTAGCCGTATTTCGGCCTTGGGGTTTCAGATGGTCCAGGTTCTTGAGAGGGAATGCCGTGTCTCGGAGAACGAGGCTCTGCTGGCGCGTCCGATAGAATGTCCACAATGCCACGGAACCCGCAAGGTGTTTGTCTGTGCCCGGTGGGCGAGCTCGAACGGCCATTGCTGCCCTGGAGGAACACACCGGCTCAGGTGCCCCGGTCACAGCGTCACGTGCATGGAGTGCGAAGAGAACCTTGAGCGTATCTGAAAGCGATCGCGACCATTTCCTGTTCGGAAAACGCAAAAAGCCCGCTCCGGCGAACCGGAGCGGGCTTTGCAACAATACGCCAAGAGTACCCTGCTGAGACCAGTACCCTGCCGAGAGCCGACCCGCTTTGCGTTTCCGCCACTGCAATAAATTGGTAGCGGCACTTCCAGAAAAAGCGATTGTTGGCTAACCGCCGTCGGATTACTCGCCCGACTGGCCGTCGCCAGTCACACTGCTGCCCAGAATTCCAAAGTCCTGAGACTTTGTTCCTTGTCCCGCAGTCAGGAATCCATCCGCATCCAGGCCGCGCCGCAGCAGTTCCCGCACTGCCGCGGACCGGCTTGGCATGCGCTTTTCGAAGCGCCAGTTTTCCAAGGCAGCCAATTCCTCGGCTGTCAGCATGATCTGCAGTCGCTCGGGTCGTTCCAGCTCGGCCATTCGCGCCTCCAACCGTCAAGACCAAAAATATGGTGAGTTAGTATGTGTCTCAATTGCAGTATAGCTAGGGGTCCCCGTGCAGCGCGTCAAGAGAGGCTGATGGGTGACTCACATACAAGACCAACGATGAGGAAGACACGCCGATAGCACAACCCTCGCAGTCTACTAACTACTTGATTTACTTGAGAATATTTTATATTCTTCTTGCCATCTGAAGGTCGTTGGCGCATCTTGATCACGACGGGACAACCGGCTCCTGAAAGGAAGGTTTCCATGCGCTACGGATATTCGGCTCGGCTACGGGAGGATCTCAATTCACGGGTCCTGGGCGCGCTGCGCTCGCGCGGAATGGTCAATATTGCGGTGGTTGCCGAGGACATACGATTGCGTAACCTGGACGAGAACGTCGCCCTTGAAGACGTCGAGCGGCTTGTGATGCAGACGGCCCAACTCTACGGCGCGGTGATGGAATTGGACGGACTGACCTCCGTCGAGGCGGGGAGATTGACTTCGCTTGCCGACGATAAGCACGAACTGTCTGGCATCGGCAATTCCGACACCACAGGCGGCCAAACCGCTCCCCTGCTGGGATTGTCCTAAGCGCGACCCTCTCTTTCAATCGACAAAATCCGCGAGAGAGATTTGGACCGAACTCGGCGGCGCCTGGAGCGTCCAGACGACGCCTTGTCCCCAAATTCCAGTTGTCCGGTGCCGCTAAGCGCTTGTGGCGCAACCCGCTGGAGGACGACGGAGCCAAAACCGCGGCGCGTCGTCCCACTCATTCGGCGGCCTCGTTGTAGAACGTGATGCGGCCCCGTGTGTCGATGGTGTAGGCTGCAACGGGCAACGCTCCCAACAAACTGGCGGGCCCGACACCTGGGATTCCAATCCCCGCATGTTGGATGACGTATTTCCCTACCCCAAATTCCCCACCTGCTCGATTTGCCCGTTCCGCGGTAGCTGAGATGCACGTGCGAGGTTTCGGTTCCCGTCGTCCCCTTGGGACGGCAATTGTTCTCCTGCGAAAAGGCGATCACCCGCCGGGCGGCGCCGGATCTCAGGGCTCGCGCAAATGTCGACAACGAAGCGCAACTCAGGCCGTCTTTGTCGGAAGCTCGTCAACCCGAGGCGGTTCTCCCGTTAGCCCCGCCTGACGCCAGCAACAAGTTGCCTGGGACTGTGTCGCCGATGGCAAACGACAACCATTGCGGCAAACAGGCCCTGATCGGCATCCAGCTTCAAAGGCTGCGGAACGTTGTTTCGCGGCCTTTACGCTGCGCCGATGGCTTCGCATCGACAGGAACCAATCAAGGGCCAGAGCGTTTGCCGCTGCGTACTCTTCTCAGACGTAGCCAGACGGAGTGAGGGACATGGCTTCATCGGTACTTATCGGCATTCTAATCACTTTCCTGGTGATCGTCCTGGTGCTCTATCTCATCCAGCGTCTGCCGCTCGATGGCCGCACGAGGCAGATCGCGCAGATCGTTGTCCTCATTATCGGCATCATTTCGCTGTTGAAATACCTGGCCGTATTTTAGGATAAGGATCGCCATGACATCCCAAACAATCGCATGGATCATTGGAACGGCGTTGTTTGCAGCAACAAGCACGGCCCACGCCCGACCCGACACGCGTTCGATGAGCTGCGAGGAGACGCAGCGCCTGATCCAGAGCCATCACTCGGCGGTGTTGACGACCGGCCGGAATACTTACGATCGCTATGTCCGCCAATACGGCAACGAGTGCGACTGGCCGGAGGTGCCGGTCGCTGCCTCCGTTCCGACACGTGATCGCCAGTGCCGTGTCTATTGGTGCCGGGAACCGGTGTTCGATTTCCCGAACTGACACATCCAGCAGCCTTGCGGCGGTCGTTGCCATGGCGCTCCCGGGTTCAGACGATGCTTTGCGCGAGGCGACATGGAACCCTTGCGCTGCGGGTGAATTGATTGTGCGCATGGCGCTGCAAGATGTAGTGGTGTGATGCCCAACCAGATGGAGGAGCGGTCATGCCCAATGATACAAGGCGGAGCGGCAGCTGCCTGTGCGGCGGCATCCAGTTTTCGGTGACGGGAGATCCCTTTCGGATTGGCCTTTGCCATTGCAAGGACTGCCGCAAGGCTAGCGGGTCGGCTTTTTCGGCGTTTGCAGTGTGGCCGCTCGAGGCGTTCGAAACGACGGGTATCGTCAGCAGCTACGGCGACAGAAGTTTTTGTCCCACCTGCGGCGGCCGGGTCCCTTTGGTTCGTGAGAATGAGGTGGAAGTGACGATTGGCAGCCTCGATGAGGTGCCCACCGAAGGGCTGGAGCCCAGCTATGAACTCTGGGTCAATCGCCGTGAGCACTGGTTGCAACGCTTGCCTGCCGCCCGGCAATTCGAGCACGACCGGGTCGATGACGAGCCGACAAACCGGACAGCCGAACCAATTTCTGACGGTGTCGAGACGCCGTCTAGCTTGCCGCAACGCAAGTCGGCCTAGCGCGAGCGGCGCAGACAGCCGGCAGGCAGGAAATCGTTCTCGAAACCGCCCGATGCCGAACGGAGCGTCCCCGGTCAGCTGGAATTCGTCTTGTGGTTGCAACGATGCTACGTTTGTTTGGAAACGAGAGCTTAAGACCACGCAATATCGTTACGTCAACTATGCTGCCCAAGCATCTCGTGGTGTGAACTGAAGGAATCTCCCTTTCTTGTACAAAAAGAAGCTTTGTTTATTTTCTTTCCGTCACATAGTGTAGCGAATCTTGAAGCCGGATGGGGCGGCTTTCATGCAGCCAGCGCCTTCGCAGGATCGCGGTCCGCACGTGCAATATCCACTTCACGGCAATCTTCATGCAAGCATAGTCAGCGCAAAGTTCATGCGCAGACATTGGGGGGGCACCAATGGACCAGCCGAGCAAAATGGAGAACCTGCAGTTCGCGCAAGGGATGCTGCGGGAGCTTCGGCAGAAAGCCGAAGCCGACGGCCAGAAGCTTCTGACCTACCTCATCGACATGGCCTACCTTGAAGCCAGCGACCGCATCCGTGCACATTGGGTCGGCAATCACGAGCCCGAAAACCGCAGGGCCAAGGGGTAGTGTCAAGGGGTAAACCCGAAACGGGGCTATGGTTGCCCCCACGGGGCGTTTTTAACCAGACGCCTGGGGCCGGCGAGACCATTGGTCAGTTGGCGATACCGGCTGAGATGTCAGCCAGAGCCTCCCTCACCCGAGTTTCGCTGACGCCGCGCGTGTCCTTGACCCAGCTGGGCGTCGAAAGCGGCGGTTCGATAAAGCGAACATGGTTGTTTACGGGCCCATGCACATAGGGGCGATTCAGCCCGTAGATGAGCGCGCATGGGACGTTCAGGGCAGCGGCGGCGTGGGAAATCCCGCCATCAACCCCGAGGAACATGGTTGACGCAGCGATCTGGCACATCGCGTCAGCAATCGACGGGGTCGAGGTGAAGTCGATTGCCTCAGGAATGGCGGCGCGGATTTTTGCGGCACCGGCGTGCTCGCGCGGTCCGCCCACAATCCAGATTGCCCAGCCGCGATCATGATGGTCTCTGGCGATCGAAATGAAGCGCTCGACGGGCCATGAGCGGAAATTCTCAATGTCGGCAGTATAGAGCGCCAGTGCCGGTCGGTCGGCATCGATCTTCTTGTGCTGGCGCCATTCGTCCAGTTCGGCCGGATCGACCACAAGCCGGGGCGCCGGCCACTCTGCGCCCGCAGCCGGCTTTTCGCCAAGCGAGGCAATCGAGCAGACCTCCTCGAACAGCCGCGTCTTGCGGGGTCCGAAGGCCCATAGATGGGCCAACCAGCCGGCGGGGAAGCGATTGAGGAGGCCGAATTGCAACTCCTGCGGATAGCCGATGCGCTCCTCTATTCCGGCCATGAACGCCATCAGCGCCGCCTTGGTGCTGCTGGTCATCAGATAGGCCGTACGGTAATTTTCCTTGCGCAACTCGCCAACCAGGCGGCTGCGCTCGCCAAAACCGGGGCGCTGATGACGCTTGGCAAGCGCCCAGCCCTTCCTGACATGCGGCATCAGGCGCGCCAGCGGCGCTGCAACGGGCGAGGTGACGACATCTATGGGGCGATCAGGAAATCGCGCGGCAATGATCTGGATGGCGGAATGGCAACGGACGAAGTCGCCGACCGCGGGGAAGCCGACGAAGAGGATTGGATCGCCGGTCGTCAAGGAAGCGCTTCGCCGTCAAGGATGCGGGCATAGAGATCCAGATAGCCGCGCGCCGCTTTTTGGATGGGAAATCTCGTCGCCGCCGATTCGCGGCATTGCTGAGGCGTAAGGTCGGCGACGGCCTCGAAAGCGGCCGCAAATTCTTCATCGGTCTCAAAGAAGCGCCCGCTGTCGGCATCGACCGTCTCGGGCAATGCGCCTCGCGTCGTCGTCAGCACCGGAGTGCCGCACAACATGGCTTCGACCGGTGCGTTGCCGAACGGCTCCTCCCAGGCGATGGGGTTGAGGAAGGCTCGCGCTTCGCCGAGAAGGCGAAGCTTCGGCTCGCCGTCAACGATTCCGTGGAAACGGTATCGCCTGCCAAGGCTCTTGAAAAACAACCCTTCGCGGCGGGTCTGACTTCGGCCCAGCAGTTTCCAACGCGAGCCACCGGCGATATCGAGACCGAAATCGAATTTTTTGGCGAGATCGACGGCGCGGTTGAGGCCTTTGCTTGATCGTGCAATGCCGGCGAGAAATAGCAGGCGGTCGCCCTTTGCAGCCGACAAACGATAGGCGTCCACCGGAAAGCCATTGTAGACGAATGTCTCGCGCCCATGCTGGCGGGCATGATTGGCGCTGATAAAGCTCCAGTTCGCAACTGGCATGGGCTGGTCCGGCATAAAGCCGCGCTGCGTATTCAGCGTTGGAAATGGCACCTCGACGGGCCAACTATGGGTGTGGACGATTTGCGTGTCGCGCGGAATGGCTGCCCGGCATTCGGCATCGGTCGAAGCGTGCCGGACTTCGAAGAGCGGGTGGCTGGAGCCAGGGCCAGCGATCACCACGACTTCGTGTCCGAGACGAACCATCTCCGTGGCCAGCCATTCGACCTGACGCTGAATCCCACCGTAACCTCGGCAGGGTATTACGCCCTTCAAAACGAGCGTCACCCGCATTGACCTTGCCTCACAATGCTCTCAAAGACGGCCCAGTTGCGTCACGGGCTGGGCATTGTCAAGGTCGCGCCAGAAACGCAAAAAGCCGCGGCGGCCTCGATCGGGTTACGGAATCGTTAATCAGCGCTTGCTACTATACCGGATGACCAAGAATCTCGGCAATGCACCCAGGACCATCTCCAGGCAACAGCCAAAGACCTCCGCTCTTGGTGGGCTGACGCCCGCCCTGTTTCCCCTTGTGGTCGTCGCGCTCGGATACATGATCGGTCGGCAATTCTTCGGCTTCTAGGGCGACTCGTCTAGGCGCGCACGGTAAAGGCTCGCGCCACGCGGGGGACGCCGTCAATGTCCACCCAACTTCCAAAATCAACCGGCGGCACCGTACGCCGCTACCCACTGCCCCGCACGTAAGCAAATTTTGTGCAATCACGGGAACGTGATATTCACTGATCACCGGACAAAGGGGGCGCTGATGAGGTGTCTGGTGATCAATCTTGATCGTTCTCGCGATCGGCTGGCGCATGTCGCGTCCGAGTTCGGCCGGATCGGAGTACCATTTGAGCGTGTCTCCGCCATTGATTGCCCCGATTGCTGCTCTGTCGCCAAAAGCCCGCTGAGCGCTGCTGAGGTTTGCTGTTTCCTGAGCCACCGCTCGTGTTGGGAGATCGTTGCGAACGGCGCGGATCAATATGGCGCGGTTTTCGAGGACGACGTCGTTTTCGGCGCGGGCGCCGGCTCGCTGCTTGCTTCTGATCGATGGGTGCCGCGCGATGCCGATGTGATCAAGCTGGAAACGCATTTTGCCAAAGTGAGGGTCGGACGCAAGGAAGTCGCTCTCGATGATGGGGTTTCGCTTGCCAGACTTTATGGCCTGCACGCGGGCGCCGCAGGCTATGTCATCTCCAGATCGGCAGCGCAAAGATTGCTGCGCAGGACCATGCATCTGAGAGGAGAGGTCGACTTCGTTCTTTTTCACCCAGGATTCATGACCTGCTCGCTCAACCGAATCTATCAGATCATGCCGGCGCTTTGCGCACAGCACCATTTTGTTTCGGGACGAGAGCGCTTTCCAAGCCTCGTGCGACGGCCCGGGAGGCGGCCAAAACCGTTTCTCGATCGAATTGTCGGAGAAGCGGTGCGAACCTTCGCCTATCTTCGAAACCAGAGCCTGACCGGAGCAAAGAAGATCGAGGCCGTCGCGTTCTCAGGCTCTGAGGTCGACGGCAAACCCGTCCACGGCGCGTTCATCTATGGGCAGCCCGAGCACGGCCACCTCAACAAGGCGGCCGGCATACCGATCGCGCGGAAGAATAGTTCGACCGCCAGATAAGCAGACGATAGCGGCTGCGTTACGAAACAGCCTTTTCGCGGACCGGAAGCTTCCAGCCCGGCCTGACAAAGTGGCAGGTATAGCCGTTGGGGTATTTCTCGAGATAGTCCTGATGCTCTGGCTCCGCCTCCCAGAAATCGCCCACCGGCGCAAGCTCGGTGACGACCTTGCCCGGCCACAGTCCAGAGGCATCGACATCGGCGATGGTGTCTTCGGCGACGCGCTTCTGCTCGTCGCTGGTGTAGAAGATCGCCGAGCGATAGCTCATTCCGACATCGTTGCCCTGGCGGTTCCTGGTGGTCGGATCGTGGATCTGGAAAAAGGATTCGAGCAATGTGCGAAAGCTGATCCTGGCCGGATCGAAAACGATCTCGATGGCTTCGGCATGGCTGCCGTGGTTGCGATACGTGGCGTTGGGCACATCGCCACCGCTATAGCCGACGCGGGTAGAGATCACGCCGGGATAGCGCCGGATCAAATCCTGCATGCCCCAGAAACAGCCGCCGGCAAGGACTGCACGTTCGGTGGACGTCGCCATATCATACCTCCATTGGATTGCTCCTTAGGTAGGCATTGTCGCTGGCTTCTTCCAGCATCTCAAGTGCATCACTCGTTGCCGGCCGAGCCGAACCGCCGCACGATGACCTCGAAGACGATGTCGGAAATCCACATGGCCGAGACGCCGATCAAAAAGGCGGCGGCGAGCGTCGTGGTGTCGTCGGCCGGATCGGGGATAGGCATGCCGGTTGCCCTGAACCAGGCGACGGCAGGCAGCGTCAGATACGCAGCCGCCAGCGCCCCGCAGATCGGCGAGGCAATCATCTCGCGCAGCTTGTAGCGATGGCGCGACAGTGCTCGCAGCACGCCGCCGGCTAGCCCGGCGGCGACGACCGGCCCCTTGATGCCGAGCATGTCGAAGAGGTCGTGCATCGGCTAAGGCCTCCATCCGCAGAGCTTTTGTCCCTTGCGGTTGTGCGCCAGGAGCGCTCTCGCCTCGGCGTCCGACAGGACGTCGACGGCTTCGGCCGACAGGCGCAGCGGGCTCGAAATCGCGCAGAAGCCGCCCGAAGCAGTCGTGCACCCGGCAAGCGCCACAAGCAGCGCAAGCATCAGTCCCTTGCCCATGATTTCAGCTCCTTTCGAACAGCGTCCGCCGGCAATGCGCCGACGTCGTTCTGCACCTGCTCAGCGACCGCGCGCGCCGCGGCCTCAGCGGCCGCCAGTTTGCCGCGCTCGGCCCTGGCGCCGGCCAGCCGCTGGTGAGCGCCCCAGCAAAGGGCGGCGATGACCGATGCCAGGAAGCCCAGCAGCGCTTTGTTGCCAAGCAGGACGGCGAGGAGCGCGCTCACAGCAGCCACCCGGCGACAAGCCCGGCGGCAAAGCCGATAGCATAGGGTTTCGCGGCTTCGAGATAGGCGATGAGCAGTTGTTGAAACCCTTCCATGTCAGTGCTCCCAGCCGGATTTGCGGGCCAGCCAGTGCCAGGTCTCGGTGACCGAGGCGATGGCGAGACCGGCGGCGATCTCCAGACCAGCTTGAATGTCGGGGTCGGAAGAAAATGCCGCCGCGTCGTCGGCGCCGAGCAGGCCACGCGCGACCAGAACACCGGCGCCGTAACGCAAGCCGATGCGGATGAAGACGGCGATCATGTCGAACTCCTTGCGAAAATCGATTTCAGGATTTGAAGCAGCGCACGCCAGAACGGCAGGCGTTCGACGGGGCTGACGGGCCCGCCGGTAGACACCGGCGGCATCGCACTGCCGGGCTTCGGCGAGAGCGCTGATGGCTGGGGCGGGGTGCCCGGCAAAGGTGCCGGAGCGGGCTGTAGTGCCGACATCAACAGCGCCTGGGAACGGACCGACCGGATGCGATCGCTCCAACCCTTGCCGAAAACCGGCCAGGTCGGCAGCCGCCGCAGGAATGCCAGGCGGGCATCGCAAAGATCGTCGATGACTGCGCCCGGTGGCCTGGCGCCGACAGCTTTGAGCGTGGCCGGGCCGATCCTGCCGTCCTGTGCGGTGCCAACTGCCGCCTGCAGATATTTAGCCGCCCTGCCCGGCCCACTGTTCACGGCGAAGTCGAAGACGGCATAGTCGACACCGCCGGGAAGCTCGGCGCCCGCAGCGGCATTCCAATAGAAGCGGCGATAGACCGTCGCCACCTGAGCATCCGTGATATGGCGAAGGTCGACCTTCGTCGCATCCGCCTTCACGTAGCGGCGGAAATTGGCCAGCGTCACGCCCTTCATGGTTGCGCCGCCGGGATCGGCCGGATTGTCGGACCAGCCGCCTTCCGATTTGAGGACGAGCGCAAGCGCCCGCGCGAAGTTGCGGTCCATTGGGGTTTTCCTTTCTGCCCGCGAAAGGCAGGTTGTCGATTTGCGAAGCTGCTTGCGGTTAGGCGTCGATCATCGAGACAACGTCGCTGGAGACCTTGGCGGGGCGGTATTTGGTGGCGTCGGCCGGAAAGGAGATCGGAACGGCGAATCGAGCGACGGCACCATTGCCGTCGTCGCCGCTGCGATGGTGATCGAAGATGCACCTCCGTATGCAGTGTTAGGAAGAATTCCGGCAAAGGTGATCAAGAAGCGCTTCGACGACGAAAATAGCCGAGGCTTATTGAGATTCGGTGGTGGATTGGGCAGACGCCATATCTCGGAAAGAGAGAGCGGCCTTTTGATCTTTCTTTTGAAGAATTCACTCGAATTTATGCTAGGCCCATGCCCTAATGACAAGCCGCCAGCTTGCATTGGTAATATTTAGAAATCCACCAGTGTCTTTGCGTGTAATCTGAACGGCACTAGAAGCCTGCGACCCAAATCTAACGACCATATTTGTAGCATCGGGAACGACACTTAGGCCTCGATTGGTGCTTGCTTCGTGCGATCCAATCGAGACAGGTTCTTCGTCTCCAATAGAATAGCCACCCTCAGCAGTGGTGCACTGTAAGAATGCAAGGTAATTTTTCGGCTTCACCCCCAGCCCATGAGCCAACGTCAGCGACCCGCCGGATGTGATCGTCTGTTGCGGGCTTTCATAAAACTTCTGAAGCAACGCCGTGGACGACTGGACATAGCGTGCATCCTGTTCGGCCTGCGACCATTGCAGCTTGATCCATCCTCCCCAGGCACCGCCAGCCTGCCTGCGCCGCCATAGCTTTTGGTCTGCCGCCGTAGTGTCGTTGACGAAATCATGCACCGTCTGCGTCCGGTAGCCAGTGCTTCCGTGCGCTTCCACAAACCCCAGGAACCAATTTACGCCGTCTGGCGCATTAGCCGCCGCCGAGGCCATATACCAGCCGTTGTCCAGGGCGTTGTTCCAATCGGTGATCGTCTGCGCGACGACACCAAGGTTGGGTCGGCTATCAAGTTTCAGATCAAACCCAGCCTTGACGAACCCCGTTGTAGCCAATTGCGTGGTATTCGTTCCAGGCGCTGCGGTCGGCCCCGTTGGCGTCCCGGTAAATGTCGGGCTGGCCTTCGGCGCCAGGCTGGACACCGCGATCCCACTATCCTTCCCCACCTTGCCCGTGGTGCCCGCGAAAGTGACAATATTGTCGGTTGCCGAAGACGCAGGCCCCAAAAAATCTCCTACTCCCGTCCCGTCGGCGCCTCTGTCGCCGGCACGGTCGAACATCAGCCAGATGCCGTTGGCCACCGTCGGCAAAGTGCCGGCGCCGCTGACATAGGCGAGCGTCAGTTTGCGGTAGCGCGTCGCGGCCATCAAATCGTCGCGCAGTTTCACCACCTTGCCGTCCTTGCGATGGTAAAGCCGAAATTCCTCGAACCAGGGCAGCAGCGACGAGAACACCTTGAAGCGGCCGGACTGCATGCGGTCGAGCATCTCCATCAGCCCGGCCTCGACCGAGACCGAGCCGTCGGCAAAGCGGGCGTGGCCGGTGAGCATGTTCAAGCCGTGGGCGGCATATTGCCTGGCGAGCGCCGTGCCCGCCCCTTCCAGCGTCTCGCGGCGACCGTCGCGCGGCCAGGCCCAGGGCAGCCATTCGCCCCATGGCTTCAGCGCCAGCACCTGCATCGCCGGCGTCTGCTGCGAGGCCCTGGCTGCTTTGGTGACGTAAACGATATCAGCCTCCGTATCCCAGGCGAGTTCGACGGCGGCCGAGGGATGGTCCCATCCGAAATCGAGCGCGCCGATCCGCGGCCAGTAGCGCGGCAGCCGGAACGGCTCGCAGGCGATCAGCTCCTCGGCAATCGGAAAGATGCGGCCGGAGCCCAGCACCGGAACGCCGCGCGCCCGCGCCTCGCGCTCATGTTCGGGATAGGCGGCGATGATCGCGGCACGCTCGTCCGGCGAATAGTGTTCGACGTCGTCTATGGTCATGAAGGTGACGTGACGGGTCATGCAAGCATGCTCCAATAGAGTGTGGCCATTGATACCACCGCTCATCAATGCGAAGCTGACCCAAGACTTGGGGGAACACATGATTCGGATTGCAATCGTTGTCGCCATTGCCGCCAGTGCATCGGCATGCACCAGCCAGGCGAATGTTCCTTACGATACGAGTAAAAAAATCTGCAGAACCCGTACCGATCCAGGAACAGGGTTCAAACGCGAGGTCTGCGTCCCCGACACTCCCAATCAATCCTGTATGCTCTATATATATCAGTATACCGGTCGAGAGAAAATATTGTGCGG
Source organism: Mesorhizobium sp. M0626 (assembly GCF_040320665.1). Lineage (NCBI taxonomy): Bacteria > Pseudomonadati > Pseudomonadota > Alphaproteobacteria > Hyphomicrobiales > Phyllobacteriaceae > Mesorhizobium > Mesorhizobium sp. M0626. The sequence continues at coordinate 56,759 of NZ_JAMYQD010000010.1, read as the reverse complement.
CCCATTAACGCGCAAATCGCCAACCGCCGAAGGTCGTGCCAGGCAACTTGCCGGCACCAAATACCCCTGATTCGACTTATCAACTGGGTTTGATGCGGATCACCTTTGGCGCCTGCGCATCCATGAACATGTAGCACCTGCCGAGCAGCGCCTTTTTGCCGAGCTCATCGAACACATTCTGCCCCAGCGGCGTGATCAGCACCTCGCCCGTAGCCAGCCCATCCTGGTGGCGGGCCTCGATCTCTTGCCAATGCGCATTCGCAACGTCGGAAAGCACGACATTGAAGGCTGGATGATTGTAGCTGACCAGCACGTTGCCATCATCCATGTCGGACGGCTTCATGTCCGGATGATAGTTGTAAATCATGGCAAGCGTCTGGATGGCGGCCATGGCTGCCGCCTCATCGGACAGGCCGGCTTCCGTCAGCACGCAGGTGCCGTTTTCAAGGATGGCAAAGTCACGGCCTGTCGAAGTAATAGCCGAACCGTTCCTCGATGCGATCGATGGGTTGTGAAAACGAGGGTCGCCATTTGGGCACCTGGGGCTTTGACACCTCAGCACCACCCGCCGGCGACACGACAAGCGACGACAAACCGCCTGTCAATACCTGCCGCCTGTTCATGGACTTGGTTCCTCGACAACCTGGCCACCAGTCTAGTCGCGGTTCGCAATTCCGCAACGCGCCGAAACGGGAAAGCTTCGCTCTCATCTTTTCCTTTATCGCTTTATGCGGTAGGTCTTGCCGTGCATCGGCGACATCGATGCGTCTGGGCTGGTGCATTCTGCGCGGCCTGTACTCTACGCGGGTGGGACAGCCACTCTTTGCCATGACAGATCTATTCGAGGCGATGCGCCTGTCCGCCGAGGACAGCGAGGTTGCTCATCTTTTTTTCAGCGAAGGCGGTAAGATCCTGCTGCCACTCGGCAAATCGACAAATGCCATGACAGGTCAGGAGATGCTGGAGCGGCTGCTGTCGTCCCCGCATGATGACGATGGCGCGCTTGCCAACGACCTTCTCGGCGAGCTCGGCAAGACGGTGCCGTTGGAAAGCCTTCGTCTCCTGCTGACATCTGCCAATGCTGAGACGCGAGCGGCGGGTGCGTTTATTGCCACCTTTCAAAACCAGAACATAAGTTCGATGGTGGGTGAGCTGGCCGCGCTGCTTGGGGACAGCAACCCGCGCACGCGCTTCGATGCCGTGGAGTCTATCTTGCGATGCAGTACGCGGAACGATGGTCAGCATCTCGCGCAGGCGTTGTTTGCCCTTGATGATTATCACGATGGTGTACGCATGGGAGCCGTCAAATTTGTGCGCTTTGCAAAAGACTGGCAGTTAAAGCTTGCGCGTCAGCACGCCGCGTTGCTCAGGCCGCAAACGCCGTTTTCGGCGATCGCCGATATCTCCGGGCAATGGCGAGATGATGCATCAGGCATGATCCGTGCGATGCTCGACCATTCAGAGCCGGTAGTGCGACGTTACGGCCTGGGGCTGGCCAGCCGGGCGAGGTTGGTCGTTGTTGACGCGTTCGTCGAATGGGCGCAGGCGTCCGCCGATACTGAAATCAGCAAACTGGCAACCGATTGCATCGAGCACAACCAGATATCGCACCACGCCGTATGGCAATCATCATTGCCGGCAATCGCCTGAGGCACCGCTGATCTCGGGGTCAAGATAGCGACGTGACAGGACGTAGAGCCTGCCGAACTGATTCAAAGTAATGTCGTATGATGTTGTCCGCGCACGATATTTGCGCCGGGCGTGGCGGCTCTTACCTTCTCCCCTTGTGGGGTGAGAAGCGGTCCGCGTAGCGGACGAAAAGCCAATTGCTTGGCTTTTCGAGCTTCGAACGCGCTGAGCCTGCGAAGGGCCGGGTGGTGGCCGATCCAACCCGCCGGGTCCCCGCTGCTCCGCAGCGTCCCGGCGTTCGCCGGCCTTTCGTCGTGCCACTGGCACGACGAATTCGCTTCGCGAACCAGCTGCTCACCCCACAAGGGGGGAAGGGAGAACCTCCTGCGCCGTCAAGAACCGCAACACCACGTCGCTCATGCCCAGCAGCGGCGTGAACGTCACGATGGTGATGCCGCCGGTGGCGTTGGTGCGGGTCAGGCCTTCGGAATAGATATCGAGCGGCGGCTCCTCGTCGAACCAGACGCCGTGCAGGGTTTCGCCCTGCCACTTTTCGCGGCTCTTCTCATAGCTCTTGAACGAAAGCACCGATTCATCGGCCTGCACGTCGCCGCCGCCGCCCCAGCGCACCACGATGCTGTCGAGCGCGCCCGGGGTGCCGCGGCCCATGGTCGTGTGCAGGATGGCGTTGGCCGGGATCATGCCGGTGCCCCATGCCGCCTGCTGCTGCGGCGGGCCGACCAGCACGCGCTGCGGGTTGTCGCGCGTGCCCTCGCCGGTCACGCCGGCAGCCCATAGCCTGACGGCGGTGTCGAAGGTCTTGCCCTGCCACCACGCGGGATAGCGGCCGGTGAGGTGCATGGCCCATTCGGCGCCGCCGGCCCTGGTCTTGCCGAGCTGGTTGCCGGCCATGAACAGACGTTCCCGGTTCTGCGCGCCGGCGGCGTGAAACTGCGCCTGCCTGGGATAAGGCCGGTAGGCGGCAAGCTGGTTAGTCCTGCGCCTGCGGTCCAGTTCCTGCAGCAGCGCCAGATAGTGGCGGCGCGTCTTCAGGCTGGTCGCCAAACGGCCCGAGGACGGCTTCGAGGCCACGGATGCGGCGGCGGATCTCGTCATCGCTCAGGGCTTCCAGATTGTCAGATGAAACATGCAAATCCTTGGCCAGATCCTTGGGCAGCACCGATTGCACGATCTTCAGATACTGGTCGGGCTTGTCGGCCCGGACCGCGGCAATGACGCCGGCGCCATGGGCGCGGAAATCGGCGCGAACCGCGTCGAGGAAATCATCGCCAAGCGTCTTCTTCGTCCGCTTCGGCTTGGCAGCGGCGGCAGTCGCCTTGCGGCCAGGGCGCGCACGCGGCGCCGTCCGGTCAGCCATGATCCGAGATCCCGGCGGGCTCGGCGGTCGCTGCCTGCTTCGCCGGCTTTGCCGGCCTCGCCCGCTTGATCTTGCCGGACTTGATCTTGCCGGACTTGCGCCCTGCCGATTTTGGCCCTGACCGAGTTGGCGCGGCCTTGAGGGCTGCATCAGCGGCCGGCGCGTTGCGTTTTCCGGCGGGCTCGGCTTTCAGGGTTGCCCTGGCAAGGGCGATCGCCCGGCCGTCGTGCGTGCCGCGCGGAAAACCGAAGCCGCCGATGGCATCGACAGGACCACCGCGAACCATGCCGATCAGCACGCCCGGCATGACCGGCTCGATACGGCCGATGCGCGCCTGCGGGGCAGCGCCCTCGAACACGCCAATGGCGCTGACGACCTCGCGGCCGTCATCGTCGGTGATGATGGTGGCATAGCGGTTGGACAAGGGAGGCCTCGCGGATAAGGCAGAATGAACCGAGGATAGCGTTCCTTCACGCCCCCCTCTGTCCTGCCGGACATCTCCCCCTCAAGGGGGGAGATTGGCAGCTCCAGGGTCGCGACCAATTTGCAGCGCTGACGATTGGCGAAAGCAAGGCGGCAGTCCGATCTCCCCCCCGTGTGGGGGTTGAGGAGTGGTCCGCGCAGCGGACGGAAAGCCAATTGCTTGGCTTTCCGAACGACGAACGTCCGGCAGGCCAGAGGGGGGCTGTCCCGCCGACATCCGATATCCGCACGTTGTGGGCATCAGGAACACAAAACCCGCCTTGTGGGCGGGTCGGTGACGCCAATCAGCACCATGGACAAACTATAGCAAAGCTGCCCTCACCCGTCAATGCAAAAAGGGAAATAATTCCTACTTCGGTCAAAGCCGCGTCTTGGCGCGGCCGCGCATTGCGCAAGGGCAGCATCGATGGGATGCTGCGTCTCGTCGGAGAGCGCAATGAGCAATGTGACCAGTCACTATGGCAGCGGCGGCATTGTCGAGCGCATCCTGTCGGCTGTGCCGGACGCAAAGGCCGGCAGCCTCGCAGCCAAACAACTCTATCCGTTCGATCAGCTTCATGGCCGCGAGCTGATCGCCACGCAGGACCATGCTGCGCGTCTTGCGCCCTCCGCCGGCGATCGGGTTCTGGACATCGGCAGCGGCATTGGCGGCCCGGCCCGGTTCCTTGCCGAGACCTATGGGTGCAGCGTCGACGGCGTCGACCTGACGCAGGCGTTCGTCGAGGCATCCCGCCGATTGACCGAGCTCTGCGGCCTCGGCGACAAAGTGCGTTTCCATGAGGCCGATGCGACAAGGCTGCCTTTTGCGGACGACACATTCGACGCGGCGATCTGCTTCTATGTCGGCATGAATATCGCCGACAAGGCGGCGGTCATCGGGCAAGCGTGGCGCGTACTGAAGCCGAAGGCCAGGCTTGTCTGGACCGAGGCGGTGCTGGCGGACGGCGAGCCTCACTATCCCTTGCCTTGGGCGGTGTCGGCTGTGGCCAGCCATCTCGTCGACCGCGAAACCCTGAAGGCTCTGTTTGCTTCAGCCGGATTCCAGGTCGACGACGTCATCGACGAAACCGGCGATCACGTCGAGCTGGCGTTGAAACGGGCAAATTCCAGCATGGTTCCGTCGCCCGCCCAGCAGCAGGCCAATGAGATCGTGCTCGGCGCCGAGTTCGTGCATCGGCGAAAAAACTACATAAGCAGCCTGAGCGAGGGAAAACTCGCGTCACTGGCCATCATCGCTTCCAAGCCGGCCTGAAACAAAAAACCCGCCTCGGCGGCGGGTTGGTGGCGCAAATCAGCAACATCGACAAATCATAGCATAGCTGCCCTCACCGGTCAAGATATGTCAGGAAAGAATTCCTACATCGACATCGATCGGAGACTCGGCGATGCTAGCGCTACCACATCCGGCGTCAAGTCATATGCATATGTTCTAAAGTGCCATGCCGTCGGCGGATGTTGTCTGATAATTTGTCCTTTGGCATCAAGGGGGCAAAAGAAGCCATGTCTGAGGACAAAATCCGAAATATAAATCTGACCGCCGACATCGTCGCGGCATTCGTGCGCAACAATTCAGTGCCTCCGGATAGCCTGCCGGCGTTGATCGAGAGCGTCAACGCAGCGCTCGCGGCCGTGGACAATCCCGTTGCTCCGCCGCAACCTGCGCCTGAGCCCGCGGTCAACCGCAAGCGCTCGGTAACGCCGAATTTCATTTACTGCCTCGAGGATGGCAAGAAGTTCAGGTCGCTGCGGCGTCATCTGGGCTCCGCCCATGGCATGACGCCGGAAGCCTATCGCGCCAAATGGGACCTGCCCGGCGACTATCCGATGACGGCGCCCAGCTACGCCGCCAAGCGCTCGGAGCTGGCAAAGGAGTTCGGGCTCGGCATCAGGACACCCGAGGCCCCGGCCGCCAAGGCGCCGGCCAAGAGCAAGACCAAGGCGTAAAGGCACGCCCCCTCCGTGCCGTACGCCTGCTGGAGGACGATCGTGGTGGCCGGAGAGCCCAATGACGTTCGCGTGGAACGTGTGGACCGCCGCCAATGGGCGGTGCTGGTTGCCGAGAATGGCACGGTGACCCAGCATCTGTTCAAGGCCCAGGAAGCGGCCGAGGAGTTTGCCGACGGCGAGCGGACAAGGCTCGGCCTTCCCGCCAGGCCGCCGGCGGCGGATCCGCTGGCCTGAACAGTCCTTCAACGGGCTGCAGGATACAAGACGCAGCCTTCGACAGGCCGTCTAGCGACTGGTCATTAGCTGGCTCTTATGGAATCATTCCACTCCAACTCGGGGGAGAGCGGGATGGACAAACCAGCCATGGCATCCGTGTTCAGGATGCGGCAAGCGCCAGCCACTGTTTCGGGCGTTCGCAGCGTCGGCCAAGGCCAGGCCGATCCGGTCATCGGCAGAAGGCCGCTCGGCGAGGCGATCCGCTTCGTCATCGACGCCCATCCCCATTACGACATCAGCTGCGTTTCGATCGCCTATGGCGACGGCTCGGCCCCGCGCCTCGGCAGCCGGGAGGTCAAGGCGCTGTGGGCCGAATATGGCCGCCGCTGGATGGAAGAGTAGCGCAGGCCATCGGCCGACGCCTATCGCTTGCATCCCCGTCCGGATCGTAACAGCGGCTCATGCGTTGAGCGTGAGCCAAATGGGAGCAACAGCCATGAACGTCGCCAATCTGCAACTCGAAGGCCTGCTGATGGCCGTCGCCTCGATCAATCAGGTGCTGGTGCGCAAGGGCCTGCTCACGGTGGAGGATATCGACATTGCGCTGCGCAAGGCCGAGGCCATCGAAACCGGCGAGGAGCGGTCCGACGGCATGTCGGAGTCCAACCGCGACGCCGTCAACTTTCCGATCCGACTGCTGGAACTGGCCAATCAATGCCAGCCGGAGGCGGACATGCCGTCCTTCTCGAAACTGGCCCGCATGGTCGGTCAGATGAAGGAACCCTACAACGACCAGATGTGAGGCGGTCTGCCGACGCGGGGCCTCACCCTCGGCCAATCTTCGAGGCCAGCACGCTGCCCGGTCCATGCACGGCGGCGAACAGCAGGCCGGCGGCGAACGGGAAATGGGACATGAAGGCGCCGAACTCGGCCTGGTTGCCGGTCCAGTGCGACGGACCGTGGAAGGCAAAGCCGAGGAAGACCACGTAGACGGCGGCGACCAGGGCGGCCGGCGTGAAGAACGCTCCGGTCAGCAAGGCGATCACCAGCAGCGTTTCGAGGATCGCGGCGCACCAGGCCAGAAACAGCGGGAACGGGAAGCCGGCGGCGGCGATGTAGCCGGCGGTCATGTTCATATCCATGAACTTGAAGGCTGCTCCCATCGCGAACATGGCGGCCAAGGTCAGGCGGGCGATGAGAATGGCCGCGGTCTGCCACGGCGATTGAACGGCTTCCATGATGTGCTCCAAAGGTTTGCAACGGGTTTCGCCCCAAGGACGGGCGCCACGCCGCCGATCCTACACCAGCCCGCGAAATTCTTTCGCGGCAAAGCCGGACCTCGCAAAAGGAGGCGCTTGCAATCCTCTTGCCGCGCGTGGCCGCTCAGAGCTTCGCCATCAGCTCCCGCCCCAACCGTTTCGGCGGCTCGGCGCGCAGCACCACATTGGTCGTCACCGCGCCGTAGCGGCCGATGGCATCGACGATGCTTTCGAGGTCGGGCGGCGACGGCACGACCACCTTGACCAGAAAACAATCCTCGCCGGTCACCCGCAGCACCTCGACCACTTCCGGCATGGCCGCGAATTTCTTCAGGCAGGTCTGGATGTGCTCATGCGTGGTGCGCAGGCGGATCATGGCCATGGTGCCGAGACCGAGGGCGGTGGGATCGATCGCGGCCCGGTAGCCGGCGATGATGCCGCGCTCCTCCAGCCGCTTCACCCGCTCCGACGTCGCGGGCTGGGACAGGCCGACGCGGCGGCCGAGTTCGGAAATGCCGATGCGGCCATCCTCCTGCATGATCTCGATGATTGCCATGTCGGTGGGGTCGAGCCGTGGCCGGTAATCGCCGTTTGCCATGAACACCTTCAATCCATCGGAATTCTTCATCGCTTTCCGATGATCTCTCATTCCGCGAACAAGGAGAAGCCCTAGGATTGGGACATCATCTGCGGCGAAGAAACAGGATTTTCCATGACCGACTTCATCATTCTGCCGGGCAGCGGCGGATCGGGCGAGGCCCACTGGCAGACACGCTGGCAACAGGCCGACCCGGCGATGCGCCGCTTCAGCCCGGCAAGCTGGGAGCTGCCGGATTTCGACGACTGGGTGGCGGCGCTGGACGTCGCGGTGTCACAGGCACAGACCCCGCCGGTGCTCGTCGCCCACAGTCTCAGCTGCCTGCTGGTCGCGCATTGGCAGGCGGTGTCGAGCCGTCGGATCGGCGGGGCGTTTCTGGTTGCGGTTCCCGACCCGGCCTCGCCGGTCTATCCCGCTTACGGAATTCCCTTCGCCGATACGCCGCGCGGGCCGCTTCGCTTCCCCTCGCTGATCGTGGCCAGCACCGACGATCCCTATGATCCGAACGGCTATGCCGGTGAGAAAGCCACACAATGGGGCAGCGAACTGCACATCGCCGGGCCGCTTGGTCACATCAACAGCAATAGCGGGCTGGGCGACTGGCCGGCGGGAATGGAGCTGCTGACGGCCTTCGTGAGAGACAGACAGGCCGACCACGCAATCGCACCGTAGGCGCCCGAAGCGTGCGCGCGGGCTTGCCCCGACTTGTCCCGCCAGCTATCTCTCGGGAGGGGCGTTTGTGAGGGAGCCTGCGAATGGTGTCCGTCCGATATCTGGTCCGCGATGTCGATCTGTCCATCGCGTTTTATACGAGCTATCTGGGCTTCGCGCTGAAGCAGCAATTCGGTCCGGCGATGGCCATCCTGACGCGCGGCGACCTCTCGCTCTGGCTCGCCGGTCCCTTGGCGTCGGCAGCCAGGCCGATGCCGGACGGCCGGACACCCGAGCCGGGCGGATGGAACCGCTTCGTGCTCGAGGTCGAGCAATTGCCGTCAATCGTGACTAAGATGGTCGAGGCCGGCGTGCGGTTCCGCAACCAGATCGTCGAAGGTCCGGGCGGGCGACAGATTCTTTGTGAAGACCCGTCCGGCAACGTGATCGAGCTGTTCGAGCCCAGCTAGACTTCGGCCGTCGCCTCGGATTCGGCGCCGGGCTTTGCCTGGCCTTCCCACTGCCGCTCCGCCTCTGCTTTACGCTTCGGACAATCCTCGTAGTCATGCTCTCGCGAACCGCAATAGGAGCAGCATTTTGCCGGCGTGTCGGTTCGAAGCATTGTGGCCATGCACAAGAATGCACGAAAATTCATCCGGTTGCAGCAGCGTCCGCGACGTCGCTGCTGGGATGCGTGACCGCCAGCCTGGCACCGCCCTCAATAGCCGCCGCCGAGGATCGGCAGAATCTCGGCGGCAGACATTGCGCGCGGCGCGTATTCGTCCGGCCTATATCAAAGTTAAATGCGGATGCTGGGCGTGAGGTGGTAGGTGATCGCGATGGGGGGACTCTCAACGCGCTCGAGGTGTCCCATGGACGTTCGAAATCTGATTGCCAAATTGTCAGCCGCGGTATTGCACCGCCGCGCCGCGTCTTCGCCGATACTGTTCAGGCCGATCCGCAACTCGCTCGCCGACATCCCGTTGAAGCCGGCGCCGCGGCCGCCTTATCGTCCGCATCGGCCGATCTGGCCGGCAAGCAACATGTAGCTCGCCGGGCTGCAACCAGTTTGTGATTTCCTCGTTTATGGCGATCCCGTTTTCAAGGAGGCAAGTGATGAGATCGATCCGGGCGAGGCGCGAATGGTTTGGATGGTGAGCGCATGAGCCGTTTTCTGCCCCTGACGATCAGATTCGTGGACGGCAGCGCGATGACGGTGTCGTCGATCGCCGACGCCAGGAGGGCGCTAGGCGGAACATGGAAGAACAAGCAGACGGCGGCCTACAAGGCGGCCGACAGGCTGGTGGATGACGCGTTGAACGGCATTTGCCGCCCGGACATCGCCTTTGCCGCTTTCCAGAATGCCGCCGCCCAACAGGGCTTGCTGAAGCCGGCGAAGCCAAGTGCCGCCCTTGCCATGCTCGACGAATTGGCGTCGCTGGATGGGCATCGTTGAAAGACCGGCTGACGGATTGCCTGCGATGTCATGGCGAACGCCGGATAGCCTATCTCGGCTCGCGGTTCATGCTGAGATAAGTCGGGTCGAACTCGGCGATTTCCACCAGCTGCTGCCAGTCCAGAATGGTCACCATGTAATTTGCCCAGCCGATCACACCGATCTTGCGCAGCGCGCCGATGACCCGGTTCATGTGGACGACCGAAAGCCCAAGCACGTCGGCCAGTTCCGCCTGCGACAGGGGAAGCCGGAAACTCATGCCGTTGGTCTGCTTGACGACCTGGAGCCGCACGAACAGCTCGCACACAAGATGCGCCAGATGCGAAGTCTTGGACCGCCGGCCCATGGCCACGATCCATTCCCGATGGATGGCGCCATCGACGAGCGTGTCCAGCCAAAGCAAGCGGCTCAGATGAGGCGCCTGTTCGGTGATCGTCCTTAGCCGACTGTGGTCGGCGGCGATCACCCGGCATGGCGACAAAGCTATAATGCCATGGTCCATTGTCTTGAGCAGGAAGGCGTGCAAATCGACAAAATCGCCTGGCACCTGCAACGAGGTGAACTGGCGGCCGCCATCCTCCAGCACCTTGTAGCGCGCCGCCAGACCCTCGATGATGAGCGTGCTGTAGCCTGGCCTCGATCCCTCTGAAACGATGTCCTGACCGGTGGCAAAATCCATCTCGATGGTCATGGCGGCGGCCAGCAGCCCCTTTTCCTGCTCGGACAAAGCGTCATGCTGGCCAAGGTTGAGATAAAGCGGTTCTAGCATCGAGGATCCAGTTCGAGATTTCGTGGACATTCGTGGCCTAGCCAAACGCCGGAGATCGGGTGCGGTTGCAATCGGCCGGCACGGCGACGGCTCCTGGCAGGAAATCTGCTCAGGGCACAGTCGCATGGAACCATGGGTGCGGGTTGGGATTTAATCCATGTCGCTCAAAAATGGCCCCGATTTTGAGACAACGACATGCATAAAAACACAGACCTGAAGCGCGTCGCCTGCGTCCTTCAACCGCGATGCGCCTTAGCGTTCTCACGCAGGGATCCTTGCACACATGGAACGGTTCTACTTCGACTTGTACAACGCCGAGACCCAGATTGATGAAGAGGGGCAGCTTTTTCCCAGCCGGGAGCGTGCGGGAGCCGAAGCGCTGCGCATATTGCACGATGTGGCGCGCGACGAGATACCGGAGGGCGACCACCGGCGGATCACCGTCAAGATGCTGAACGAGAACAGGGAGCAGATATTCGAAGCGTCGCTGACCATGGCGTCGCTGTGGAGTTGAACTCGTCGACCCTGTCGAGGACTGTATGGAACCTCTTGCCCTCCCCTCTGTTTCCTAAGGAGGGCCAGCGGCAGAAGCTGCACGGCTGATTGACTGGAGGCATCTATGTCCTTGCAAAAGCTTCATCCCGAGCAGGTCGACGACACACGCAGGCTTGCCTATTCGACCTTTGCCCCGGCGCTGATCGGTTCGCTCACCAAGCGTCTGGCGCGGTGTCAGGGCGTCAAGGAACTGGGCGCCCTGGAAAAGTCGCTCATCCGCCTGATCGAAGACTCTGATGTCGATGGGCCGCAAGCCGAGGCGATGAAAGAGTTCGCCATCGAGCTGGTGGTGTCGACGATATCGGAAGCCCGCGCTCACCCCGACACCAAGAGCGATGTCGAAGCCGTTGGCGAGCGCCGCGCCGAAGGCCGCTCCGAGAACCCGCAGACGCTCGAGGAGCAGTTGCAATCAGGCCTCGAAGACAGTTTTCCGGCCAGCGATCCGCCCGCCGTCGTCTCGACCGCCATTTCCGGCGGCTCGAAGGACCTTGTCGGCACCGACGAGGTGTTGCGCCGCAAGAAGGAGGCGGCGCAGCGAAAGCAGGAAAAGGCCGACGCCGGTTAGCCGGACAAGTCGCCAGCTCGGGCGATGACAAGCCGTCAGCCGAAGCGCTTTTCCGGTGACTGTCCGCTGGATGGTGACTGTTCGCCGGCCCGCGCGACGATCGCCTCGAGCGGCTCCGGCCGGTGCAGCAGAAAACCCTGGCCATAGGCCACGCCCATGCCGCGCAGAATGTCGAGCGCTTCCTGCTGCTCGATCTTTTCGGCCACCACCGCGCAGCCGAGACTTTTGGCGATGCCCGCTATGGCCGAGACGATCTCGCGGTCGAAACGGCTTTCCGCGATATTCTCGATGAACGAGCCGTCGATCTTGATCTGATCGACCGGAAAGCGCCGCAAATATTCGAACGAGCTCATGCCGGCGCCGAAATCGTCGAGGCTGACACGGCATTGCCGCTCGCGCGCCTTGCGCACAAACTGCTCGGCGGCGTCGAAATTGGTGACGGCCGCGGTCTCGGTGATCTCGAAGCCGATGCCGGAATGCGGCGCCCCGGTCTCGGCGATGACGGCGTCGACGAAATCCCATAGCAGCGGATCGCTCAGCGTCTGCGCCGACAGGTTGAAGCCGAGCATGATGGCGCCTGACCGCATCGCCGCGCCATGCTGCGAAAGCGCTGTCCTGATGATCCAGCGGTCCAGCCGCGAGGCAATGCCGAAGCGCTCGGCGACCGGAATGAATTCGTTGGGCGGGATCAGCTTGCCATTGCGCCCGGCAAGCCGCGCCAGCACCTCGACGTGGCGGCTCTCCTGCCAGGGCTGGCCGAGCAGATGGATTTCCTGGCCGAACAGTTTCAGCCGCCCGTCATCCATGGCGTCGACCGTGTCGGCGGCGACACGCGCCGCGTTGAGGCCGCCGGAGCCCGACCCCGCATCGGCCGAAAACACCGCGAAGCGATTGCGCCCGGCCGCCTTGGCGGCATAGCAGGCGTCGTCGGCGCAGGCTAACGCATCGGCAACCGTGGTGGTGGTGTCCTCGACGAAGGCGATGCCGATGCTGGCCGCGAGTTTTCGCGAGGTCACCGGCAGTCCGAGGTCGGCGTCACGGACCGCCGCAAGGATGGCGCCGGCCAGCGCCTCGGCCTTGGCCGATTGGCAATTGGGCACCAGCAGCGCGAACTCGTCGCCACCGAGGCGCGCGGCACGCGCCGATGCCGGCAGGCAGCCCAGAATACCGGCGGCCACACCCTTCAGCGCCAGGTCGCCGGCGGCGTGGCCGGCGAAGTCGTTGAGCGCCTTGAAGTAGTCGAGATCGACGTAAAACACCGCCAGCGGCAAAGCCCGCTCGGTGGCGATGTGCACGGCCAGCAGCCGGTCGAAGGCGGCACGGTTCAACAGGCCCGTCAGCGCATCGTGGTGAGCGGCGTAGGCGAGTTCCCGCTCGCGTTTCTTGTCCTCGGTGATATCGCGCACGGTGCCGAGAATCTGGCCCGCTGTCTCAGGCGCCGCGATGAAGCGCACCAGCGATTCGACATGGCGGATTTCGCCGTCGCGCCTGACGATGCGGTATTGCGCGGCGACGACGCCGTCGGTCGAAAGCGGCGCCAGATGGGCGCGCTCTGCGGCATCCTTGTCGTCGGGGTGCAGATAGGAATGCCAGAGGTCGGCGGCCACCTCGTCGGTGTCGGCGACCAGGCCGAATATCTCCCTGGTGCGGGCGTCCCAATAGCTCTTGTTGGCGCCGATATCGTGATGCCAGATGCCGGTGCCGCTGGCCGCCAGCGCCAGGCGAAAGCGCACATTGACCCGCTCCAGTTCGGCTTCCGCCTCTTTCTGCCGGCTGATGTCGGTCTGCACGCCCATCAGCCTGACCGGCTTGCCCGTCTCGTCACGCTCGACAATGCCGCCGCGGTCCAGCACCCAGATCCAGTGGCCGTCCTTGTGCTTGAGGCGCAGCTCGGTCTCGATCGATGCGGTCTGGCCGGCAATGTGGCGCTCGCCGCTGGCCAGCGCCCGCTCGCGGTCGTCGGGATGCGTCAGATTCAGCCAGAGATCGCTGGTGTCGGCAAGCTCGCCATCCTCATAGCCGAGCATGTGCGACCAGGTCGGCGAATAGAAGCAGTCGCCGCTCAAAATATCCCAGTCCCATACGCCGAGATGAGCGCATTCGAGCGCCAGCGCCCAGAACTCACCGTTGCGTTTTTTCTCTTCAGCCATGCCCTGGTTTCGTCCACCCCATCTCCGCCATTATGCACGAAAGCAGACAAGAAACCGTTACCGGATGCGTGCCCGTACGGGGCGCAAAGCCTGCAATCGGATCGTATCCTGCCGTGTTGCGCCATCAAGCGATCGGGGTTCCTCATGCCATGGGCGCCCTGATTGGAGCCGCCCGGCCCGGCCCGGGTTCGACGATCCTTATCGCGCGGCGGCGCGCATTGTCCTCGAGCAGGCCGCGCAGTTCCTCACGTCCGCGGGCAATGCGCGACATCAGCGTGCCGGCCGGCACGCCGAGCATCTCGGCGGCCTCGGCGTAGGAAAAGCCCTCGATGGCGACCATGGTCAGCGCGGCACGGCGGTCGGGGCTGATCGCCTGCAGCGCGTCGATGATCTCGCGCGCAGCGACGTTCTCCAGCTGGTCGGCGGGAGAGGCCTGCACCTCGCCGGCCTCCAGCGGCAGCATCGAGGCCTCGCCACGCCGGTTCACCTTGCGCATCTGGTCGATGAACAGATGATGCATGATCGTGAACAGCCATTTTCGCGGGCTCTCTCCCGTCTGCCAGTTGTCCAGCCGCAGCAGCGCCCGCTCCAGGCAGTCCTGGACGAGATCGTCGGCGGAATCGCGGTCGCGCAGCAGCGAGCGCGCATAGCGGCGCAGGCGCGGGATTTCGTTGAGAATGGCTCTCTGCTTTTCGTCCATGATATTTTGTCTTTGTTTCGGCATGCCGTTGCCGCAAAACCGCTGCGCCCCCGGGTGAGGACAGCTTTGGCTGATCTGAAAAATTCCTCTGTTCATGCCTGTCGTCGGCTCCAAAAACGCTGGGCACTTTTGGGCGACAGGCATGACGCGCTAGCGCGGCGTGGCGTCGATGGCGACCCGGTCGGGATAGAAGGCGCCGTGGGCGCGAATCTCGGCCATCTCGTCGAAGGGCTGCTCATAGGCCCACATCGCGTCGTTGCCGGTTTCGCCCGCCGGCAGCACGTTCCAGTAGCTGGAGTCGCCCTTGTAGGGGCACAGCGTCGACCGCTCCGTCTTCCTGAGCTTGCGGAAGTCGATGTCCTCGAACGGGATGTAGAAGGAGAAGGGATGGGGCGGCTCGGTCACCATTTTGGCTTTTGCCGAGGAAGCGATGATGGTGCCGTTTGCAAACACGACGACACGCCCGTTGAAGGGCTCGACGGTGATCACCTTGCCCGGATTGCGCCTGAAGCCGGGTGACGGGTTCGCATGCTGATCCATGACTGCTCTCCTTGTCCGCTGGTGGTTCGATGCCGGTCGACGGCGTCAGCTCTCACTGGTCACTGATGGGCCGGCGACAGCGGTCACACGCGACAGCTTCTGGCGCTTTTCGAGCTGTGGCTTTTCATAGGTCTTCTTCATCGTTCTTCCTTTTCCGACGTCTGGCAGCCGGTCCGCGCGGCTGCCGGCCGTGGATCATGGCTCCAAGGGACAACAGGCGCATCTCCCGTCCGGCCGATGCGCCGCCGAAGGAAATCCGGGCCAGCGTGGCCAGAACGACTCGCATGTGTTTCGCCGCGATCCGACGGCGGTGGATTTATCTCAGCCGGGACGGCCATGCTTGGGCCGGGCGGAACGCGGTTTTGGCGAATGCGGCCCTGTCAGCACGATCGCGAGGCTTGGACAGGCGCGAACAGCTACCGGCGCGGCTATGGCGATGGCTGCTTGGCGCCGGTGCACGCCGCGAAATATCGATAATAAACGATGACAGGTGAGACTCTACAAAATCAAGATGATTTGCCAGATATTTTCGCCTTTTCGGCACGAGAAGCAAAATAAATTTTCGACAGACGAACTTTCATTTCGGAAAAATGTCCATTTCATCTCTGTTAACCAAATATTAACCAAAATTATCCGATACATACCGAAGTTATTCGCTGTCGTAATCCGAATCTAAGTTGTAATAATCATTGCACAGTTCGCTTCTGACATTACTGTATCGTTGATGTCTTGCGAAGCATGCAACGGAGGAGCTGTAGGAGTGAAATCCGGGTCAAGACTGTGTTGCGAGGAACGGTCTGCCCGACGGAGGAAACACGCATGAGATTGCTGAAATATGCGCTGCTGGCGGGAGCGTCGCTGCTTCCCATCCTGCCCGCGATCGCCGCGACCGCGACGGGCAGCATGAATGTCCGCATCACGATTACCGACGAATGCAAGGTGCAGACGGCGAGCGATCTCGATTTCGGCTCGCACGGTGTCATTGATGCGAATGTCGACCAGACCAGCACCATCAACGTGCAATGCACGACCGGCAAGTCCTACAATGTTGGTCTGAGCGCCGGAGCGGGCGCGGGCGCAACTGTTGCTGTTCGCAAGATGACCGGGCCGGCGTCGGCGACGATCGACTACACCATCTACAGGGAAAGCACCCGGACGCAGCTTTGGGGCACCACGATCCCCACCGACACGGTCGGCGGAACCGGCAACGGCGCCATTCAGCCGCTGACGGTCTACGGGCGTGTTCCACCGCAGACGACACCGGCGGCGGGCCTCTACACCGACACCGTTGCGATCACCATAACGTACTGACAATCGATACCAACACGAGGACGATCATGCGATCCATGCTTTCATGCATCGGAGCCACGGCTGTTCTGTTGCTGTGCGCCGGTCTCTCACAAGCCGCTTCGCTCAGGGTGGCGCCGACAGGTCTCGAGCTGATCTCGCCCGACGCCTCGGCGGTTCTCAACCTCAGCAACGATGACCCCAAGCGGCCGATCAATGTGCAGATACGCGTCTTCGCCTGGAGCCAGGCTGGCGGGATCGAGCAGCTGACGCCGACTACGGACGTCGTCGCCAGCCCGCCATCGACCAAACTCGGACCCAATGCCCAATACGTGGTTCGCGTCGTGCGCGTCAGCAAGGCGCCGGTGCGGGCCGAGGAAAGCTACCGCGTCATCGTCGACGAGTTACCCGACCCGTCGCGCAAGAAGGCCGGTACGGTCGCGCTCGCGCTGCGCTATTCGGTCCCGGTGTTTTTCCGCGACGCCGATGCCGCCGCGCCGGCAGTCGCCTGGAGTGTTTCGCGCAAGGGCGGCAGTCTTGTGCTGACAGCCAGCAATACCGGTGAAAGTCGTCTCCGCTTGTCCAACCTATCCCTGACCCAGAACGGCAAAAAGCTCGGCAACCGAAACGGGCTCGTCGGTTATGTGCTGGGCGGCGCGACCATGCAGTGGCCGATCGGCAGCGGCAAATCACTGTCCGCGGGCTCCGTGCTTTTGAAGGCACAGAGCGATCTTGGACCCTTCGATGCCAACGTTGCCGTCAAGGGCAAGTAGCGTCGCTGTCATCGTCGCGGTTGCGACTTTCACACCTTGCTTGGCGGTGCGTTCGCAGGAATTTCCGGCCGTGACGAACCTCGAACAGCCGGCTTCCGTTTTGCCAGCGGGCCGCAGCCTCTATCTCGAG
This sequence comes from Mesorhizobium sp. M0626, assembly GCF_040320665.1. Taxonomy (NCBI): domain Bacteria; kingdom Pseudomonadati; phylum Pseudomonadota; class Alphaproteobacteria; order Hyphomicrobiales; family Phyllobacteriaceae; genus Mesorhizobium; species Mesorhizobium sp. M0626. Next base: position 39,673 of record NZ_JAMYQD010000010.1, on the reverse strand, counting down.
GTGTTCATCAACGACGTTTCGACCAAGCTGGTCGGCAATTTTATCGAGATGCCGGATGGTGGGCTGGCGGCGGCGCCCCAAGAGCTGAAGGAGGTCGGCCTGAAACCGCCGGAGGACATAGCCGACGCCGGCGGCCTGGTCAGGCTCGACCAGTTGGCCGACGTTTCGTTTCGGATCGATGAGGTAGCCCAGCGCCTCTACGTCACCGCCGCCAATGACAGCCGCGAGGCGCGCATGGTGGATCTCGGCTTGCGCTTGCAGGACCGGCCGGCGCCGCAATCGGGCTTGGGCGCGGTTCTCAACTATTCGCTGTTTGCCAGCTCCAACACATTGTTCGACAAGGACGTCGAGCTGTTCCAAGGCGTTTCCGGCGGCTTCGATGCGCGCGTGTTCAGCCCCTATGGAACGCTCAGCCAATCCTTCATCGCCGGCTATTCCGACGGCAGGCTGGGCGGCTTCACGCGGCTCAACACGACATGGAGCTATTCCGACCCCGACCGGCTGATGACCTACCGCGCCGGCGACTTCATCTCCGGTGGATTGTCGTGGACGCGTCCGGTCTATCTCGGCGGCATCCAGGCGCAACGCAACTTCCACCTGCGATCGGACCTGGTGACGCTGCCGCTGCCCTCCTTCGGCGGCACGGCGGCGGTGCCGTCGACGCTCGAGGTCTATACGCAGAACGTGCGCACCTATTCCGGCGACATCCAGCCCGGGCCGTTCCAGGTCACCAATCTGCCGGTGTTCACGGGCGCCGGACAGGCGCAGGTGGTGCTGCGCGACAGCCTCGGCCGCGAGACCACGGCCACCTTGCCGTTCTATGCCTCCAGCATGCTGCTGCGCCAGGGACTGCTCGACTTTTCCGTCGAGGCAGGGATGGCGCGGCGCAATTTCGGCATCTCCTCCGACGATTATGACGGCCGCGTCATAGGGGTCGCCAGCGCGCGCTACGGCGTGACCGACCGGCTGACATTGGAAGCCCATGCCGAGGGCGGCGCCGAGCTGATCAATGGCGGCATAGGTGCTGCCTTCCCGCTCGGGCCTTATGGCGCGGCGTCGGTGGCGGTGGCCGGCAGCCATCATGAGGGGCGCACCGGCTCGCTGGTCGATGCCAGTGTCGAATTCGGCTATGACGGCTGGGCGATCAACGCTCACATGCAGCGGGCCTTTGGCGGCTATGATGACATCGCCTCGGTGACGGCGCAGCCGGTTCTCGACCCCGACGACTTCACCCGTTTCAGCGCCGGCGTGCCGCGCGCGGTCGACCAGGTGACACTCAGCGTGCCGATGCCGATCGATTTCTCCAGCCTCAACCTGTCCTATACGCATTTGAAGAGCGCCAAGGGCGAAAGCAGCCAGATCGTCGGCCTGTCCTACAGCCAGGCATTCTTCAAGCGCAGCACGCTCTATGCCACGGCCTTCGCCGATCTCGATGACGACAGCAGCTATGGCGTGTTCGCCGGGATTTCGATCCCGTTCAACGACGACATCTCGGCCTCGACAGGCGTCGAGCAAGGCCCTGACGGCCTCAATGTCACTGCCGACCTCGCCAAGGCGGAGCGGGCCGAGGACGGCAGCATCGGCTGGCGGCTGCGCACCTCCGAAGGCGAGGTTCCCAACCGCTCGGCAGCGGTGAGCTACCGGGCGCCGTTTGCGCGCCTCGCGGCCGGCGCCCAGCAGTTCGACAATGATTTTCGCGTGACCGGGCAGATGGACGGCGCCATCGCCGTGGCCGGCGGCGGCGTGTTCGCCACCAATCGCATCGACGACGCCTTTGCCGTCGTCGATGTCGGCACGCCGGACGTGGAGGTGTTGCATCAGAACCGGCCGGTCGGGAAGACCGACAGCAAAGGCCGCATCCTGGTCACCGGGCTGAATTCCTATGAGCCGAACACGGTGTCGATAGACCCGAAGAACCTGCCCGTCGACGCCGATATTCCGACCACCAAGGAGACTGTCGTTCCGGCCGACCGCAACGGCGTCGTGCTGAAGTTCGGCGTGTCGGAGGCGGCGCAGGCCGCGCTGGTGACGCTGGTCGACCCGAGCGGCACGCCGCTCGAAGCCGGGCTTGCCGGCCGCGTCGACGGCGGCACGGAAGATTTCGTCGTCGGCTATGATGGGCAGGCCTACATCAAGGGCCTCGGCAAGCAGAATTCAGTGCAGGTCGAGCGCGCTGACGGCGGTTCATGCCGGGCAGAGTTTCCCTTCGAGGCGGCGCGCGGCCGACAAGTGGTGATCGGGAACGTGGTGTGCCAATGATAGCTGGAGGAAAAATGCTGCGCGCCGTAATCATCGCCCTGCTGCTGGTGCTGCTCCCGTCGCTCGCCCGGGCGCAGAGCTGCAGTTACACCGTCACCGGTTTGAATTTCGGCCTCATCGACACGCTGTCGGGCACCGCGGCGACATCGACAGCCACCTTCACCGCGACTTGCAGCGGCAGTTTGCCATTGCTGCTGCCCGTCCTGGTCTGTCCGCATATTGCCGCCGGCACCGGCGGTGCAACCTCGGCGGCGGCCCGGCAGATGGCGAGCGGCGTCAACAGCCTCAACTATCAACTCTATTCGGACCCCGCAATGAGCGTTGTCTGGGGCACCTATAACTGGGCCTATGCCTCGCGCCCGCCACCGCTGCTGCTGAGCCCCAATCTCTTCGGCAACTCAATCGACACCCTGACGCTCTATGGCCGGGTTCCCGGCGGCCAGGCGACCGTTCCGCCGGGCACTTATCTGTCGACATTTTCGGGCGGGCAACTCGAGTTCCGCTCCCGGACAACCCTGTTGAGCAGCAGCTGCAACACCGGCGCGGGCAACTTGGGCACCAGTCCGACCTTCACCATCAACGCCACGGTCGCGGCAAACTGCCTGGTCGCCACCCAGAACATCGATTTCGGCTCCAAGGGCGTGCTCGACGCCAATGCCGATGCCACCGGCCAGGTTACGGTCACCTGCACCCCGTCGACCGCGTACACGGTTTCCCTCAATGGCGGCACGACAGGCGGCACGCCGACCAACCGCAAGATGTCGAAGGGGGCCGAGCGGGTCACCTACGGCCTCTACAAGGACATTGCGCGCGCGCAGCCCTGGGGTGATGCCGGAACGCCGGGAAGCACGGTGGCCGGCACCGGAACCGGTACGGCCCAGGCGCTCACCGTCTATGGCCGCGTGCCGCCGCAGACGACGCCCTCGGCCGGCGTCTACACCGACACGGTGGTGGTGACCATCACCTATTGATCGCGGCCCGCCTCGCCGTTGGCCGGCGCCAGCCAGCGCGCGTAAATCTCGCCGACGATGCCGCGGCGAAAGACCAGCACGCAGATCATGAAGATCAGGCCGGTGGCGATGGTCACCGGGAAGCCTGAGGTGGCGAGCGTGTTTTCCAGGCCGACGACGAGGCCGGCGCCGACGACAGGACCGACCATGGTGCCGATGCCGCCGAGCAGCGTCATCAGGATCACCTCGCCCGACATCTGCCAGGTGACGTCGGTCAGCGTCGCGAACTGGAAGACGATCGCCTTGGTCGCGCCGGCAAGCCCGGCAAGGGCTGCCGACATGACGAAGGCGGCGAGCTTGTAGCGGCCGACCGAATAGCCCAGCGAGATGGCGCGGTTCTCGTTCTCGCGGATCGAACGCAGGATCATGCCGAACGGCGAGTTGACGATGCGCCAGACGGCGAAGACGCCGATGAGGAAGACGGCAAGCACGACGAAATACATGTTGAACGTGACGTTGAGATCGACGATGCCGAACAGATGCCCGCGCGGCACGCCCTGTATGCCGTCCTCGCCTTCGGTGAACGCCGCCTGGACGCAGAAGAAATAAAACATCTGCGCCAGCGCCAGCGTGATCATCGAGAAATAGATGCCTTGCCGGCGGATGGCGAGGAAGCCCATGACCAGGCCGAGCACGGCCGCTCCGGCGGTGCCGAGCAGGATGCCGGCCTCGGGCGGCCAGCCCCATGCCTTGACGGCGTAGGCGCAGAAATAGGCGGCGGCGCCGTAGAAGGTGGCGTGGCCGAACGACAACAGCCCGGTGTAGCCGAGCAGCAGGTTGAAGGCGCAGGCAAACAGCGCGAAGCACAGCATCTTCATCAGGAAGATCGGATAGACGAAGAAGGGCGCGGCTATCAGCGCCAGTATGGCCAATGCCAGCAATACCCGCTCCAGGCGCACGGAGGCGGCGGTGCGATGTTGGTGAAGGGTTGCCTCGCTCATCTCAGGCGTCCCTTCCGAACAGGCCGGCGGGGCGCAGGAGCAGCACGACCGCCATGATGACGAAGACGACGAGGTTCGACGCCTCGGGATAGAACACCTTGGTCAGGCCCTCGGCGAGGCCAAGCATATAGCCGGTGACGATGGCCCCGAGGATCGAACCCATGCCGCCGACCACGACGACGGCAAAGACGACGATGATGATATCGGAGCCCATCAGCGGACTGACCTGGTAGACGGGCGCGGCGAGAATACCGGCAAGGCCGGCGAGCGCCGCGCCGAGCCCATAGGTGAGCGTCAGCAGCAGCGGCACGTTGACGCCGAAGGCCTGCACCAGCTCGGGATTTTCGGTCGCGGCGCGCAGATAGGAGCCGAGCCTGGTCTTTTCGATCAGGAGCCAGGTGCCGATGCAGATAATGAGCGAGGCCACCACCACCCAGCCGCGATAGTTGGGCAGGAACATGAAGCCGAGATTGGTGCCGCCGGCAAGCTGCGCCGGAACGGCATAAGGGTTGCCCGACACGCCGTAGTAGAAACGGAACACGCCTTCGATGACCAGCGCCAGTCCGAAGGTGAACAGCAGCCCGTAGAGCGGATCCAGGCGGTAGAGCCGCGACAGCGCCACGCGCTCGACCGCCATGCCGAAGACGCCGACGATGAGCGGAACCAGGAGCAGCGCCGGCCAGTAGCCGATGCCGAGATGGACGAGCAGCAGGTAACCGATGAAGGCGCCGAGCATATAGAGTGCGCCATGGGCGAAATTGATGATCCGCAGCAGGCCGAAGATGACGGCCAGGCCGAGGCTCAGCATGGCGTAGAAGGAGCCGTTGATCAGCCCGACCAGCATCTGGCCGAGCAAGGCCTGGACGGGGATGCCGAAGATCATGGTCATGGCGTCACCGAGGGTGTTGCAAGCGGGATGCGTCTGTGCGGCACGTACCCCCACCCGGACCTTCGGTCCGACCTCCCCACAAGGGGGAGGTAGGGCGGTGGCCCTCCACCCTCCCCCTTGTGGGGAGGGTCGCTGCGCAGCAGCGGAGTGGGGGTACTGCCGTGGGCTGTCGTCATCATACCCCCAACACCTCGTGCAGCTGTTGCGTGTGAGCGGCAAGCTCGCTTGCGGCAAAACCCTCCACCACCTTGCCGTGCTCCATCAGGTAGAAGCGGTCGGCGATGCGGGCGGCGAAGCGGAAATTCTGCTCGACGAGCAGGATGGTCATGCCGCGCTTTTTCAAGGTCGCCAGCAGTTCGCCGATGCGCTGGACGATGACCGGCGCCAGGCCCTCGGTCGGCTCGTCGAGCAGCAGCATCTGCACGCCCGTCCGCAGGATGCGGGCGATGGCCAGCATCTGCTGTTCGCCGCCGGAGAGTTTGGTGCCGGGGCTGTTGCGGCGCTCCTTGAGGTTGGGAAAGAGATCGAAGATTTCCTCGACGCTCATGCCGCCCTTGGCCACCACCGGCGGCAGGATCAGGTTTTCGTCGACGGTGAGCGTGGCGAAGATGCCGCGTTCCTCCGGCGCGAAGCCGATGCCGCGATGGGCAACACGATGCAGCGGCAGGCGCATCAGGTCGCTGCCGTCGAACGCGACGCTGCCGCTGCGCTTGCGGACCAGCCCCATGATGGCGCGCAGCGTTGTGGTCTTGCCGACACCGTTGCGGCCGAGCAGCGTCACGGTCTCACCGCGAAAAACGTCGAGGTTGACGCCATGCAGCGCATGGCCCTCGCCATACCAGGCATGGAGATCGCGCACGGCAAGCATCGGCTCACTCATGCTCGGTTCCCCTGCTCGGTCCCCATGTAGGCGACCCTGACGCGCTCATCGTTGCTCACCGTTGCGTAGTCGCCGGCGGCGAGCACCTGGCCGCGCTGCATGACGGTGATCCAGTCGCAAAGGTCGGCGACGACGGTGAGATTGTGCTCGACCATCAGCACGGCGCGGTCCGTTGCCAGCGAGCGGATGATGCCGGAAATGAGGCCGACATCCTCGTGCCCCATGCCGGCCATCGGCTCGTCGAGCAGCAGCACTTTCGGGTCGAGCGCCAGCGTGGTGGCGATCTCGAGCACGCGCTTTCGGCCATAGGAGAGATCGCCGGCCGGACGATGCGCGACATCGTCGAGACCGACGACGGCAAGCAGTTCGCGCGCCCGTGGAGTCAGTTGGTCAAGCGCGGCCAGCGAGCGCCAGAACTGGAAGCCGAGCCCGCTCGGCCGCTGCAAGGCGACGCGGACATTGTCGAGCACGCTCAGATGCGGAAAGATCGCCGATATCTGGAACGAGCGGACGAGACCCATGCGCGCCACCCTGGCCGGCGCGGTGCGGGTGATGTCGTTGCCCAACAGTTCGATCCTGCCGCTGCTCGGCTGCAGGAACTTGGTCAAGAGGTTGAAGATTGTCGTCTTGCCGGCGCCGTTCGGCCCGATCAGCGCATGGATCTGGCCGTGATGGACGTCGAGGTCGACATTGTTGACGGCGACGAAACCGGCAAAGTCGCGCCGCAGGCCGCGGGCGGAGAGCACCACCCGCGGCTTGATTTCGGCACCGTCCGGCTGGACGGCCACGGCTTGCGCCAGCGTCACTTGGTGACGAGCGGGCAGCCGCTGTCTTCAGCCTTGATGAAGGCCTTGTCGCCCGGAATGGTCGCAAGGTAGGTGTAGTAGTCCCAGTCCTTCTTCGACTCCTCGGGCTTCTTGACCTGCTAGAGATACATGTCGTGCACCATCGAGCCGTCGGCCTGTACCTTGCCGTTGGCGTTGATGATGTCGTCGACGGGCATTTCATGGAGTTGCTTGGCGACCGCCTCGGTTTCGTCGGTGCCGGCCTTGTCGATGGCCTTGAGATATTGCAGCACCGCCGAATAGGTGCCGGCCTGGATCATGTTGGGCATGCGGTTGGTGCGCTTGAAGAAGCGCCCGGCGAAGTCGCGGCTCTTGTCGTCGCGGTCCCAGTAAAACCCTTCGGTGAGCACCACGCCCTGCGCCGCCTGCAGTCCGAGGCCGTGCACCTCGGCAAGCGTGAACAGAAGTGCTGCCAGCCGCTGGCCGCCGGCGACGATGCCGAACTCGGCCGCCTGCTTGATGGTATTGGAGGTGTCGAGGCCGGCATTGGCAAGGCCGATAACCTTGGCGCCGGAGGACTGCGCCTGCAGCAGGAAGGAGGAATAATCCGTCGATCCCAAGGGGTAACGCACCTCGCCCAGCACTTTGCCGCCGCTTGCCTCAACAACCTTAGAGGTCTGCTCCTTCAGCGAATAGCCGAAGGCATAGTCGACGGTGATGAAATACCAGCTGTCGCCGCCCTGCTGCACCAGCGCGCCGCCGGTGCCGACCGCCTGCGAGTGGGTATCGTAAGCCCAGTGGAAACCGTAGGGCGAGCATTGCTTGCCGGTCAGGTCGGCCGATGCCGCTCCGGTAACGATGTCGATCTTCTTCTTTTCCTTGGACAACCCCTGGACTGCGAGCGCCACCGAGGATGTCGTCAGTTCCATGATCGCGTCGACCTGCTCGGTGTCGTACCACTGGCCCGCAATGTTGGAGGCAATGTCGGGCTTGTTCTGGTGATCGGCGTTGACGATCTCGATGGGCGCGCCCTGCACCTTGCCGCCAAAATCCTCGACCGCCATCTTGGCGGCCTCGACCGACCATTTGCCGCCGAAATCGGCATAGACGCCCGACTGGTCGTTGAGGATGCCGATCTTGACCTTGCCGTCGGAAATTTCGCCGGCCGCCGCCGGCATCGCAGTCGCCGCAAGCAGCGCGGCTGAGACGAGATAGGATGCTTTCACAGGTGGTTCCTCCCTTGTGGCCGACGCTGGAAAACGCGGCGGCCTTGCAATGGTTCAACAGCTCCGTCCGGTTCTCGCTGAAATCCGGGCCAGCGCCCGCCACTTCTCCTCTTGGCAACCCCTCCGCCCTGGGTGCGCCGGGAAACGTAGCATCAGATTTCGCAAGGGGAGAATGCTATTTTCGTAGCATGGCGTGTGGGCGCTACCAGTCCGGCTCAATTGGAAGGTCTTCAGAAAAGCCGCTCGGGCCAGGAAGGGACAGCGTTGCGGCCGCGGCGTCCAGCAGTGCCCCCGGAAGCCCTTTGAGATGCTCGCTGTCCAGCGGAAGCGCAAGATAGCCCGTGGCAATGCGTGCAGCTGCTTCCGCCTGTTCACGATCTCTCATTGCCTTGACCGCAGACCGATCAGGCAGAGTGGCCAGCCAAGCCTTGTGCAGAGCGAACATTCGAGGGTCGACCGTCGGCATGCTTACGGGATAGCCACGCTCATCGATCGCCACAGCCTCCACCTTTGGAGCGTTGATGAGCCATTGCAGCCCCTCCATGGGTGCGCTGTCGAGATCGTCGGCAAGCTGTGTAATCGAGGTAGTGGCGTTGTCCTTGAGGACATGTCTTGCCTGCGGACGGATCAGGTCGACCAGATAGCCATCACGGTTCGTGCCCTGAAGGCTCGGGGCTGGAGCGGCTTAAAGGACCTGTCCACTTTACGCAACACGCCTATCAGACCGGACTGGCTTACCCTCTCGCCAGTCACGAAGCTGATGCGACGGCGAGAATCGAAGAGCAGGTCAATGTCCCCGGTTGCCGTGAGACCGCTGGTGATCTGGACGCCCGCCAGAGCCTCGTAAGCGAACAGCGCATTCGTGCCGACGACCAGCAACTGCTTGCCCAGCAGGTCTGTTTCGGCGCACCGCCGCAATATCCGTGCGGCGATGGCCGGTACCCTGCCCAACCCCATTGCCACATTGACTTTCGCCAGGCCGTTCAGGCGATCGGCCAGACCTGCCAGCAGATCCTTGTTCTGCACCCTGCCCTCGGAAAACGCAGCGAACGCCTTCTCCGTCTGGCTGCTTTTCGGCCCGAGTGAATTCTCGACCTGCCGGACCTTCCGCAGTAGGTATTCAGCACCGCTACGCTCAACCCAGCGCATGCTGCCTGCAAAGCGCCTTTGGCGCTGGTCATCAGCACGCTGCCAGGCCTCGTAGACCTGTTACGTATCTGTGAGTTGGCGCCGCTGCTCGCCGGTCAACTCTCTCAGCATCGTTTTCCACTCTTAAGCCAAGATCAAGTTAACATAGTGGAAAACTCTTAATTAACAATATGTTGCTATGTTTTTTCCACTATCGCAGCTATCACCCACACGCCGAGTGGAAAATACCGTAAAAACAATAGGTTATGTCCGAGAAAGGGAGGCCAGAACCTCATACGCGGGTTTTTAGCTGCGCGCACCATGGCAGCCGCTTGCCGTCGCCTCACCGCTTCTGCGGATAGATCGTCTCGCCGCGCTTCAGCATCTCGACAAAAGCCTCGATCTTCTTCCTGCGCCCCGCCTCCGTCTTCATGTTGTGCGTTCGAAACGCCAGCGCGAACCGGTTCTGGGCGGAAAGCTTTGCCAGCATCTCCTTCGCCTTCGGCTCGGCGTCGATGGCGGCCTGCAGATCGTCAGGGATCTTCATGTCCTTGCCTGAGGCATAGGCGCGGTCCCAGCGGCCGTCGGCCTTGGCCGCCTCGACCTGTTTCAGCCCGTGTTCGGTCATGCGGCCCTCCTCGACCAGGCGGGCGACATTGTCGATGTTGATCTTGCTCCAGATGCTCTTCTTGCCGCGCGGCGTGTAGCGCTGCAGAAAGCTCTTGTCGTCGAGCGGCTTGCGTATGGCGTCGATCCAGCCGAAGCACAGCGCCACGTCGATGGCCTGCTTCGGCGTGATCGAGGCGAGGCCCGAGCCGACCTTGTGGACCTTGATCCAGACCTCGCTCTCGCCGGCATGATTTTCGCGCAGCCAGGCGTAAAAACTGTCGGGATCGGGGAATTCATGAACCTTGTCGGGATCGACCTTGAACGGCGCCATCATCACCTCGTTGTTGCCGGGCCGGCTGTATCGGCTGTCGATGCCAGTTTCCGTCAGCGGCGTCGATACCCCTTGCCTATTGCGAGCCGGCTTGCGCCGCAGCCGACGCCCGTGGCAGTTTCCTGCTGGTCAGCCGGGCAAGGCAGACTGCAATTCGGGGGAAATGCCATGCGAGCGATGTTACTCGGCCTCATCCTTCTGCTGCCGACCCCGGCACTGGCCGAACCCATCGAAACCCAGAAAATCATCACCGCGCTGACCGGCGACTTCAATGGCGACGGCGCCGCCGATCTGGCGATGATCGTCGAGACCGAGCCCGAAGACGATACCATGGACATGCATTTCTTCCTGAGGGACAAAAAGTACAATTTTCTGAAACCCGCCGGCGTCGTGCATGAGCAGGTCTACGGCGAATGGAACGACTACGACCAGCCGCATTATGAGGGCTCCGGCATCGAACCGGAGTTGACCTTGCTGCCCAACGGCTCGATCAAGATCTATCTGCCGGGGCTGATCGGCCCCGGCGAGCGGACCGACATGACGCTGACCATCGCCTGGCGCAACGAGGCCTTCGTCGTCGCCGGCGTTGCCTATGACCATTACAAATACCAGTCCGTTGTCGTCTACAGCAGCTGCGACTACGACGTGCTGACCGGCAAGGGCAAAAGTATGCAGACGCAGGATGATGACAGCAAGGTGAACAGTATCGTGTCTGTCGAAGGCCAGGTCGTGCCCTTCGCGGAGTGGGACACGGGGACGCCTTTTAGGGTATGCGGGGATTGAGGGGGCAGCCAATCTCCCCCCTCGTGGGGGAGATGGCCGGCAGGGGGGCCGCTGTCCCGCCAACGCACCGGCCAGTGTCAGCCACGTTTATCCCGCGATTCTTGTCAGAAAATAGATCGAGAGGTCGCGATCCTTCGCGCCCCCCTCTGCCCTGCCGGGCATCTCCCCCACTTGGGGGGAGATTGGCTTCACTGCAGATGCGGTTTCTTCAAAAAGCTGTTTCGGTCGGCGGATTTCACTCGCAGCCAAGTCTCACGACCGTCACGCACGACCCTGAGAGGAATCTCCGAACCCGCCGGATTCTGCCATAGCTTGCGGTAGAAATCGGCGAGACCGTCGACCTCGCCATCGCGCACGTCGGAGATGATGTCGCCCTGGCGCAGGCCGGCCTTGGCGGCGGGGCCGCCTTCGGCGACGCTCATCACCACGACCGCACCGTTCGACTCGGCCGAGAAGGCGCCGAGCCATGGGCGCGGCGGCTTCGCCACCTGGCCGCGCGTCAGCAGATCGTCGAGGATCGGGGTCAGAAGGTTGATCGGCACGACCATGTTGATGTCGGCGACCTCGCCGTTGCGGCTCATCTGCAAAAGCAGCGAACCGATGCCGAGCAGGCTGCCATCCTGGCCGATGAGTGCCGCGCCGCCCCAGGACGGATGCGCCGGGGCAATGAAGATCGCCTCGTCGAGCAGATATTCCCAATAGCCGGCGAATTCCTGCTTGGTGACGATGTGTGCCTTGACCGAGCGGCCGGTGCCGTCGGCAAACACCACGGGGTCGCCGATCTTGGCCTTCGAGGCGTCACCCAGCGCCACCGCCGGCAGGCCGAGCGGCGCCAGCGCCTGCACTAGGCCGAAGCCTGTCTCCTGGTCATAGGCCAGCGCATGCGCCGGCACGACGCGGCCGTCCTGGTCGGTCAGCCAGACCTCCTCGGCCTCGGTGATGAGATAGCCGATGGTGAGCACCAGCCCGTCGCCGCGGATGACGACGCCGCTGCCTTCCCGGCGCGTGCCCAGGGCATTGGCCGTGAAGGCATCGTCGGGAACCATGGCGCGCACGCCAACGACGGAGCGCAAGAGCGGGGAAACGGGATCGATGGGCATGCTTTCATCCTGGCAGATATGCGTGGGCAGTATCCTCTATAGGTATGCCGCGCTGCACAGGGCGCAAGGGCTTGGGCAACAAGGCAATCATTTCAGAGGCTGGCGCTGCTCCTCGTCCGCCTGCCGGCACCTTCTCCCCCGTATAGCGACGGGGAGAAGGGAGATGGCCGCAACATCGGCGCTCTTGGCAACGCTGGCAATTGGCGAAATCAGTAGGCGACAGCGTCCTTCTCCCCGTCACTATACGGGGAGAAGTGCCCGGCAGGGCCATGAGGGGCGGCGCTGACATCGATAATAGTTCAACACAAGTTGAACCTTTCTGAATTGCACCTATGTGTTCCAGTATCTACGTTCCGCCGACTTTTCCGCCATCAGTCTCGCGCCGTCGTTTTCGCCCCGCCAAACCCAAGGAATTCCCCGCATGACCGAATACATCCCGCCGAAAGTCTGGAGCTGGAAGAAAGCCAATGGCGGTACGTTCGCCAGCATCAACCGGCCTATTGCCGGTCCGACGCATGACAAGGTGCTGCCGGTCGGCAAGCATCCGCTGCAGCTCTATTCGCTGGCGACGCCGAATGGGGTCAAAGTGACTGTCATGCTGGAGGAGCTTCTGGCGCTCGGCCACAAGGGCGCCGAATACGACGCCTGGCTGATCCGCATCAACGATGGCGACCAGTTCGGCTCGGGCTTTGTCGAGGTCAATCCCAACTCCAAGATCCCGGCGCTGCTCGACCGCAGCGGCAAGACGCCTGTCCGCGTCTTCGAGTCCGGCTCGATCCTGCTTTATCTCGCGGAAAAGTTCGGCGAATTCCTGCCGACCGAACAGCCGGCGCGCGCGGAAACCTTGTCCTGGCTGTTCTGGCAGATGGGCTCGGCGCCCTATCTCGGCGGCGGCTTCGGCCATTTCTACGCCTATGCGCCGGAAAAGTTCGAATACGCCATCGACCGCTTCGCCATGGAGACCAAGCGCCAGCTCGACGTGCTCGACCGGCGGCTGGCCGAGACCGAATATCTCGGCGGCGCCTTCTATTCGATCGCCGACATGGCGGTGTGGCCCTGGTATGGCGGCCTGGCGCTCGGCCGCATGTACAATGATTCCGCCGAATTCCTGTCGGTGCAGGACTACGAGCACGTACAACGCTGGGCCAAGGCGATCGACGCCCGCCCGACCGTGCAACGCGGCCGCATGGTCAACCGCGCCTTCGGCGACCCGGCCATGCAACTGCACGAGCGCCACGACGCCAGCGATTTCGAAACGAAGACGCAGGATAAATTGGTGGTGGCGGAGTGAGCTAATCTCCCCCCTTGAGGGGGAGATGGCCGGCAGGCCAGAGGGGGTCGGCTCGACTGGGCGCGACCTCCTGCGACTGATGAAGGTTAGCGCTCCACGCGCGGCGACCCCCTCTGTCGCCTTCGGCGACATCTCCCCCTCGAGGGGGGAGATTAGCCCATCAATTTCGCCAGCCTCGGCACGCCTTCACCCACCGCGCGTTCATCTGCGAGCGTAAAGCTCATCCGCATCGTGTTGCGGCCCGAACCGTCGGCGTAGAATGCGTTGCCCGGCACGAAGGCCACGCGGGCTTCCTTGACCGAGCGGGCGAGCAGTGCCGTGGCGTCCGCACCTTCGGGCAGCGTCAGCCAAACGAACATGCCGCCTTCCGGTCGGCTCCAGCTGACGCCATCCGGCATTTCCGCTTCGAGTGCCGCAAGCAAGCCGTCGCGGCGCTGGCGATAGGCGCCGATCAGCTTTTCCACCTGGCCGTCATACACGGCCTCGGAGACCCGGTGCATCACCAGCTGGTTGATCGACGGGCTGTGCAGGTCCGACGCCTGCTTCATCAGCACCAGTCGCTCGACGACGCGGCGCGGCGCGCAGACCCAGCCGACGCGCATGCCCGGTGACAGAATCTTTGAGAACGAGCCGCAATAGAGCGTGCGGGCGTTTTCGATGCCGCCGGAGCGTTCGCAGTCGAGCGCCAGGATCGGCGGCTGGCCCTCGCCGTCATAGCGCAGCGCGCGATAGGCGGCGTCCTCGATGACGGCAATGTCGAGCTCGCCGGCGAGGTCGAGCACCGCCTCGCGCTGCTGGCGGTTCAGCGTCTCGCCGGTCGGGTTGGCGAAATCGGGCACCAGATAGGCGAATTTCACCTTGCCGCCCTCTTTTGCAAAAGTAAAGGGGGCAGCAGCCGCCGCCTGGTAGGCGGCCGGCGTCATGTTGCCGCCATCCGGCGTCAGGCGGTCGTAGCGCGGCTCATAGGCGTTGAAGGCCTGGAGCGCGCCGAGATAGGTCGGCCACGTCACGAGCGCTGTGTCGCCGGGCGACAGGAACAGCTTGCCCAGATAATCCAGCGCCTGCTGCGAGCCGGAGGTGATGAAGATGTTGTGCTCGTCGCAGGCAATGCCGAGCTTGCCCATCTGGCCGGCCAGCCATTTTCTGAGCGGCAGATAACCTTCGGAGACCTGATACTGAAGTGCTGCGCTCGCCTCCGCACCGCCCAGCACCGAGGCATAGGCATCGGCGATCGCCTGGGCCGGAAACAAGGCCGGATCGGGGATGCCGCCGGCAAAGGAGATGATGTCGGGCTGGTCGAGCAGTTTGAGCAGCTCGCGGATTTCTGACGCCTTCATGCGCGAGGCGCGCGACGCCAACAGGTCCATCAAACTCACGAGCCCACCTCCCGGGATACGGCATCTGGTCCAGCATGACCGTTCTGGCCATGCGATTTAGGTCAATCTGACTGACCTATTATCAGGCTCCCTCACCCGCTGGAATAGCCAAACCCTCATTCCGCGTGGCCCAGACGAAAAAGCAAACACATTTCTGCCCTGGACAGGGAAAATTGTTGCGCGCCGAGGGGCGCGGATGCAACCTCATTCCGAGCGGACCGGCATAAAAAGAAAAGCGGTCTCAACAAGGGGGGTTAAAATGACGCTTGAGCTCATCGGGGCCGGATTCGGCCGCACCGGCACATGGTCGACCTTTGCCGCGCTGAACAGGCTGGGCCTTCCCAGCTATCACATGCAGGAAGTCATCCTCAACAAGGCCAACAAGGGCCATCTCGACTTCTGGCGCAAGGTGGCCAACAGCCCGCCCGGCAGCCAGCACGACTGGACCAGAGTCTTTGCCAATTACAAGGCGACGGTCGACAATCCGGGATGCTGCGTGTGGCGCGAATTGATGACAGCCTATCCCGACGCCAAGGTGCTGCTCACCCTGCATCCGCGCGGCGCCGAGGCCTGGTACGACAGCACCATCGACACGATCCACTTCACCGAGACATTGTGGCAGTTCAAGGTGCTGGAATGGCTGACGCCGTTCGGCCGCAAATTCGGCGACATGTCGCACAGACTGATCTGGGGCCGCACGCTTGCCGGCGTGATGGACGACCGCGCCAAGGCGGTGGCGCGCTACAACGCCTACACCGAGGAGGTGATAGCGGCCGTGCCGCCGGAGAAGCTTCTGGTGTTCAAGGTCAGCGATGGCTGGGCGCCGCTCTGCGGCTTCCTCGGCGTGGCGCTGCCCAACGAGCCCTTCCCCAACCTCAACGACCGCGAAAGCGTCAAGAAGATCATCCGCGACATCATCAAAGGCAGCTACATCATGCTGGGGCTGTCGGTGGCGGCGGTGCTTGCGGTGATCGCGGCGCTGTGGTGGTGGCTGGGGTAGCCGCCGGACCGTCAGAATATTGCTACTTGCGCGTGATCCAGCCGAGGAGACCCGGCTCGACGGCGGCGAGCGCGCGCCAGCGCTTTTCCGGGACATTGTCTTCCATCACCGATTTGATGAAGGCGGCGCGCAGGATGGCGCAATCGAAGGCGGATACATCGAAAAGCAGTTCTGCCATTTCGGTTTTCCCCGTTCACATCGGGCGGGCGGGCCTGTCGAAGCCTCAGGCGCCAGCGCCCCATATACATGGTCGACGACAGCAGATTCATACTCTTGCCGAACCAAGGTTCAACACAATTCGATTGTACGGTTTTTACCAAGCGATTGCGGTTCGTTGCCCGCTTTTGCGCCGATGCTAGATTTGCCGGGCGGCCTCTCCCCAGATGGCCGCAAATGGCCGGCGCGGCTCTGGCAACATGCTTTCACCGGCATTCGCGTCGGCCATTTCCAGCCCTGCCAGGCTCAGCCCAGCAGGCGTTCGTATTCGGCCTCGGCCTGGCCGTAGAAGCCGTCGGCGACGGCGATCAGGCCATCCCGGTCGCGGATGACGATCTCGCCGCGCCGCGACCGGATCAGGCCGCGCCCTTCCAGGATCTGCAGGCCGATGGTGACGCCCGGACGCCTGACGCCGAGCATGACCGACAGGAACTCATGCGTGATCTGGATCTGATGGCCGACCACCCTGTCGTCACACATCAGGAGCCATCTGGCCAGCCGATCCTCGAGCTTGGCGCGGGCATTGCTCAGCGCAGTGGATTTGGTCTGGCCGTGCAGATAATGGGCATAGCGCAGCAGGAAGGCGCGAAGCGTCGGGCTTTTCTGCAACGCTGCCTTGAACGGCTCGGAATCGATGCACACCGCCTCGCCCGGCATTTGCATGTAGCAATCATGGGGCGCCCAGTCGGCGCCCATCACCAGAGCGGAGCCCGACATGCCTTCGTGGCCGATGATGCCGACCTCGGTGTCCAGGCCCGGCCGGTTCCTCGCCACCACCGAGGCCAGGCCGCTTTCCAGGAAGCATACCGAGGCGACCGGCTCGCCCGCCATTTCGAGCGGGGCTTTGAGATCGAGCACACGATGGTGCAAATGCGGCGCAAGCAGTGCGAAGTCGGCCGGGTTCATGCGGCGCAAAAGGCCGCTTTTCTCCTTGCTGACCGACTGGTCCATCGCTCTCTCCCCAAGGGCAAGAGCACATGTCATCTCCCAGCCGTCGGCGCCCTGCCCAAATGCAAACGGTCATTGGACGATAGCTGACTCGGATTCAGCCATTGTACTTCGTACAAAACCGACAAATCAGGGGCGACGCCCCATGGATCAATCCAGCAGCTTTCCTGGATCAGCGCTTCGGGCGGTCAGCCGCAACCATGCGCGCTTCGCGCACGATGGACGAGCGATCGTTGCCGATCAGCGATGCGATCTCTTGTATCTGCTGCTCGGAGGCCCCGGTTTCCCGCGCCAAGGCCGCGAGCGCCTCGGCGCTCAGACCGGACTGTCTCGGTTGCTCCGCCATGGCTCCAATGCCTCCTGTCGGGGCAGGAGTGCGATGGTCGCTCCCAAGCGTCAGCGCCCATTGATGTGGCCGACGATGCTGCACTGTACGCTTCCGAACAATCGATGGCGAGCGATATATTAGCGACGCTGGATGCGGCCCTAGAACGGCAGCCTTATCTCATCGATCGACCTCGACTCCGTCCAGCCAATGTCCTTCTGGATCTCCGTCGGCAGCGCATTCAGTGCGCGCACGGTCTTCCTGTGCTTGCTGGCGCGCGCCAGGGCAGCGCGAATTCTGCTGAGACTTTCAAACATCGGTTACCTCCATGCAGCAGCAGAGCGCTGCCTTAGGCCCGCTCTTGCACGGCCTCTGTAACCGATCGATTGCGCGGCAACGGTGAAGCGCTTCACAAACCGATGCCGGCCAGAAACATTTGTATACAAATTAGTTGCACTCCCGCGGTGGCGTGATCCGACCTATGGCAGGGCGATCGCATATGGCGCTCCCTCGGGTTCGGCGACCCACCTACCCTTCGTCGGCGCAAGGCGATCACATATGAGTTCTTACGAAGAGGACCCCCACCCTAACCCTCCCCACAAGGGGGAGGGAACGCTGCCGCAAGCCACCCATTCTGGCGTGGAACCTAGGCGATTTGCGGCGATCAGCGCCTACCAAGTCTCCCTCCCCCTTGTGGGGAGGGATTAAGGGTGGGGGTATTCGCTGGCGCCGCCTTATGCGATTGCCCTGCCCTCCTCCGCGCCATCGCCGGCATCGGCGTCCGCCAGCCTCGCCTATGGACGAATCCCATCATGCGCAATAAGGATGGGGTCTGCCGTGGCGCTTTCGCGCCGGGGCAGGCGACGTTCGTTCAATGACGCTGCGCCGGGCGCCTTTGACGCCCCGCAAAAGTGTCGATACCGGGGGATCTGGTCATGACCGACAACAAGCCGACCGTAGACGTTACCAAGGACTGGCAGGCAACGCAGGGCCAGAAGTCCGGCGCCACGCGGCTGCGCCTGTTCGCCGTGCTGTCGTGGGTCATCGCCATTGGCGGCGAGATCGCCGGGATCGTCTTGCTCTACAAGCACAAGTTCGACCAGGGCAACCTGCCGCTGCTGATCGGCATCCTGGTCGGGATCGCGATATTCGCCATCGTCGGCAGCCTGCTCTGGAAGGCGGCCAACCGGAAGGACCCGGCCCGCGAATCCGACACGTTCAGGTTCTTTGTCCAGAACCAGCTCGGCGCGATCATCACGCTGATTGCCTTCCTTCCGCTGGTTCTCTTGATCCTCAACGACAAGAACATGGACCCGAAGAGCAAGAAGGTGGCCGGCGGTATCGGCGCCGTGCTGGCCGTGCTGGCGACGCTGATCGGGGTCAGCTACCAGCCGCCATCGGTCGAGCAGTACACGCAGGACATGAACACCTGCGCGGAACAGATCAAGGCGGGGCAGCCGACCACGGCCTGTTCGCCCGAGGTCGCCGCCCAGGCGCAGGCGATCGCCACCGACTCCACCACGGTGGCCGCGGCGACGAAGGACGCGGCACACCCCAATGGCCAGGATGTCGTCTACTGGATCGCGCCGGAAAACGGCGCCGCCAAGTCCGACACCGAGCATGTCTTCCACCTCTGCGCAGCCGTCAGCCCGCTGAAGGACAAGACCGTCAACAGCGGCTCGGTAACGGAAGCCTACGCCCAGAACGCCATCCGCATCACGAAGCAGATCGAGATGGAACAGAAGCAGTGCGGGTTTACGGCTGCGCCGTGAATCGGCCAGGGTTTGGCGTGGCCGATTGGGTGCGCCAAACTGGTGGTTCACATCATAGTTGTCCGTCAGTGGCGTGCGGTCCCTCGTGGCGCGAAGGCTTACATGGCGGGACTAGACGCAACGTAAGCGGCTGGGGCACGCCAAATCCCTGGCAGGGGCACGACAAAAATTGAATGTCGCATTTGGGCCGCTTCCTGCCTGTCCGGTTTCGGGTGGTAGCATTCGGAAAGCGGACACACTCGTTGACTGGCGCGACAGCTAAATCCCGTTTGCCGGACACGGCGAGGATGCCGAGGGCCTCTCGGATATCGATGTGATGAAGCCTTTCGCGTTCGTGTCGACAGGATTCAATGGATCTCGGCCGGCGGTGACAACCAGGGCGCACAACATGGCCATCGTGCGGAACTCCCGTCGCCAGTTATGTCGCCGAGCCGATGCGCCCCACGCCCGCCCTCTAGACCGAGGACAGCCCCGAGACCAAGACACGGAAGGCCGTACCCAACCCGCGGAATGAGAGTCTGATCAACCGTCGTCTCTGAGCTCCACCCCCAGCCCTGTGCAGCTTCAGCCGATCCGACTGCATGGCAAACCTGCCAAGCAGGCGAGCCTTCTTGCCTTCAACCTTTGACAGGGAACATGAGAGACTAGTCGTTCAGCTTTCCGCCACGGTGTCCCATCGTCATCTTGGATGCGTACATCGTCGGTGAACGCTTGCCTGGAAGGTTCGCCTCGAGGACGATCTGCTCGACGAAGCCCTGGTTCATTTCGAATTCGACGCATTGGTTGAGCTTGTCCACGATCCAGACCGCGTAGCCCTCTTGCTGCTTCTCGTCATATCCGGAGTCATCGTCGGGAATCGTTGGTTCCGGAGCTGCTGGAATCAGCATGATCTTGGGTTTTCGGCAAATCATACGTGTGCCCTTCATATGCGTAACCGAATATCACCCCGGAGGTGAATTCCGTCTTGGGCTCCGATGGCATGACGTCGATTGCGCCGATCATGACCATGTAGTTGGCTATTATCGAATTGACAAAAACGTATGAACTATTGGTTGCATTGATATCAAATATATTTTTCAGGAATGTCATTGTGTCATCGCTTGCAGGGGGATCAATTCCGATTCTAGCGCCAACAAGGGCAAATTGATTATTTATGATGGCAGTATTTATCTCTGCTATATCATTTGTTGTTTTCAATCGCGGCAACCCCGGTATTCCATACAAGCGTACTTGCGTGGCATTGAATGCACTGTGGGGATCGCGCGTAGTGTAGGTTGGCCTGTGATAATCGTCGCTCATTTTCCTCGCACCTTTTTTGTTACGGTCGTTCAGCTCACAAGATCTCCCGCCAGCTGAAATTCTCATCGAATTTTTCCGCGAGCATCGGCGCGACCCGATCGCTGACGTCCACCACCATCACCGCGGCCTTTTCGAACGACAGGTCATCCGCATCGAGGCGTGGCCACGCCTGCGCAAGTGCGAGAGCCACCTCGTCCCTTGCTCTGATCAACATGCTCTTGAACATGAAGGGCCGAGCGCGAAAGGCGCGGGACGTAAAATCCGAGATGCGCCGCATGTCGGACTGGTCGACATCCTTGATATCGATCCCCAGCAGCCGCTCGTCGGCCAACCCCTCGTGCACCAATGCCGCGTGGTAGACGTCGACGATCGTGTCGAACACAGCTCCCGTGAACGGCCGTGACCTGTCATGGATTTCCGCCGTCACCTCCGACATGCGGCGTGCGTTGCTGGCGAGGCGTATCTGCCGATCGCCAGTCAGCTCGGCAATCCGGTTCAATTCATTGAGAACAAGCAGGTTGCCATCGCAGTGCCGCAGCAGCCGGTCCATGCCGCTGTCGAAATTCAGGAAGGACAAGAGCGAGACCAGATCCGAGCTGGCCTCGTGGAACGGTCCGAAATCGCCTTGGGTCAGGCCGCCGGCTGGTGTCCCGAACAGCGAAAACAAGATGGCGTGGCCAACCTCATGTGCGATCACATCGAAGTTGAGTGCATAGGGATAGTCGCGACCGTCGATGCCGCGCTCTCGGCCGAGTTCCAGATAGCCATAGCCCGATTGCGCATTCTCCCAGTCGACGAAGGGGATGATTTCGAGCCGCTCGTACGTCTCGGCGAAGTACCAGACAATCGGTTTGCCGAGGTAGCTTTCCCAGATATCCAGCACGCGGCTGACCGAGGCGAAAGCGTGCGCAGAAAGGAACTGCCGCGAGGTCAGGGAAAGCTGATCGAAATGGCCGTCAAAGCCAGCCTCTGGAGGCGGAAAGATTTCGCCGACAAACGGTGGCAGATAAGGGTAGTCGTAAGGCTCCTTGTCGAGGAGCGAATCGCGAACGTAGATGCGGTGATCTTCCGGGCCGGAGCGGATCAGATCGGGTGGAGTAGAAATCCACACTGTTTCGGGTGTTCCGTAACCCAAAAGGTGAGGGACCTGCGGGTAGACCAGGAACCGCGTTCCCAGCAACGGATCTTGCGCAACGACACGATCGACCGCGTCCAATCGCTTAGCCCCCTCTGAGGCTACCACGCTATCACGGCGCTTACGTTACGTAAATCGTCGGCCGCCAAGAGGTCAGGGCCTATAGCGCCAGCCCCGCATCATCCATATCCTTGGAGAAAGCCGAGGTTAGCTGTAATTCCGGCATGGGGTCTGCTTTTTCAAATGCTTGCTCCCGCAAAAGTTCGAGTGCCCGCAGAGCATCTTGCTTTTTTTGCTGGACGAAAGCCGCGCCGAGCTCCCTGCACAGTTTCTCGACGTCGCCCTTGCCGTCGTGCGCATCCCGGACCATCCGTGCCAGGGTGCGCTCGCGAAAGTTGACGGCCTGTGCCGCACCCTCGAGCCTCGCCTGCTGTTCGGGTGAAATCACGCCGCGCCGGCAAGCAGCGCGAAGGGTCCGGCGCAGGTCAATCAGCGCATGCGTCAATTGAGCGAAATTCACTTCGGCCGGTCCATGCAATACCGCTACTGCGTCGTCGGGTGCAAAGGCGAAGCGGCGATACCATCGGTAGATAAGCCCGACGCCTTGCATATGGGGGAACAGCTCGGCTGCTCGAAGGGCCCCCATGCTGGCCGCGCCGACGACGTGAATGCCGCGGCTGAGGGCCCACAGGATTTCCTTGTGCCGAACCGCCGGCTCCGTCTGAAAACCGCCATCTATGAGAAGGATCGCACTCGGGTCGAAATGCTGCACGGCCGAAACGATCGAGCCTTGCACGGCCGGGGGAAGGCATACCGCATCGACGACCTTCAATGCGTCGGCATGGGACACGGTAGGGCCGGTGAAGACGAGTTTCGGGCGCATAATCCCTACCCCTGCAAGAGCGGCTGCAAGGCAGGGATGACAATCCTGACAACCGACAGGGCGTCGAGCGGTTTCGTTCCCACCCGGATTAGGTGAACCGCATCGAACCCTCTCTCTTCGAGAATTGCCAAGAGGACCGACAGCCCATCCGACGCCGTGTTGAACTTCTGCTCGGCGAGCGCGCGGAAATCCACGCTACGCGGGCCATCGCGGAGGAGCCGGCGATGCGCTGCGATCATCTGCCGATCGGGGTATTTCGGATAGGACGCGCGCGTCAGGTCATCGCGCGCGCCCGAGATCGCCGCCAGACGGGCCTGGGCCGCTTCGTAGATGGCGTGCGCCGCCGCGCCGGCAGGACTGAAACCGGCGGCCGAGCCATCAGCCGGGTGATCCAAAAGGACCGTTTCCGTCGGTTCGTCTTCCAGCAGATGGCACCACACCACCGGTATGCCCAACGGCGACAAAGCCTGCCAAAGGCCGACCAGCACGTTCTTGGCCGCCAAAGTTTCCAGGAGATCGCGGAGCGACGGATCATCGATCGTCTCGGGATCGATGCGTTGACGGTGGAAAAACCCGTGGGTCCGGTATGCCGTGGCGATCGCGTCGCGTTCGATGCATTCAAGCATGCCATGAACGATGGCATCCGGCTCCTCGAAGCCTGCGGCCAAACCGCTCGTCGATGCCGCGAAAATGCCGTCATGGGGCAGTGACGGCAACACATAGGCGGTGTGCACGAGCTCGAACGGGACCAGGTCGCGGCTGCAGGTAAGAAGATTGTCGGCGGCTACCCACGCCGTCTCCCTGCCGCGCCATCCGGGCGCGGTGCCCCCCTGGAGATGCCTTTCGAAACGATCGGGCGGGATGCCCAATTGATCGGCACAGCCGACGACTGTGTCGAAATTCGCCACCTGCTCTGCAAAGAAGCTCTCGGCCGATTCCAGCATGGCCGATATCGCGGCTTGTGCCAGGGTAGCGCCCTTGCCTTGCGCGACCGCGTTGGAGAGCGAGAAAGGTCTTGTCACCTGCACGACCGGGATGCCGAGCTGGTCGAGCCCTGTAATGTCGGCGATCCGCGTGATGCCCAGGCCTTCGCGCATCTTCATCAGCCTCGCCAGCGCCTCGTCGGGCGGCGGACCCAGGCGTTCATATCGCTCCAGCATCGCGGATGCTCTTGCAGGGCCGGCTAGTGCCGAACGGCCGATTCGGGATTGACGATCAGCGCGGCGCCCGGCTCGAGAGCGGATTTCGCACGTTCGACCCGATCGCGATAGCGCGACGACAGTTCAGGTGACAGGCCTGATGATTGAAGGGTCTCGTATGTACTGACGAGGAAAGGCACAGCGCTTTGCTCCGCGGCTATGGCGATGCTCTTTTCGAGGGCAGCGATTACGTCCGCCTCCGCATCGCCCTGAAGAAGAAGTAGCTCCGCCCTTCGCCGGTAGAGCTCTGCCAGCCAGAAGCGGCTGCCGCCGGCCTCGGCCTGCGCCACAGCCGAGCCCAGCAGCGCGAGCGCCTCATCGACCTCGGCAGTTCGTGTCAAAAGCTCTGCCAGCATGCCGCAATAGACCGGTTCGTCCTCAGGCGTCTGGAACTCGCCATGGAGGCCAAGGCCTTGCCGCATTTTTTCCCTGCCGCTCTCGACCTGGCCGGCGTTGCCGTCGCACCAGCCTTCGAAGATTTGCGCTGCGGCGGCGAGGGCGGGCATATAATGGCGCTCCGTCAAGTGGCGCAGATCCGCTATCACGCTTCGCAGCATCGAAAAATCGCGGCGATAGCAATGCAACATCGCCTCGTTGAGGTAGGCATGCGCGATGCTGCCGGCATGTCCGGTTTGCTGCGCCCAGCTCCTAGCTTCCGACATCGAATGGATCGCGCTTGCCGGCTTTCCGACGAACCACAGCGACAAGGCGCGGTGCGCGAGCCCGCAGACCCTCGCGTCATGCCCGCCGAACAACGCCGCCTTGCGGCGCCTGCCAGCCGGCGCTATCGCGGGCGAGCTTGAAGCTGGCGTTCCTCAGGCTGAGCAGCGGCTTGCCCGCGGCCTTGGCGCGCTGCGGATAGAGCTCGTCCAGGGGACGTCCGACCAGCAGCCTGACCAGCTCCGCCTGCGGCGCGTGCGGCTCGGTGATGCCAGCAACGCGGCCGTCGCGCATCACCGTCACCCGGTCGGCAATGCCGGGCACTTCCTCCAGCCGGTGCGAGATATAGACGATGCCGACGCCGGTGGCGGCGAGTTTTCTCATGATGTCGAACAGCCGCTCGACTTCGCCGACGGTAAGTGCGGCCGTCGGCTCGTCCATGATCAGCACGCGCGAGGCGTAGGACAGCGCCTTGACGATCGCCACCACCTGGCGCTGGCCGATCGACAGGTCCGCCACCATGGCGGACGGATCGATGGCGATCTCGATGGCTTCCAGCCGCTTCTTGGCCTCGCGGCGCATTGCCGGCACGTCGAGGAAGCCGCCCGGACGCATCAATTCGCGGCCGAGGAACAGGTTGGCCGCGACATCCAGCGACGGCACCAGGTCGAGCTCCTGGAAGATGGTGGCGATGCCGGCCGCTTGCGCCTCACGCGGGTTGTTGAAACGCACGGGTTTGCCGTCGATCTCGATGGTGCCTTCGTCCGGCGTGTAGACGCCCGACAAAAGGTTCATCAGCGTCGACTTGCCGGCGCCGTTTTCGCCGAGCAGCGCATGGATTTCGCCGGCCTTGAGATCGAAGTCGACACCGCGCAGCGCCTGCACGCCGCCGAAGCGTTTGACGGCGCCGGTCATTACCAGCAGCGGCGCGGTCATGTTAGCCTCGTGTGGGTCGGCCTCCCGCAGGAGGCGCGCGCCTGCAGCGTCGCCTGCAGCCGCACCGAACGTGGCTCTGAACCGGTCGCCGCGATGCGGGCGCTGAGCAGGGCTGCCGCCTGCCTGCCTATCTCGGTGCAGGGCTGCGCCACCAGCGTCAGCCGCGGTTCGAAACAATCGGCCCATTCGAAATCGTCGAAGCCGGCCAGCGACAGATCGCCCGGAATGCTGAGGCCTTTTTCGCGGATGGCGCGGACGGCTCCGATCGTCGTCATGTTGTTGCCGGTGACCAATGCGGTTGGTGGCGACGGCAGCGACAGGATGGCGTGGGTGGATGCGGTCGCCGCCGCCGTGTCGACATTCTCGGCCGAGAGATAGTGCGGCACGCACTCAAGTCCATTGGCGGCGAGCGAAGCCTGGAACGCCTCGATGCGCTCGCGCGTCGTCGTCAGGCCCGGCTGTCCGGCGATATAGCCGATGCGCTTGTGGCCGAAGGAGGCGACATGGTCGATCAGCGCGCGCATCGACGTTTCGTTCTCGACGCCGATCTGGTCGAAGCGCTGGTCGGCGAAACGGTCGATCAGAACGCATGGCATCTTCTTGTCGGCGAGATAGTCGATGGCCCGCTGCGGCGAGCCCGACGGCGCCAGGATGACGCCGTCGACGCGGCGCTGATGGAAAGCGCGCACCACCTGCAGCTCGCGGTCGGGATCTTCCTGGGTGTCCGACAGGAAGACCATCAGCCCGAGCCGCGCGCATTCGGCCTCGACCGCGCAGATGATGTCGGTGAAATAAGGGTTGGAGATCGCCGAGATCGCCAGGCCGACGCTGTTGGTGGTCGAGGCCTTCAGCGAGCGCGCCAGCTCGTTGGGCTGATAGCCCATCGTGGCGATGGCGTCGTTGATCAGCCTCGCCTTTTCCAGCGAAACGAAGCGCGTGTTGTTGACGACATGCGAGACGGTCGACACCGACACACCGGCGCGCCGCGCCACTTCAGCCATTGTCGGCAAGACAAATAAGCGCCTGCAAGCGCTCCTCCCTATGCGTTTCCCGTCCGCTCTGATGGCGGATTTTGAGGGAGTTTAGGGCCATCGAAACGTTTGCGCAATCGATTCGATGCAAATTTTTAGCGGGGCTTATCTCCCCCCTCGAGGGGGAGATGTCGCCGAAGGCGACAGAGGGGGTCGCCGCGCGTGAAGCGCCAACCTTCCATCTGCAGCAAGGACGTCGAGCCCAGTCGCACCGACCCCCTCTGGCCTGCCGCCATCTCCCCTCAAGTGGGGAGACTCGCGGTTTCAGCAAACTCCGCCACCAGCCCCTCATATTCCTCAAAGGCCGGCAGCGCCTCATAACTGTGCACCGCAGGCGTCGTCGCCCAGGGCAGTTTCTCGCTGGTCCATGTCTCGATGAACGGCGTGAACCAGCCGGGCTCGTCAAGCATGGTGGGGCGCAGATTGACGAACCAGTCGAGCCCTTCGGGGCGCGTGAACATCCAGCTCATGCAATGTGGGCAGAAGTAATGACGCGAGGCGCCGTGCAGTCCGCCGATCACCGGCTCGCCTTGCATGATCTCGAACCCGTCCGAGGGAATGGCGGCGCTCAGCGAATAGGCGCTGGCCGACATGCGCTGGCAGCCGATGCAATGGCAAGCCATGGTCAAAAGCGGTTTTGCGGAAATCTTGAGCCGCACGCGTCCGCAGCGGCACCCGCCTTCGGCCGGCAATTTCAGGGTTGGCACGGAAGTCTCCCACTCTTCGAAGCGCGGTGCTTCAGTCGCCGGTCAGCGCGTTCGTCGTCACCAGCGTGACGCCGGCATCGGTGAAGTCCGCATTGTACCGGGCGATGATCTCGGTCGCGGTTTCGCCTTCAGTGTCCAGCGTCGAGTGCGCATCGGAAACGACAGTGACGCCGAAGCCTTCGGCCAGGGCGCCCTCAACGGTGCCGGCGATGCAGAAATCGGTTTGCGCTCCGGCAAGCACGACTTTGCCGGCCCCTTGCCCGGCCACCCAGGCGCCAAGCTCGGCATTCGAGAAGGCGTTACGGACGGTCTTGGAGAATGTCGGCTCGTCCTTGGCCTGGCCGAGTTCCGGCCATACCGGCCAACCCGGCTCGCCCGGCGCCAGCGGATCGCCGGCCGGCCCGTCATGCCGCACGAACGCTATCCGGCGCCCCTCGCGCCGCGCCCAGCCGATCAGCGAGCGGGTACGCTCGGCTATGCCCGGCGCATCATGGATCGGCGGCTCGACGCGCCCGTCGAACATGTTGGTCTGGAGATCGATGACGATGAGGGGAGCGAGGTTTGACATGGCGCGAAGATAACGCGGGCGATGGGAGGGTCAAGACGGCGAAGCTGCTGATCTCCCCCTTGGGGAGATTACATGTACCTCACCCGATTCCACCCGCGACCACGTAAGCACCAGCCGTGCGTCCATCCTCCAGCCGGATGACGGCCGTAACGATCGAGCCGTAAGCGCCTCGCCACACACTGTGCATTCTTTCGTGCTCGCCGGCCGGCACCAGGATGCGACCGTGAAAGCTTGTGCCGCTGCGCCGCAGAGCGACCGGTTCGCCATTGACGTGAACCTTGACGCCAGCGGTCTCCGCATCGAGTTCAACCGTCACGGCGATCTCGGCCTGGTCTCCTCGCCGCATCGTCTCGGCAACAAGCGTAAGCCTCGGCGCCGGCGCATCGCTGGCCCGCAATCCACCAGGCCGCCCCGCAAACACATCGTCCGGCAATTCCGGCGTGCGCGGCGGGCTGGTGCGGCGTTGGGTGGCGCGCTCGTAATCGCCGGCGAGCCGCAGCAACTCCGCATCATCATAGGCCTTGCCCGCAAAGGTCAGCCCGACCGGCATGCCGATATCGGCCATCGTTCCCATAGGCACGGTGACGGTCGGAATGCCGAGATGACGCCACACCAGATTGCCATTGGCGACCCAGGTGCCGTTGCGCCAGGCGATTTCTGCAGAGGTCTGGTTGACGTCGGCGCTGGCCGGCCCGACATCGGCGACCGCCGGCAGCACGACGGCGTCGAGCCTGTGCTCGTCCAGCCAGTCCTCGAAGTCGATGCGCCGCGTCGCCTCCAATCCCTTCAGACCTTCCGCCAGCGCTGGAATGTCCAGCAATGGCATCACGCCCTGCTTGGCGCTCGTGACGTAGTCGGCCAGATCGAAACCGTCGTCGCCATAGCGGTCCGGCAGCGCGCCCGGCGGCTGCGGGAAAATCTTTGGGCCGTCGACCGCAGCCAGATCGGGGATCGCCGGATCGGCATTTGCGCGCAGAAAATCGTCCCAGCCCCAGATGCAGAGATCCCAGATTTCGCGCTCGGCGAAGGCTTCCGGCACCAGCCCGCGTTCGACCATGGTTTTTGTGCCCGGACGGTCGCGCTCATAGTTCGAGACGACGGGGAAATCGACCTCGACCACCTCCGCGCCGAGCTTTTCCAGGTCACGCGCTGCCTGCCGCCAGAGGTCGAGCACCGAGGCGCGGGTCTCGATGGGTTTGGGCGCGCCGCCATCGCGGCCGATATACATTTTCGGCACGCCGAGGCGTTTGCCTTGTAATGAGCCTTGCAGTTGGAGCGCAGTGTAGCTTGGCGGCCTGAGAGCAGCGCTCTTCGCGATCGACACCCAGGCCTGCACACGCCAGAAATCGCCGCGCGTCTCGGCATCGTCGGCGACGATCACGTCGAGCAACTCCAGCATGTCGGCAATGCCGCGGGTGTGCGGCACCACCACATCCATGGTCGGCACCAGCGGCCAGTTGCCCCTGACCGAAATGACGCCGCGCGACGGCGTGTAGGCGACAAGTGCATTGTTGGACGCCGGCGCGCGGCCGGAAGACCATGTTTCCTCGCCCAGCCCGAAAGCGGCAAAGCTCGCAGCGGTCGCGGTGCCGGAACCGTTGGACGAGCCGGAAGCGAAGGCGGCGGTCAGGTAATCTGCATTGTAGGGGCTTTCGGCGCGGCCATAGACGCCACGCTGCATGCCGCCATTGGCCATAGGCGGCATGTTGGTCAGCCCGATCAGCACAGCACCACCGGCCCTCAGCCTGGCAATGGTGAAAGCGTCCTCGTTGGCGACGAGATGCTCGAAGGCGGGCGAGCCGGCGGCCACCGTCAGGCCCTTCACCTTATAGCTGTCCTTGGCGGTGTAGGGGATGCCGTCGAGCGGCCCGAGCGCAGCACCATTGCGCCGCCGCAGATCGGACGCGGCCGCTTCTTCGAACATTCTGGGATTGAGCACAGGCACGGCGTTCAGCGCGATGCCATGGCGGTCGTAATGCGCGATGCGCCTGAGATAAGCGCCCACCAGCTCGACGCTGGTGACGGTGCCGTCTTCGAGGGCATGGCGCAGATCGGCAATCGAGGCTTCGACGATGTGGAGGGGCATGGGATTCTCGAGATGCAGCGGCAAATGAGTCTTCGCATCGTGCGATACGAGTGTCACGCCGCAAACGAAAGGCGTGACGGCGACGCTGCTGATCTCCCCCAAGTGGGGAGATGGCCGGCAGGCATAAGTGGCCTCCGAAATTGACTGATGAAAGACAGTTTTGGTATCCGCTGCCGATGTCCACCGACGTCATCGGCGTTGCCTGACCCTGAGCTCACAGCGTCTTGCTGTCGAACTGGCCTTTTTCCTTCATCATTTCGAGGAAGGTCCTGGCCTCGGCATTTCCGTGGCTTGCCGATGTGGAAAACCACTTGGCAGATTCCGGATAGTTCGGCTTGCCGCCGATCCCGGTGTAATAAAGCTTGCCAAGGTTGAGTTCTGCTTCGACATTTCCCGCCTTGGCTGCCTCCAGCAACCAGAATTCGGCGGATTTTTCATCCTTGGCTATCCCTCTGCCGCGGGCATAGGCAACAGCCAGGTACAGTTCAGACGAAACGTCCCCCTGCTTTGCGGCCTTGAGCCACCACGAAACGGCATCAGCGTCGCTCTGAGTCAGTCCGGCGCCCGTCCAATATGCCAGGCCGAGGTTCGCCTGCGCATAAGCGTCTCCCCGGCTCGCCGCCTTCAGCCACCAGGATGATGCTTCGGCATCACTTTTGGCAGTGCCCTTGCCCGTAGCATAGGCATAGGCCAGCGCAGACTGCGCCCGGACATTGTCCTGTTCCGCCGCCTTGACCAACCAGGCGAACGACTGGGCGTCGTCCTTGCCGATGCCTTTTCCCAATTCATACGCGTTTGCTAAGGAGTATTGCGCTTCCGGCACACCGGCGACCGCAGCCTTCATCCACCATTCGAAGGCCAGGCGGTCATCCTGACCGACGCCGTGGCCAAGCGAATACAGCGTGCCCAACAGAGACTGGGCATTCGGCTCACCCTTGTCGACCGCCTTTCGCACCCACGTCACGGCGAGCTGATCGTCCTTCTCAACGCCTTCACCGAGATAATAGGACCGACCGATGCAGTAGGCAGCTTCGGTACTGCCGCCATCGGCTGCCTTGCGCCACCAGGAGAGAGCTTGCTCATAGCTTTGCGGAACACCTTGGCCCTGCGCGTACAGGGTGCCGATGGCATAGTAACCATTCGCGTTGCTCTTGTCGGCCGACTGTGTGGCAAATTTTAACGCCAGTTGGTCGTTTCTTTCGACACCTCGGCCATGGGAATAGGCCTGGGCGAGCAAGGATGCCGCATCTGCATTTCCTTGCTCGGCTGCTTTGCCCCACCAGTAGGTCGCCTGCCTGTCATTTTGGGCAATACCCTGGCCACGCCAGTACATTAATCCCAGATTGTACTGTGCGTCAGCATTTCCCATGTCGGCCAGCACGGAGATCTGATGGAATTGCTCGCGATAATCCTTTGCCAGGACAGCCGCTTGAATCTTCTTAATGGCTGACCACTGCACATAGTAATTTCGGCCAGGACCGAGCAGCACAAAAGCCGCCAGCAACACCAGAACGACGGTAAGGACACCTCGGCGACGCGACTTGGGCGGGCTGTAGACAGGTGTATCCACTTTGGGCGCCCAGTCGTTGTTGCTCACCGTCCCCAATCCATTTGCAGCCACCAGTAATCCATAGCGCAAGCCAGGCTGTTCTGGAATATCCAAAGCATTTGATGTCGCTACTGCGGT
This sequence comes from Mesorhizobium sp. M0626, assembly GCF_040320665.1. NCBI lineage: Bacteria > Pseudomonadati > Pseudomonadota > Alphaproteobacteria > Hyphomicrobiales > Phyllobacteriaceae > Mesorhizobium > Mesorhizobium sp. M0626. Next base: position 8,613 of record NZ_JAMYQD010000010.1, on the reverse strand, counting down.
GCGCCGGCGAACAGGATTTCGCCATCGCCGCCAGCCGCCGGCCAATCCCTGATGGTGCGATCGTCGCCGCCGGTGACCAGTGTGCCGTCGGTGGCGAAGGCAACGGCGTAGATCGGGCCGGTGCGGCTGTCGAACATGGCGATCTGGTCTCCAGTGCCGAGATCCCACAGCCGCGCCGTGCCGTCGAGCGAGCCGGAGGCCAGGCGCTTGCCGTCGGCCGACAGCGCCAGCGTATAGACGGTGCCTTCGTGGCCCTCGAAGCGGCGCAATTCCCTAAACGTGTCGAGGTCCCAGAGCTTGATCGTGTAGTCGCCGCTGCCGGTGACGACATGATGGCCGTCGGCGGTGAAGACGGCGCCGTAGGTGCCTTGCTCGTGGCCGTGCCAGCTTCGCAATTGCTTGCCGCTTTCAACGTCCCACAATTTCAGCGTGCCGTCGATGGAGCCGCTCAGCGCGCGCGTGCCGTCGGGCGAGATTGCGACCGTGCTGATCGGCCAGTCATGTCCGGTCATCACATGCAGCACCGACTTGTTGACGAGATCCCAGACGATGACGTTGCCGGTGTCGTGGCCACTGACGGCGCGCTTGCCGTCCGGGCTGATCGCCAGCTTGCGCACGCCGCCATTCGCGCCCGACGAGAAGACATGCAGCACCGCGCCGTCGGCAAGCTTTCGCAGCACGATCTCGCCATCGTCGCCGGCGGTCAGCGCGGTTGCGCCGTCGGGCATGAACAGCGCCGTGCGCGCCATGTCCTTGTGTTCACCAAGGTTGCGGATCAGCCGCTTGCCGGCGATGTCCCAGAGCTTGATCATATGGTCGGTGCTGGCGCTCATGACGTCGCGGCCATCGGCCGAGACGGCGAGCCAGACGACGGCGTCGCGGTGGCCGTCGGGCTCGGTCGGCAGCGCCGGCGGAGGCGGCGGCAACGGCGCGACGGTTTGCGGTGGCGTGGCCGGAGCCGGCGGTGGAGCAGTCTCCGGTGGCGGTGTCGCCGGAGCGAGTGCGACTTGTGGCGGCTGAGGGGGAGCAGCCGGAGGCGTAGGCTGCGCCGGCTCGGGCGGTTTGGCTGCCTGCACCGGCGGAGTTGGCTCGGGCGGCATGGTGACCTGCGGCGAACTCGGCGGGGCCGGTGGCGTCGCCAGGTCCGGCGGGACACCGTCGATGCCCTGGTCCTTCGGCTCGGCTTTGGGTTCGTTCGGGGCGGCCACCTCAGCGCCCGGGCCGGCGTCACGCGCCCAAGGGAAGTGGTCGGCCAGCAGCGCCAACACGGCGAGCACCGGCAACATGAGGAAGGCGCGCCGCAGACCGGGGCGGCCCTTTGGGTCGATCTCGGCGTCGCGGCCAAAAAGCGGCGTTCCAGCAGGCTGGCTTCGCCGACCCGGCAGCAGTCCGGCCCAGAACAACAGGGCGCCAAGCAGGCAAAGCCCGCCGACGGTCAGGAACACCACCGGTCGCAGCGTGGCTGGGCCGTGCAGCATGTGATCGATCCCGCTCCAGCTGAAATCTCTGTCGCCGAGCAGCAGATACGCCCGCACCAGACAAGCCAAAGCGGCCGCCAGCAGCGGAAGCGCAAACAGCCTTTCGGCCAACCTGTCCATCGGACTCCCCCTCCGGTGCCGCACCTTGCTCATCATGCGGCCGCCGCAGCGAAACAAATAGCGCAAAACTGCGCCCACGAAAGTGGGCGCGATCACGCAGCCAAATTCACTTCAATTCGACCCATACCGGCGCGTGGTCGCTGGCGCCGTCCTCACCTCTGACATCGCGGTCGATGCCGGCAGCGGTGAGGCGGCGCGCCAGTTTCTTCGACAGCAAGATGTGGTCGAGCCGCAGCCCGGCATCGCGCGGCCAGCGGTTGCGGCGATAATCCCAGAATGTGTAGAGCGTTTCCTTCGGATGCTTCTTGCGGAGCGCATCGGTCCAGCCCTGCTCGAGCAGACGCTGGAACGACGCCCGGCTTTCCGGCTGCACCAGCGCGTTGTCGTCATAGGAGCGGGTGGCGTAGATGTCGCGCGGCTCGGGCACGATGTTGTAGTCGCCGACCAGCGCCACCGGCAGGCCGGTGTCGAACAGTTCTGCGGCATGCGCCTCCAGCCGCGCGTGCCACGCCAGCTTGTACTGGAATTTCGGCCCCGGCTGCGGGTTGCCGTTGGGCGCGTAGAGACAAGCGATGACGATGCCGTTCACGGCCGCCTCGATGTAGCGGCTCTGCTTGTCGGCGGTATCGCCGGGCAGGACGTCACGGGTCAGCACCGGCTTGGACCCGCGCGCGAGTATGGCGACGCCATTCCAGGTCGGTTCGCCCTTCCACACCGCGCCGTAGCCGGCCGCCGCAAGCGCCGTGCGCGGAAACTGCGTGTCGCGGGCCTTCAGCTCCTGCAGGCAGACGACATCGGGCTTGGCTGCCGCCAGCCACGCCAGCAGGTTTTGCAGCCGGCTGTTGATGTTGTTGATATTGAAGGTGGCGATTTGCATTTGGCGATCAGGAAACGATCCGCCCTGTCCACGCCTTCACCGTCCCGGCCAGCGTCTTCAAATGATCGGCGGTCGAAAAACCCGACACGCTCTTGCGCGGCTTGAGGTCGTGGTCGCCATCCTCCAGCCAGATCACCTCGATGGCTTTGGAAAGGCCGTAGGTCGCGACCTCTTCTTTCGTGCCGAACTCGTCGCGGGTGCCCTGGAAGATCAGCGTCGGCGTCTTGAGGTCGGCGAGATGTTTTGTCCTGAGCTGCTCTGGCTTGGCCGGCGGATGAAAGGGATAGCCGAGGCAGACGAGGCCCGAAATCTCGCCCTTGGCGAACATCTCGTCGGCAACCATCGAGGCGACGCGCCCGCCCATCGACTTGCCGCCGATGATGAGCGGCCCGGTGACGCCCATGGCTCTCAGATCGGCGATGGCCTTTATGTATTCCGGGTTGACCGTCTCGGCGCGCGGCGGCGGCTTGCGCTGGCCATAGCGGCGGGCCGCCATATAGTGGAATTCAAAGCGCGCGACCTGGAAGCCGGCGGTGGCGAGCGCCTTGGCGGTGGCGGTCATCGAAGGCGAATCCATCGATGCGCCGGCGCCGTGGGCCAGCACGATGGTGACCGGGGCTGTGTCAAAGCCGTCGAAGAGGAAGCTAGTGGGCATCAGGCTGCGGGACCCCGATATAGTGGTAGGTGGTTTTGGAACCGTGAACTTCCTTACGCCACTGCTCCGGATGCAGGGTAACATGGGTGAAAATGACTGCAAAAAACCCCACGAGCACGATGAAGAATGGCCGGCCGAAGCAAACGCGCTGCTTGTTCGACATACGGTCCTCGGGGCGCTGGGGAAATGGCCAAGTTCTGCGGTTGTAATATGTGGCCCAATTGATTTTGCTGTCTTCGAAAAAATTCCAGCCATTGCTCCAGTAGAAGAGCAGCTCGCGGGCCTCCCGCACCGCCAAAACGATGAAGCACGCGGTTAATCCCATACTCGAAATCTGAACAAGATTATCCACGGCAGCCTCACCCCGCCGTCCGCGCCAGCTGCAGATCGACGAACTGTATCCCCTTTTGCGCAGTGCGCGCCCATTCGCTGTCAGCATCGAGTTCGAGATAGCGCACCCAGTGGCGGCGGGCTTCGGTCAGATTGCCGGCGTCGAACTCCAGCCGGGCAAGGTTGAACACCGGATCGGCGTAGCTCTTGTCGAGCGCGATTGCCTTGACCAGATGCCGGCGCGCCGAGGCGATCTTGCCTTCGTCGCTCATCAGCCCGGCGAGGTTGAAACAGGCCTCGACGAACGCCGGATCGAGCTTGATCGCTCTTGCATAGTCATGCGCCGCGTCGGCCACGCGACCGGCGCCACGCAAGCAATTGGCGCGGTTGAACGCGGCGATGGCGTCGCTCGGATCGATGCTGAGGCAGCGTTGGTAGAGCGCCGCGGCATCGTCGTGCCGGCCCTCCTCTTCCGCGCTTTCAGCCTCGGCGAACAATTCTTCCAGCGTGTCGTCGCCGGCTGCGCTTGCGCTGCCGAGATCGAACAGCAGCTGGCCGTCGAGTTCGCTCTGGCCATCCTCGAGATAGATCTGATCGGGCCGGCCATGCTGCGAGCCGACATTGAGCGATTTGGCGGTGAGCGAAGCGACCGGACCGGAGCGATGCACGGAGCGCGCGATCGCGCCCCAGGATGCACCGCCGGCGACCAGCCCGGCATATTTGCGGGCAAGGATCAGATCGCGGAACGAGTAGGGTTCACAATCGTGCTCGAAGGCGTCGAACAGGCTGAGCAGGTCGAGGTCGGCACCGGACAGTCTGGACTGGTCGACGAGCGACTGCCTGGATAGCGAAGACGCCTCCGGCGCCTTCATCAGACCGAGCAGGCGCAGGAAGCCATTTTCGCTAAGGAGCGTTCGGCCGGCGGCACGCTCGGCGGCAACACGGCGTTCAATCTCGGCATCGCCGCCCTTCGCCGTGCCGGCCTTGGCGATCAGCGTTCGGCCGAACACAACATGGCTGGTGCGCCTGGTGACGCCGCGCCGCAACTGGCCGTGCTGACGCTCCACCTCACGGGCCGCGAGCCGCAGCGGAAATGCCGCCAGCGCGCCGATGGCGCCGAAGACGGCGCCCGGGATTATACCGGTCGGCGCCGTCACCCCTTGCTCTTGCCGACGGCCTTGAGCAGATTGGCCTTTAACGGGTTTTCCTTGGCCGCACCCGCCTTAGCCTTGGCGGCAGGTTTTTCAGCGTCGTCGGCCTTGCTCTTCGACTTGGCCGGCGGCTTGGCTGATTGCGACAGGCTCGCCTTCAACGCATCCATGAGATTGATGACATTGCCACGCTCGGGCGCCGCCGCAATGATCGGCTTATGGCCCTTCAGTTTCTCGCGGATCATCGTCATCAGCGCGATCTCGTAGCGGTCCTCATAATTCTTCGGATCGAAGGTGGTTTCCTTCTGCTTGATCAGCGCTTCGGCCAATTGCAGCATTTCGGGATCCGGCTTGCCAGCCGGGATGTTGCCGAAATATTCAGCCGTGCCGCGCACTTCGTTCGGGTTCCTCAACGTACACACGAACATGCCATTCTCGCGCGCGCCGATCGTCACCACGCGCTCGCGGCTGGACAGGACAAGGCGGGCAATGGCCAGCTTGCCGGATTTGCGCATTGCCTCGCGCAGCACGGCGAAGGTTTCCTCCGCCATGGCGCCATCCGGCGCCATGTAGTACGGCGCATCCTGATAAATGACGTCGACCTCGTCTTCGTCGACGAAGGCCTCGATGTTCATCGTGTGATTGGATTCGATGCGCACTGCTTCGAGGTCGGCCTCATCGATGATGATGTACTGCTTGTCCTCGTATTCGTAACCCTTGACCAAGTCCGCGCGCTCGACGAGGCCGAGTTCAGGGTCGACCGGCTTCATGTTGATGCGGTTGTGGGTCTTCTTGTGCAATTGGTTGAACGATATGCGCTCGCTGGTCGTCGTTGCCGGATAGAGCCGGACCGGACAGCTGACGAGGCTGAGCTTGAGGTAACCTTTCCAACTTGCCCTGGGCGCCATGATACTCTCCTACGCGGCCATGCACTGACATTTCAGACTGAGCATGATCTTCTCCGAAAACCGGTTCCCACGTTTCGGGATCATGCTTACGCAGCGCTTCGTCCAAAGGACGAATGGTGCTGCGGAAATCCTACACCGGCCCCAAACATACCGGCAAATTCCTGACGAAACCTTCCAGGTGAGCTGGAGGGCACCGACGGAGGATAATTCAAATTGTCCGCATGGTCGATGGACTTGGGGAAGTAAGTCATGCCGGAGGGACAGCACCCCCCTCTGTCCTGCCGGACATCTCCCCGGCAAGTGGGGAGATTGGCAGCTTCAACCTTATCGCTCCTCTTGCAAGGTTTGCGATTGGCGAAAGCAGAGGCGACATCCGATCTCCCCCCTTGCGGGGGAGATGTCCGGCAGGACAGAGGGGGGTGTGCCGGATCGCCAACACCTCCCGATCTACTTCCCCGAAAACAACGGCAAATCTCTTGCGAAATCCTGCATGTCCGCCCACGGATCGCCCGACGTCGCCAACAGCCCCGGCAAGGACGAATAGTTCAGATCCTGCGGCGTATCGATCGTCTCAAGGTCTGCCCAACTCACCGGCGTCGACGCCGGCAGGTTGGTGCGGGCGCGCAGCGAATAGGGGGCGGCGGAGGTGTGGCCGCGCGCGTTGCGGTGATAGTCGATGAAGATGCGGCGCCTGCGGTTTTCCTTGCCCATTGTGGTGGTGAAAGTGTCGGGCGCGGTGGCCGCCAAGTGCGTGGAGATGGCGCTGGTCGCCTGGTGCAGCTTCTTCCAGTTCTGCTTTTGCGTCACCGGCACGGTTATGTGGATGCCGCTGCCGCCGGATGTCTTGGCGAACGGCACCAGGCCGAACCGCTCCAATTCGCCCTTGATGTGGACGGCGGCCTCGACCACTTCGCGCCAGGCGATGCCCTCACCCGGATCGAGATCGAAAACGATCTGGTCGGGCTTGTCGAGGCTCAAGCGATGCGTGCCCCAGGTGTGGAACTCAACGACGCCGAACTGCGCGAGTGCCAGATAGCCTTTTGCTCCCTCGACCGACAGATAGGATTTGGTTTCACCTTCGGAGTTGGTGGCGTCAAAAGTGACCACCGACGGCGGCATGCCGGTGAAGGCGTGGCGCTGGAAGAAACAGTCCTTCGGCAGGCCCGTCGGGCAGCGCACCAGCGACACCGGGCGGCCCATGATATGCGGCAGCATGAAATCGCCGACCAGCGCGTAATAGACGGCGATGTCGAGTTTGGTCGGTCCGGTCTTGCCGAACAGCCGCCGCTCCGGATTGGTCACCCAGATGGTGGCGAGATCGGCTTCGGCGATCAGCCGCTTGCGCTTCGGCGACACCGGCGTCGACAGGCCGACATCGCGCAAGCCCCGAAACACACCGTGGCGCAGCGAATTGTCCGCCGTTCGGTTGGCGTAGTGGATGCGGGCCGACAGCATCGGCCGCACCCATTTCATCTCGCGCATGATCTCGCGCGGCACACCCTCGGGTGCTGTCGCGCCGTCGCGCAGCGGCTGCAGCCGGGCCAGCAAGTCGCCCGCCGTCGCGGCATCGAAGCCGGTGCCAACCTTGCCGCGATAGTGCAGTTCACCATCCGCGAATTCAGCCATGCCGATTGCCGCCAGTCCTTCGGCCGCGTCGGAAACGGTGTAGCCGGCGATGATGAAATCGCCGGTCTCCAGCGCCTTGACCTTGGTCCAGGTCTTGGTGCGGCCGCTCTGGTAGATGGCGTTGGCGCGCTTGGAGACGACGCCTTCCAGCCCAAGGATCGAGGCCTGATCGTAAAGCCCCTGCCCGTCGCCTTCGACATGGTCGCTCAGCTGGATGGCGGAGTTGGCGCCCTGCCCGGCTAGCAGTTCGGCGAGCAAGGCCTTGCGTCTTGCGAGCGGCGCCTTGCGGAGGTCCCAGCCGTCGAGATGCAGCAGGTCGAAGGCATAGAAATGGAGCTTGCTGCCCGCACCCGCCGACAGCGCATCCTGCAGCAGCGCGAAACGCGAGATGCCCTTCTCGTCCAGCACCATGATCTCGCCGTCGATGATCGCCTGGCTGAGCGGTAGCCGGGAAAAGGCTTGCGGCAGGTCGCCGTAACGCTTCGTCCAGTCGATGCCGCCGCGGGTGATCAACCTGACCTCGCCATCTCCGACATGCGCCATGGTACGATAGCCGTCGAATTTTATTTCATGCAGCCAGAGTTCACCTGTGTCTTCCACCGGCCCGCCCGGCGGTTTCGGCACCTGCGTGGCGAGCTGCGGCTCGATGCGCGACGGCGGATCGCCCCTGACCGCACCGGACAACGCGCCGGGTTTCAGCGCGCCGGGCTTGGGCGGCAGGCGGGCCGGCTTCCTCGGCGGCGCCACCAGCTCCTCGATCCGCTTGCCGGACTTCACGCTTTCCGGCCGCGCTTCCAGGATGTCGAGGCCGGTATCGGCGGCGAGATCGCGCTCCTTGAACAGCAGCCAGTTTTTCTTCTCGCTGTCTTCGCCGGGCTTGGGCTTCAGACGGGTCAGCATCCAGCCGCCATTCAACTTGTCGCCGGCCAGCCGGAACTTGAAGGCGCCGGTGCGCAGGCTCTTGTCGACATCGTCCATCGGTGCCCAGGTGCCGGTGTCCCAGACGATCATCGGCCCGCCGCCATATTCGCCTTCGGGAATGACGCCCTCGAAGTCGATATATTCGAGCGGATGGTCCTCGGTCTCGACTGCGAGCCGCTTGTCGGCCGGGTTGAGCGAGGGCCCGCGCGGCACCGCCCAGCTTTTCAGCACGCCGCCGACCTGCAGGCGCAAATCGTAATGGTCGGCGGTGGCGTGATGCTTGTGGACGACGAAGCGGTTGCCGTCGCCTGAAATGACCCCGCCCGCCGGTTCCGGCGTCTTCGTAAATTCGCGCTTGGCGCGATAGGCCTTGAGCTTGGGCGGGTTTGGCATGGATCAGGTAGGAGCGGCGCTTTCCCAGCGCCGCATTCCGTCACACCCCCCTCTGTCCTGCCAACATTTCAGATTTCCCAGCACGGTGCGAAGGAACGAAGATCACGCTCAATCGTCAGCAGCCGGCATCAACTCAAGCTCGGCCGGCGACAGC
>NZ_JAMYQD010000009.1:0-261464 GCF_040320665.1 Mesorhizobium sp. M0626 | reverse complement strand
CTGGGGCAGGGGTGCGCGACCTTACCCGCGCCGTGGGGGGGTCGGGTCGACCCGCCCGGGGGTGGGGGGTGGGGGTCCTCGTGAGGCGCACCCCCACCCCGTCTCTCTGTCTCCGCCTCGCTGCGACAGCGAGCCGACCCTCCCCACAACGGGGAGGGTAAGTCTCACCACGGCACCACCGTAATCTCCGGCCAGCACGCCTTCGCCCTCGCCCCCTTGGCCTCATGCGTGCGCCTGTTATCCATCAGCCGGTTGGGCGTGATGCGAAACGCGAAGAGGTCATCCAGCCCGAACGGCGCCACGACCTCAAGCTGCCCATCGGCATCGTATCGGACCCCGACCGCATGCGTCTTCGAAGCAAAATAGCTCACCGACTCGCTGGAACTCGTATAGCGCGGGCAGGGCTGGCCGAATTTCTGCGGATACCACAGATGCACCCGTGCCTGGTTGCGCACCTCGGCCGGCAGAGCCAGCCCCTCGAAATGCTGCGCGGCTCGACGGATGACCGCGTCCTCGGCCTCGTAGGACAGGTCGCTGTCATCGAAGTAGAAGAGATCGACATCCTTGATGCCGTAGCCCGGCGCCTTGCCGGTCAGGTGGTTCCAGACGCTGTTGTAGAGCGCGCCGGACACCACCAGCCAGTCCGGCAACGCCAGCGTGCGGGCCCGCTCCAGCGCGTCGCTGACGAGCGCATCCGCCAACACCATGGCGAGAAACGCTTCGCGCTGGGCTTCGAACGGCAGACCGGAATAGCGCAGATGGTCCATCGCCCTTTGGAGAGCGATTCGCAACTGCCGGCAATCCTCAGAAGCAATTCCAGGAAAAGTGTGTAGCGGTTTTACTGGGAAAGCGCGCCGCGCTTTCCCTAAGACGCGCTTTCCCTAAGAATTGCGTGAAGTCGAAATACGTAGGGCGGCGTTAGCCGCTCTACGTTCTCAGCATGCCGCCCGTTTGCTTGCCGACATTGTCGACGATGCGCTTGGCCAGCGCCTCGAAATCCTCGTCGGTGAGCGTCTTTTCAACCGGCTGAATCGACACTTCGATGGCGATGGACTTCTTGGCGGCACCGAGTGAAGCGCCCTCGAAGACGTCGAACACCGAGACGCCGGTGACCAGCTTCTTGTCGGCGGCGAGCGCTGCCCGCACCAGCGTGCCGGCCTCGACCCCTTTGTCGACGACGAAAGCAAAGTCGCGCTTCACTGCCTGGAAGGCGGAGAGCTCCAGCTTCGGCTTGGTTTTCGTCGGCTTGGCCTTCGGCTCGGGCACGGCGTCGATATAGACCTCGAAACCGCAGATCGGTCCGGAAACGTCCAACCCCTCCAGCGTCTTCGGGTGGAACTCGCCGAAGGTGCCGAGCACTGTCTTCGGGCCGAGCTTGATCGTGCCGGAGCGGCCGGGATGATACCAGGCCGGACCGCCTGGCTCGATCTGCAGCCTGTCGACCGGCGCGCCGCAGGCTTCCAGCGCTGCAATCGCGTCGGCTTTGGCGTCGAACACGCCGACCGGACCGGAATTGCCGGCCCAACTGCGGCCGGAACCGTCGAGCTTGGCGGTGCCGCGGCGCACACCGGCGGCAACGCGCCGCTGCTGGTCGGGGCCGTCGCCCTCATAGGTACCGGAGACCTCGAACAGCGCGACATCGCCGATGCCCTTGTCGGCATTGCGCTGCGCGGCGACGATCAGGCCGGGCAACAACGAGGGCCGCATATCGGACATGTCGGCTGCAATCGGATTAGCGAGCTTCAGCGCCGTCTGGCCGCCGCCGAACAGTTCGGCGTGTTTGGCCGGGATGAACGACCAGGTGAGAACCTCCAGCATGCCCCGCACGGCGAGCGAGCGCTTGGCAGTGCGGGTGCGAACCTGCAGCGTCGTCAGTATCTTGGAGTTGACCGCGTCATGCGCGCCGAGCGGCTGCGGCGCGATGTTGTCGACGCCGTGGATGCGCATCACTTCCTCGACCAGGTCGGCCTTGCCGTCGACGTCAGGACGCCAGGACGGCACAGCGACATCGACGACGTCGCCCGAGCCTGACGGCTTGAAGCCGAGGCGGGTCAGGATGTCGAGGCTTTCCGCCTTCGGCACCTCGATGCCGGTCAGCCGCTTCACTTCCGAGATCGGGAAGGAAACGATCTTCGGCTTGTAGCCGGCATAGCCGACCACCTCCGTCTCGGTCGGCTCTCCGCCGCAGAACTCCAGCACCAGCTTTGTCGCCAGCTCGACGCCGGGCACAATGAATTCCGGGTCGACGCCACGCTCGAAACGGTAACGGGCATCGGTGATGATGCCGAGCGTACGGCCGGTGCGGGCCGTGGTGATCGGATCCCAAAGAGCGGATTCGATCAGCACGTCCGTGGTGTTCTCGTCGCAGCCGGAATGCTCGCCGCCCATGACACCGGCGATCGATTCGACGCCATTGTCGTCGGCGATCACGCAGATCTGCGGCGTCAGCGTGTATTCGCGCCCGTCAAGCGCCAGCACCTTCTCGCCGTCGCGTGCGCGGCGCACGACGAGATTGCCGGCGACCTTCTTGGCATCGAACACATGCAGCGGCCGGCCACGGTCGAAGGTGACGTAGTTGGTGATGTCGACCAGCGCGCTGATCGGGCGCAAGCCGATGGCGATCAGCCTTTGCTGCAGCCATTTCGGCGACGGCCCGTTCTTCACGCCTTTCACCAGGCGCAGCGCGAAACCGGGGCAGAGCTCCGGCGCCTCGATGGTCACCTTGACCGGCGTTTCACCTTTGCCAAGGACCGCTTCGACCGGCGCGGTCTTGAGCCGGCCAAGCCCGCTTGCCGCCAGGTCCCGGGCGACGCCGTAAATGCTGGTCGCATCCGGCCGGTTCGGCGTCAGATTGATCTCGATCACCGGATCGTCGAGATGCGCGTAAGCCGCGAAGCTGGTGCCGACAGGCGCATCGGCCGGCAGGTCGATAATGCCATTGTGCTCATCCGACAGCTCCAGCTCGCGCTCGGAACACATCATGCCATGGCTCTCGACGCCCCGGATCTTGCCGACGGTCAGCGTCACGTCGATACCGGGCACATAGGCGCCGGGCGCGGCGAAGGCGCCGATCAAGCCGGCGCGGGCATTCGGCGCACCGCACACCACCTGGACAGGGGCTGCGCCATTGCCGGTGTCGACGGTCAGCACCCGCAGCCGGTCGGCGTCGGGATGCTGCACCGCCGTCAGCACCTTGGCGATGACGAACGGCTTCAGGCCGGCCTTGTCGTCGACATGCTCGACTTCGAGGCCGATCGAGGTCAGCCTCTCGACGATCTCGTCGAGCGTGGCGTCGGTGTCGAGATGATCCTTGAGCCAGGAAAGGGTGAGTTTCATCACTATGTTCCGTTTTGTCTGTACCCGCCCGGACCTTGTCCATCGGGTCTGGGTACGCTTGTCTTCAAATGGCGCGGCAAGTCGTCGGGCATATGCACGAAGGGCAGCTGCTCGCGCACATAGGCATGGTGCGTCGGCCGGAAATAGGCCGGCATGTCCATGGCGCCCAGCATGAAATAGATGTGGTCTTCCAGCCGCTCGTCGACATAGGCGATAGGCGAGCCGCAAATGCCGCAGAACGAGCGCGTCACCGGCCCGTTCTCGTACATCTTCAGCGCCTTGCCGGTGAAAGCCACCTGCTCGGTCAGGAAGCCGACAAAGGCCGACACCGGCGCGCCGCTGGCGCGCCGGCAATCGCCGCAATGGCAATAGCTGATATGGTGCGGTTCGACTGATGCCTCGAACCGTACCGCGCCGCAGCGGCAGCCACCCGTGTGCGGCGCCGTCATGCGGAAAGACCTCCGAACAGCGTCGGCATGTCGAGCGGCCTGAAACCGTAATGCGACAGCCAGCGGACATCGGCGTCGAAGAAGGCGCGCAGGTCCGGCATGCCGTATTTCAGCATGGCGATGCGGTCGATGCCCATGCCCCAGGCAAAGCCCTGATATTCGTCGGGATCGAGCCCGCCGGCGCGCAGCACATTGGGGTGGACCATGCCGCAGCCGAGGATCTCCATCCAGTCGGAGCCTTCGCCGAATCGCACTTCGCCGGGCCGCGAGCGGTCGCACTGGATGTCGACCTCGAGGCTGGGCTCGGTGAACGGGAAGAAGGACGGCCGGAAGCGCATCTTGACCTGCGGCACCTCGAAGAAAGCCTTGCAGAATTCTTCCAGCACCCACTTCATGTTGGCGACATTGGCCGATTTGTCGATCACCAGCCCCTCGACCTGATGGAACATCGGCGAGTGGGTAGCGTCGGAATCCTGCCGGTAGGTCTTGCCGGGAATGACGATGCGGATCGGCGGCTTCTGCTTCTCCATGGTGCGGATCTGTACCGGCGAGGTGTGCGTGCGCAACAGCTTGCGCTCGCCCTTTTCGTCCGGCTGGAAAAAGAAGGTATCGTGCATCTCGCGCGCCGGATGCCCTTCGGGGAAATTCAGCGCGGTGAAATTGTAATAGTCGCTCTCGACATCGGGACCTTCTGCGATGGCAAAGCCGAGATCGCCGAAGATCGCCGCGATCTCGTCGATGACCTGGCTGATCGGATGGATGCGGCCGCGCTCGGCCGGCGATTGCCGCACCGGCAGCGTCACGTCGACCGTCTCGGCGGCAAGGCGCGCCGTGACCGCCACATCCTTCAGCTCGGCCTTGCGTGTCGTCAGCGCTTCGGTGACGCGGTTCTTCAGGCCGTTGATCGCGGGGCCCTTGACCTGGCGCTCCTCGGCGCTCATCGCGCCCAGTGTCTTCAGCAATTCCGAGATCGACCCCTTTTTGCCGAGAGCCGCGACGCGCACGGCTTCGATAGCAGCCTCATCGGCGGCCGACGCGACGTCGGCCATCAGGGAGTTTTCGAGAGTATCCAAGCCGGTAGCTATGTCGTTCACGGTCAAACTCGCTGTGTTGGGAGTCAACTTTGAGGTGAAAGTCACTTTCAAGTTGAAAGTTCAGCCATAAGAAAAACCCGCGCCAGCCGTGCCAGCGCGGGTTCCCCAATCAGAATTGCGAATGCTGGGAAGCGCTGGGCTCGGAGCCCGATCCCGAAAAGTTGCAGACTTTTCGGAAAGATCGCGCTCCTCGCTAAATTTCCCTGAGCATGATGTTGTCCAAAAAGTCAGCAACTTTTTGGCATCATGCTCTAGGCGACAGCGCTTTCAAAAGCATTCGGGGTGGTGTTCTTCAGATATTCGAGCGCGACCTTGGCCTTGGCCACGAGTGCGGCGAACGCCTGCGGTTCATGGATGGCCATGTCGGACAGGATCTTGCGATCGATCTCGATACCGGACTTGTTGAGGCCGTCGATGAAGCGGCCATAGGTCAGGCCATGCTCGTGCGTCGCGGCGTTGATGCGCTGGATCCACAGCGCGCGGAACGAGCGCTTGCGGTTCTTGCGGTCGCGATACGCGTACTGCATCGACTTTTCGACCGCCTGCTTGGCGATGCGAATGGTGTTCTTGCGGCGGCCGTAGAAGCCTTTCGCGGCTTTCAGGACCTTCTTGTGCTTGGCGTGCGAGGTGACGCCTCTTTTTACGCGTGCCATGTCATGATCTCCTTAAACGCTGTTCCTGAAACCGAATGCTCAGAGGCCGTTCGGCAGAAAATTCTTGATGACCTTCTTGCCATCCGGTTCAGCCAGAACCATCGTGCCGCGGGCATTTCGAATGAACTTGTTGGAACGCTTGATCATGCCGTGACGCTTGCCGGCCGCAGCCGACAGGACTTTACCCGTACCTGTGATCTTGAACCGCTTCTTGGCGGCCGATTTGGTCTTCATCTTGGGCATTTTGCTACTCCGTATTGGTGGCGCACAATCGCGCTTCTTGTTCGCTTCGGGCGGACCAAAAGCCCGAAAAGCAAATGAAACCGCCACGGCATGCCCTGCCGGGCGGTTTTCTTGGAACGGCGGTCCTATACTTCAAAGCGGGCTGGCGCGCAACACCCGAGCGGCTGCGACGCTCTGTCTTAATTCACGGTGCAAGCCTGGGCTCCGATAGGTGGGTCGAGATTCAGGTCAGGCCGAGCCGAAAACGGCTGATGCCGAGAACCGGAGCGGAGCGTACTTAAGTACGTGAACACCGGAAGCGCAGGGATCGGCCGTTTGCAGGTCGGCCTCACCTGAATATCAGCCTACCTAGGGGAGCCTGAACAGCACCGGGAGTATACCCGATTGCTGGGCGCCATCGATGGTCTCGAACACCGGCAACGCCACCAGAAACACCAGCCCGTCGAGCAAGGTGGTCAGCAAGAGGCGCGGCTTGAAGCTGCCGGTGTCGCCTTCCTGGTAGAGCGACAGCTTGGGGAAGAAACGCGGCACCCGCGCCAGATAGGCTGTGTAGGGCGCGCCGAGAACCTCCTTGAGATACCGTTCCTCGCGCAGGATGACGATGTGGAAGGCGCCGGCGCACAAAAGCGCAAACAGGACGATGCCGGAGAACGAGCCGATCTGCGCCCCGACGCCGGCGGCGGCAACGGTCGAGAACACGTAGAGCGGATTGCGGGTGATCGAATAGGGTCCGCCGGTGACCACTTCGGAGGATTTGCGCCCGCCGATATAGAGTGTCGACCACAAGCGGCCTACGACGCCAAGGAAGATCAGCAGCACGCCGACCATCTCGATCGTTTCATGCACCGGGGTATCGGGCGGGAAGGTCGACTGGCCGAACAGCAGTGCCGCAAACAGCACCACCACCAGCACCGCAAGGACCATGCGGCGCATGTGCTGGTAGCCGCCCAGCTCCTTGATGGGCGCAGGGTTGATTTCATTGGCCATGTCGGGAATCCGATCGTCGAGAAGCTTTGCCGGCGATCGCGGCGTCTGGACAGGAGAATCGGCGTCCCGCCGATCGCCGGGACGCCATGAGACAGGATTCAGGCGGATTTAGAGCGCAACGCCCGAACTGATCTAGCGCGGCGCCAGCACCATCATCATCTGGCGGCCTTCCAGCTTCGGCTCGGCTTCGACCTTGGCGATGGTAGCCGTCTCCTCGCGCACCTTGTTCAGGAGCTGCATGCCGAGTTCCATATGCGCCATCTCGCGGCCGCGGAAGCGCAGCGTCAGCTTGACCTTGTCGCCTTCCTCGAAAAAGCGCCGCACGGCCTTCATCTTGGTTTCGTAGTCATGGCTGTCGATGTTCGGGCGCATCTTGATCTCCTTGATCTCGATGACCTTCTGGTTCTTGCGCGCCTCGGCCGCCTTCTTCTGGTTGGCGTATTTCAATTTGCCGAGATCGAGAATTTTGACGACAGGCGGCACCGCATTGGGCGAGATCTCGACCAGATCGAGCCCTGCCTCTTCGGCGAGCAGCAATGCGTCGTTGATAGAAATATCGCCGCGGTTCTGGCCATCGGCGTCGATCAGCTGGACCCGGGGAACCCGGATATCACGGTTGGAGCGCGGGCCATCTTTGGTGGGCGCCGCTGCTTTGAAAGGTCTGCGAATGGTCGTGGTCTCCTTGGCCGTTTCGTTCAGGGTTTCAATCTAGAATGTTCAGGACGCGCCAATGTGGTGAGCGCGCGGGCGGAGTCAATAGCACAGCGCTGACAGAAAATCACCCTGATCGCAGGCCTGCACCAAACAAAGGATGTCGCGAGCACTTTCCGCCTCGCCTGTGCCTGTGTCAAAAGACCGGCGAGTAAAATCAGGCTCCCACAATCAGGCCCCCAGAACCAGGATTGATCCACAGCCATGACCGCGACCACCCCAACCCTACTGGATGTCGACGGCATTGATATCGCGGTTCGCCATTCCTCGGGCGCAACGCCCGGCGTCGTCTGGCTCGGCGGCTACAAATCCGACATGCTGGGCACGAAGGCGCAAACGTTGTCGGATTGGGCGGCCAGGGAAGGCCGCGCATATCTGCGCCACGACTATTCCGGCCATGGCGAATCCGGCGGCGCCTTTGCCGACGGCACCATCTCGAAATGGCTTGGCGAGAGCCTCGCCGCCTTCCGGCGTTTCACCGAGGGCAAGCAAATCCTGGTCGGCTCGTCGATGGGCGCCTGGATCGCGCTGCGCATGGTGCAGGAAATGCGCAAGGCGGGCGACAGCAATGTGGTTGGCCTGGTGCTGCTCGCGCCGGCGCCGGATTTCACCGCCGAGCTGGTCGAGCCGGCTCTGACGGAGGAACAGAGGCGCGACCTCCGGGAGAAAGGCTTTTTCGAAGAACCTTCGGACTATTCCGCCGAGCCTTACATCTACACAAGCGCGCTGATCGAGGACGGCAGGGCGAACCGGGTCATGACCGGGCCGATCGATACCCATTGCCCCGTCCACATCCTGCAGGGTCTGGCCGACGCCGACGTGCCGGCAAGCCATGCGCTGAAGCTGGTCTCGCTGCTGCCAGCCGACGACGTCACCTTGTCGCTCATTCCCGACGGCGACCACCGCCTGTCGCGGCCGCAGGATCTCGACATGCTGCTGAGGGCGGTGGGCGACATGGTTCAGCGGGCGGGGTAGGCAAGAATGCGCATTTCCATCCCGATATCCGCCTTTGTCGCGGCAATCGTCGGCTTCGGCGGCACGCTCGCCGTCGTCATTGCCGCCGCCAAGGCGGTTGGCGCCACCCAGGCCGAGACCGCGAGCTGGGTGACAGCAGTGTGCGTGGCGATGGCGATCGAATGCCTGTGGCTGTCCTGGCGCACGAAAATGCCCATCATCACCGCCTGGTCGACACCAGGCCTGGCGCTGATGGCGGCATCGAGCGGCTTTACCATGGCCGATGCGGTCGGCGCCTTCATCGTCACCGGCCTAATGTTGATCGCCACCGGCCTGTTCAAGCCGCTGACCCAGCTTATATCAAGGATACCGACGTCGGTCGCGTCCGGCATGCTGGCCGGCATCGTCGTCACCTTCGCGCTCAATGCCGTCAAGACCATTCCGGTCGACCCCTGGTTGATCCTGCCGCTGATCGCGGCCTTCTTCGTCATTCGCCTGTTCAACCCGGCGCTGTCGGTGCTGGCGGTGCTGATCGGCGGCGGCATCGCCGCCTTCCTGACAGGCCGCGTCGGCGGACTGCCGGCGCCGGAACTGTCGACGCTGACGCTGATTGCCCCGCATTTCAGCGCCGCAGCTGTCATCGGCCTGGCGCTGCCGCTCTACCTCGTCACCATGGCGTCGCAGAACCTGTCGGGTCTCGCCGTCTTGCGCGCCGCCGGCTATCACCCCGAACCCGGCCCGCTGATCGGCGTCACCGGCCTGTTCTCGCTGCTGTCGGCGCCGTTTGGCGGCTCGACCACCAATCTGGCCGCGATCTCTGCGGCGATCTGCACCGGGCCGGACGTCCATCCCGACCCGGCCGAGCGCTGGAAGACCGGACCCTTCTATGCACTTGCCTATCTGATCTTCGCGGTTTTCGGCGCCTCGCTGGTGGCGATCTTCGCAGTGCTGCCGCAAAGCCTGATCGTGCTGGTGGCCGGCCTGGCGTTGATGGGGTCGCTGGCCAACGCGCTGGCGATCGCGCTCAAGGACGAGGACCAGCGCATGGCGGCTACTGTCACCTTCGTTGTCACCGCGTCGGGGCTGACTTTGTTCGGCGTTGGCGCCGCCTTCTGGGGCTTGGTCGCCGGCCTGGTCGTGCTTTTCCTCGAAGCGGTCAAAAAGCGATAATCAATTCAGGACCTTGTCCGGTTTTGGCGGACGTTGTCTTGAATCGCCGTTTTTCTCATCCCATTTCGAATCCACGCAGCCGCTCTTGGCTGTCTCCAACCGAAGGAATGGGAGAAAATGAACACATCCGCATTGATCCGCCCGGCCTGGACGCCGGCGACCATCGCGCTGATGGTGATCGGCTTCATGGTGTTCTGGCCGCTTGGCTTCGCCATGCTCGCCTACATCATCTGGGGCGACCGGCTTGACGGCTTCAAGCGCGACGTCAACCGGGCCACCGACGGCATCTTCGCCGGCTGCCGTCGCGGTTCCGACAAGGCCGCGCGCTGGGGCCACGGTTCGGCCCGCACCGGCAATGTCGCTTTCGACGACTGGCGCGAGAAGGAACTCGAACGCCTCGCCGAAGAGCGTCGCAAGCTCGATGAGATGCTGAGCGAGTTCGACGAGTACGCCCGCGAATTGCGCCGCGCCAAGGACCAGGACGAGTTCGACCGCTTCATGGCCAACCGCAACAAGTCGACAGCGCCTGCGAAGACAGGCTCGGCCGAAACGGCCAAGCCCGCGACGCCCAAGCGCAAGGGCCCGAACCTGCTTGACGACTGAGGCTGCGCGCATGACCCCGAAAATCGAAACCGATTTTCGGAAAGGTTCATGCGCCGAATTAGAGTGCTACAGCGTCCTTTGCGCGTCAGAGACGCGCGGCGCTCTAAGACAGGCCTTGGCATGATGGACGGCGTCGCGCGAGCGGCGCCGTTTCTTTTTTGTTCTGGTCGTTTTCCTCGAATCGCGTATCGTTCAGCCATGTCCTTCGGCTTTTTCCGCAACCTGACCAAACCAAAACCCTCGCCTGTCGAAGAGCGAGAGCACGTCGTTGCCGGCCGCACACTGCCGCTCAGGATCGTCGAGAGCGCCCGCGCACGGCGGCTGACGCTGCGCATCGATTCGGGCGGCCAGGGGCTGCGCATCACCGTGCCGCCGGGCCTGCGCCGCGGCGAGGTGGAGAAATTCCTTCACCGCCATCAGGGCTGGCTGGAGCAGCGTCTGGCCAAGGTACCGACACGGCCGCAAGTGCGCCCCGGCATCAAGATCCCGATACGCGGCGTCGCGCATCGCATCGTCCACGAACCGTCGAAACGCGGCACCGTCACCGTGTCGCGCGACGAGCGCGGTCCGCTGCTGATCGTCCATGGCGAGCGCATACATTTGCCGCGCCGCATCGCCGATTTCCTCAGGCGCGAGGCCAAGAAGGACATCGAGAAGCTGGTGGTCAAGCATACCGAGGCCATCGGCAAGCGCGCCAAGGCTATCCGCTTCAAGGACACGTCGAGCCGCTGGGGCTCCTGCACTTCCGACGGCAATTTGTCCTTCTCATGGCGCATCATGATGGCGCCGACGCCGGTGATAAACTACTTGGTCGCGCATGAGGTGGCGCATCTCAAGGAGATGAACCACGGCCCGAAATTCTGGAAACTGTGCGAGCAGCTCTGCCCCGACACCGACCGCTGCAAGGACTGGCTGAAGCGGAATGGTGGGGCATTGCAGGCGATTGTGTTCGATTAGCCTTCGCCGGCGGCGCGCTCAATCATCATTGGCCGCATTAAGCTCTTCAGGCCGCAGCCCTTCGTCGCCATGGCGCGGCCATGGCAGGAAATTCTGCTCGAACGCATCGCTGCCGAAATAATCCAGGACCCGGTGCGCTTCCGCCCCGTCGAAGGCGGCCTTTTGCATCAGATGGGCGATGACGTCGCGCGCTTGCGCGATCTTCTGCCTGAGTTCGGCTATGCTCTGGTCGGCCATTCGTCTGCTCCGCCTTGCTTCTCCCATCAATAGGTAGCGCCTTTGGCGTTGCCGGCAAACAGCATGCTTTTTCTCGACTCTTGGCCGGTTTCGTGCCAAGCCCCGCGCCATGGCGCTCGATATCAAGATCTGTGGATTGAAGACCGATGAGGCAATGGCCGCGGCCCTGGCCGGCGGCGCCAGCCATGTCGGCTTCATCTTCTTTGCTAAAAGCCCGCGCTATGTCGAGCCTGCGGCAGCCGGCCGCCTGCGCGAGGCGGCAATCGGCAAGGCCAGGGCGGTCGCCGTGACGGTCGATGCCGATGACGCGTTCCTGGATGAGATCGTCGCAAAGATGCGCCCCGACATGCTGCAGTTGCACGGCACGGAGACGCCCGAGCGGGTGGCCGAGGTGAAAGCTCGCTACGGCCTGCCTGTCATGAAGGTGTTCTCCGTCAGTGAGGTAGCCGATCTCGAGCGGCTAAAGCCGTTCATCGGCGTTGCCGATCGCTTCATGTTCGATGCCAAGCCACCAAAGGGCTCGCAACTTCCGGGCGGCAATGGCGTCGCCTTTGACTGGCGCATCCTGGCCGGCCTTGACGCCGGGCTCGATTACATGCTTTCCGGTGGGCTCAACGCCGCCAATATCGGCGACGCCCTGATATCAGCCAATCCGCCCGCGATAGACATTTCGTCGGGGGTGGAAAGCGGCCCGGGCGTCAAGGATCCGGCGCTGATCGAGCAGTTCTTCCGGGCCGTCAGGGCCGCGCGCGACGACCGCGCTGCCTGAGGCACTTCTTTCGAACCCGAGCATGTTCCGGAGAAGTGGGAACCGGTTTTCCGATAAGACATGCTCAGAACCAAGACCAGGAGATCGGCGATGAACAAGCCGGCGACACCCAATTCCTTCCGCACGGGACCCGACGAACAGGGCATGTTCGGCATCTTCGGGGGCCGCTTCGTGGCCGAGACGCTGATGCCGCTGATCCTCGACCTCGAACGGCACTGGAACGAGGTCAAGAACGATCCGGACTTCAAGGCCGAACTGACCGACCTGTCGACCCATTATGCCGGTCGGCCATCAAAGCTGTATTTCGCCGAAGGGCTCACAAAACACCTTCGTGAGGTTTCCTCGGCGAAGGGCCTCGGGGGCGGCGCCAAAGTCTACTTCAAGCGCGAGGATTTGAACCACACCGGTTCGCACAAGATCAACAACTGCCTCGGCCAGATCCTGCTGGCCAAGCGCATGGGCAAGAAGCGCATCATCGCCGAGACGGGCGCTGGTCAGCACGGCGTTGCCGCGGCCACGGTCGCGGCGCGCTTCGGCTTTCCCTGCGTCGTTTATATGGGCGCCACCGATGTCGCCCGCCAAAGCCCCAACGTCTTCCGCATGAAGCTGCTCGGCGCCGAAGTGCGGCCGGTGACCGCCGGTCACGGCACGCTGAAGGACGCCATGAACGAAGCGTTGCGCGACTGGGTCACCAATGTCGAGGACACTTATTACCTGATCGGCACTGCCGCCGGCCCGCATCCCTATCCGGAGCTGGTGCGCGACTTCCAGTCGGTGATCGGCATCGAGGCGCGCGCCCAGATCCTCGAACAGGAAGGCCGGCTACCCGACACCATCATCGCGGCTGTCGGCGGCGGCTCGAACGCCATCGGCCTGTTCCATCCGTTCCTGGATGACAAAGAAGTCCGCATCATCGGCATCGAAGCCGGCGGCCGCGGCCTTGACGGCATCGAGCATTGCGCCTCGATGAATGCCGGCGCGCCCGGCGTGCTGCACGGCAACCGCACCTATCTCTTGCAGAACGCCGACGGCCAGATCCTCGACGGCCATTCGATCTCAGCCGGCCTCGACTATCCCGGCGTCGGCCCCGAACATTCCTGGCTGCGCGATTCCGGCCGCGTCGAATATGTGCCGATCCTCGACGACGAGGCGCTGGAAGCCTTCAAGCTGACGACGCGCGTCGAAGGCATCATCCCGGCGCTGGAATCCGCCCACGCCATCGCGCATGCGGTGAAGATCGTGCCTGATATGGACAAGGACCAGATCGTCATCGTCAACCTGTCGGGACGCGGCGACAAGGATGTGCACACAGTGGCCTCGATGCTGGGCATGGAGATCTGATCATGGTGACCCGCATCGACCGCCGCATGGCAAAACTGAAAGCCGAGGGCCGCCCGGCGCTCGTCACCTATTTCATGAGCGGCGACCCCGACTATGACACCGCTTTGTCGATCATGAAGGCGCTGCCCAAGGCCGGCGCCGACATCATTGAAATGGGCATGCCGTTTTCCGATCCGATGGCCGATGGACCGGCGATCCAGGCCGCTGGCCTGCGGGCGCTGAAAGGTGGCCAGACCCTGGTCAAGACGCTGAAGACGGCGGCTGATTTCCGCGCCACCGACAATGAAACGCCGATCGTGCTGATGGGCTACTACAACCCGATCTACATCTACGGTGTCGATCGCTTCCTCAAGGACGCCATCGCCAGCGGCATTGACGGGCTGATCGTCGTCGACCTGCCACCGGAGATGGACGAAGAACTCTGCATTCCGGCGCTGAAGGCCGGCATCAACTTCATCCGCTTGGCAACGCCGACCACCGACGACAAGCGCCTGCCCAAGGTGCTGCAGAATACGTCGGGCTTCGTCTATTACGTGTCGATGACCGGCATCACCGGCTCGGCTTTGGCCGACACCGGCAAGGTTGCCGCCGCGGTCAAGCGCATCAAGGGCCACACCAATCTGCCGGTCTGCGTCGGCTTCGGCGTCAAGACCGCCGAGCAGGCGCGCATTATCGGCGCCAATGCCGATGGCGTCGTCGTCGGCACCGCGATCGTCAACGCGGTCGCCAATGTGTTGGGACCGAAGGGCGAGAAGACCGCCGACCCGGCCGAGGCCGTCGCCACCCTGGTCAGCGGACTGTCTCAGGGCGTGCGTTCGGCCCGCCTTGCTGCTGCCGAATAGTTTCCCTACTTAGGCCTTGTGCAAGTCGTTATCCCAAAACCGGTTCCCACTTTTGGGCGACATGCACGAGCCAACTCTTCGTCAGGACAGGAGCCGAAGCGATGAACTGGATCACCAATTACGTTCGCCCGAGGATCAATTCGATGCTCGGTCGGCGCACCGACATGCCCGAGAATCTCTGGATCAAGGATCCCGAGACCGGCGAGATGGTGTTTCACAAGGACCTGGAATCCAACCAGTTCGTCATCCCGTCATCGGGCCATCACATGAAGATTTCGGCCAAGGAACGGCTGAAATTCTTCCTCGACGACGGCAAATACGAGCAGCTTGAGAACCCCAAGGTCATGCAGGACCCGCTCAAGTTCCGCGACGAGAAGCGCTACACGGACCGGCTGAAGGACGCCAAGGCCAAGACCGGCCTGGAAGACGCCATCATCAACGCGCTGGGCACGGTCAAAGGCCTGCCGGTTGTGGTGACGGTGCAGGATTTCGCCTTCATGGGCGGCTCGCTCGGCATGGCCGCGGGTGACGCCATTGTGCACGGTTTCGAGGTCGCCTTGCAGCGCAAGCGGCCGCTGATCCTGTTTGCCGCCTCCGGTGGCGCGCGCATGCAGGAAGGCATTCTGTCCCTGATGCAGTTACCGCGCACCACGATCGGCGTCGACCGGCTGAAGGAAGCCGGCCTGCCATACATCGTCGTCTTGACCAACCCGACCACCGGCGGCGTTACCGCCTCCTACGCCATGCTGGGAGACGTCCACATTGCCGAGCCCGGCGCGCTGATCGGCTTTGCCGGCCCGCGCGTCATCGAGCAGACCATCCGGGAGAAACTGCCGGACGGTTTCCAGCGCTCCGAATATCTGATGGAGCACGGCATGGTCGATATGGTGGTGTCGCGGCTGGAACTGCGCGAGACGATTTCACGGCTGTTGAAAATCCTGCTCAAACTGCCGCAGGAGCAAAAGCCGCTGGAGCCGGAAATCCTGCCGCCGTCGGTCATCCCGACGGAAGCCCGCCCGCAAGCCTGACGCGACATTTCTGGCCGCAAACCGCGATTGCGTGCACCTGCGCGCATGCGTAGGATTCGCTCATGACAACGCTTGCCGCAGATCGTGAAATCGAAGCCCTGATGGCGCTGCATCCGAAAGGCTTCGACCTTTCGCTCGACCGCATCACAAGGCTGCTCGAACGCCTCGGCAATCCGCAGGAGCGGCTGCCGCCGGTCATCCATATCGCCGGCACCAACGGTAAGGGCTCGTGCGCGGCCTTTTCGCGCGCGCTGCTCGAAGCCGGCGGCCACCTTGTCCATGTCCACACTTCGCCGCATCTGGTGAACTGGGCCGAGCGCTACCGGCTGGCGGCCGAGGGCGGCGGCCGGCTGGTCGACGACGAGACCTTCGCCGAGGCCATCGCCCGCGTCGCCCGGGCCAATGCCGGCCAGAAGATCACCGTCTTCGAAATCCTAACCGCCGTCACCTTCATCCTGTTTTCCGAGCATCCGGCTGCCGCCGCCATCATCGAGGTCGGCCTTGGCGGCCGCTTCGACGCCACCAATGTCGTTGCCCGGCCGGCGGTGTCGGTGATCATGCCGGTGTCGATGGATCACGAAGCCTATCTCGGCGACCGGGTCGAACTGATCGCCGCCGAAAAGGCCGGCATCATGAAGCGCGGCTGCCCGGTGGTCATCGGCGCGCAGGAGAGCGAGACGGCGCTGCAAGTGCTGATCGAAACCGCCGAGCGGCTGGATTGCCCGACCTTCGTCTACGGCCAGGATTTTCTCGCCTTCGAGGAAAACGGCCGCATGGTCTATCAGGATGAGGACGGGCTGATGGACCTGCCGCCACCGCGCCTGCCCGGGCGCCACCAGTTCGCCAATGCGGCGGCAGCGATTGCCGCCGTCAAGGCCACCGGTTTCGAAATCAGTCATCGCGCCACTGAGAAGGCGATGGCGAGCGTCGCATGGCCGGGCCGCATGCAGAAACTGGTACAGGGCCGGCTGATGGAGCTGGCGCCCAAGGGCGCCGACATCTGGCTCGACGGCGGCCACAATCCGGGCGCCGGCATGGTCATTGCCGAGGCGCTGGCCGAGCAGGAGGAAAAGAACCCGCGGCCGCTGTTTCTGATCTCCGGCATGATCAACACCAAGGACCAGAGCGGCTACTTCCACGCCTTCAAGGGCCTGGCTCGGCACGTCTACACCGTGCCGGTGAGCATGAGCGATGCCGGCGTGCCGAATGACGAGCTGGCGGTGCGGGCGACCGAAGCCGGCCTCACGGCCGAACCGGTCAGTTCCGTCGCCAGTGCGCTGATGCTGCTGCGCGACACCTGGGACGGGCCGGCGCCACGCATCCTGATCGGGGGGTCGTTATATCTCGCCGGCGCGGTGCTGGCCGAAAACGGCACGCCGCCAACCTGAAGCCATTTCACTGCGAGGAGCCCATCATGATCAAGGTCAAGCAACTCGCCCATGTCTGCATCTTCGCGCATGATCTGGAGGCGACGCGAAGCTTCTACCGCGACGTGCTTGGCCTCGACACGCAGTTCAATTTCCTGCGCGACGACAAGGTCTTCGGCTTCTACCTCAATTGCGGCGGCCGCAGCCATGTCGAGGTGTTCCAGAAGGACGGCACCAGCCATAGCGAGCTCAACCAGATCAACCATTTCTGCCTTGAGGTGGAAAACATCGATGCGGCGATCGCCCACATCAAGTCGAAAGGCATTGATATCACGGCCAAGAAGCATGCCTGCGACGACACGTTTCAGGCCTGGATCCGCGACCCCAACGGCGTGAAGATCGAGCTGTTCGAATACACCGCAAAAAGCGCGCAATTCACCGGCGGGGATCGCATCGCCGACTGGTAGTATTTTGGCCCGGGGAATCTATCGGGCGGTTGCCCCTCGGGCAGAAGCCCCGATATGCTTGGCGAAGCATGGAGGCAAGCTCGAATGGTTGTGAAGTGTCTTGTTACCGTCGACAACGACCCGCCGGAGGAGCTGATATTTGAATATGCTCCGCGGGTCGGCGATCATGTGATGTTACCGGGAGCCATCGAGCCACCGCACCCAATTGTTCGAGTGGCCCACAGACCGACGCGCCCCAATGATGCATCCGGCCAGCCCAGTGTCGCGTATTTCGTAAGCCGAGAGACGTTTCTCTACGTGTGTATACGGGCGCTATAGAGGGATATGGGCAGGTCCTGAAGCCCGCGACCGGACGGAAGCCCGGCAAGCCTAGGCAGGCCAAAAAAACCGCGGCTCAAACTAAATAGACATCGGCGGCCGCGGCACCAGTCTGAGGCCTATTTCAGCTCGATCTCGATGAAGGCGTATTCGCCGTCATTGGCGCTGATGACGTCGTGCTCGACGCCTTCCTTGCGGAAGTAGGGCGCGCCCTTCTTCATTTCAGCAAAACTCTCGCCGTCCTTGGTCACCAGCTTCACCTTGCCGTCCATCAGCGGCACCACGACGTAGTCATGGCCATGCCGGTGCCAGCCGGTGTTGTCGCCGGGCTGGAAGCGATATTCGGTGACGATGACGCGCTCATTGTCGATGAAGACGGTGGCCTTGGCGGATCCGGTCATTTGTCTCTCCTGTCCTGCAACAAGCAGATGACATGGAGTGCGCCGATGCGAGGGCCAGAGGCGGCCGGGCGATGACGCCAAAGAAAAAGCCCGGCGCGAGGGCCGGGCTTCGGATCTCGGAAATCAGTCAGCTCAGGCGAGGCTGCCGTTGATCCAGTGCGACAGCGCGGTCTTCGGCGCAGCGCCAACCTTCATGTCGGCCACTTCGCCGCCCTTGAAGATCATTAGCGTCGGGATCGAGCGCACGCCGAACTGCGCGGCAAGCTCGGGGTTCTCGTCGATGTTCAGCTTGGCGATCTTGATCTTGTCGCCGAGTTCGTTGGCGATCTCTTCCAGCGACGGACCGATCATCTTGCACGGGCCGCACCATTCCGCCCAGAAATCCACCACTACGGGCTGCGAGGCGTTGAGCACATCGGCCTGGAAATTGCTCTTGTCGACCTTGACGGTGGCCATGCGAAAATCCTTTCGAAATTTATCTCGCACCAAATGTGGTGGTTGAGCAGCCCTTCTTCAAGCAGAACTTGTGTCACGCTCCCGTGAGTCGGGCAAGGGCGTCATCCATCGCCTGCGCCGGCAGTTCGATAAGCCTCGGTGCCTCGGTGAACAGCAGTGCTGCCGTCACCGCGCGGCCGGGGTAAAGCGGCTGGAGCAGCGCGCGGTAGAGCGCCAGCTGCAGGATATAGGCCGGCGGCACCTGGGCCAGGCCTGCGGGCGCCGGCCGGTTGGTCTTGTAGTCGACGATCGATACGCGCCCGGGCGTCACCGCCAGCCGGTCGATCTTGCCGGAGATCGAGCGCAGTCTGCCCTTGACCTCAAGGCTGCCCATCACAGCAACTTCGGCGCGGGACGACGGCGAAAACAGTCCGGCAAAACGCGAATCTCTGAGGATCGCCATCACCGAAGCCAGCGCCTTGTTGCGCTCGGCCTCCGGCCAGTCGGCGCCGGCTCGAATGAGATACTGCGCCGCCGCGCCTTGCCGTTCGTCTTCGGCAAAACCGGGCAGCATCTGCAGCAGCTTGTGCAGCGCCAGCCCGCGCATCACGGCAAAACCGGGCTCCGCTTCGCTGTCCAGCACCGGCGAACGCGTATCGACGACCGCCTCCTTGCCCTCGTCGATCAGCGCCGAAGCGCCAGAGGGCGATAGCGGGCGCGGCAGTTCTTCATAAGGCGGCAAAGGGC
The DNA here is from genome assembly GCF_040320665.1 of Mesorhizobium sp. M0626. Lineage (NCBI taxonomy): Bacteria > Pseudomonadati > Pseudomonadota > Alphaproteobacteria > Hyphomicrobiales > Phyllobacteriaceae > Mesorhizobium > Mesorhizobium sp. M0626. The sequence continues at coordinate 242,355 of NZ_JAMYQD010000009.1, read as the reverse complement.
GAAACAGGTTTGCCGGCAAGAACGGCAAAAGCGGTTGCGGCAGCCGCGCCTCGTCGGCGGCTGCCAGCGCCACCGGCGGCAGCTTGGTGATGACGAAGCGATGCACCGGCTCGCCGCTGGCGGGATGATGGCGCTCCGTGCTTTCCGGCGCGGCAAGCAGCGCGCGGCTGACAATCGAATGCCAGGTGCCGGTGCTCGGCGAACGCTTGCCGTGATAGCCGCAGACGATCAGCCGGTCCTCGGCGCGCGTCATGCCGACATAGAGCAGCCGGCGGTATTCGTCGTCGGCAAGCTCCCGCGCCCTGGCCGAGGCCGCCTTGGAGAAGCCGTTCGCGACATCGGCGGCCGAGCGCCAGAGATAGCCCTTGCCGTCGAAATTGCGGCCCGAAGCGTCGAACGGCATCAGCCGCGGCAGATGCTGGTCGCTGAACGGCGCCGACCCGCCATCGACCAGGAAGACAACAGGCGCTTCCAGGCCCTTGGCGGCGTGCACGGTCATGACGCGGACCTCGTCGCGCGTCTGGTCCATCTCGCGCTTGATCTCCGGGCCGGTGTTTTCCAGCGTCGCCAGGAAGGCCTCCAGCCCCGGCAGTCCGGTGCGTTCCTCGGCCAGGCAGAAACTCAGGAATTCGTCGAGGATGTCGCCGGCTTCCGGTCCAAGCCGGGCGATCATCTTCTTGCGCAGGCCGTCGCGCGCCAGCACCCCGGCGTAGAATTCGAACACCGGCCGGAACGCCGCCTCGTTGGCCCAGCCGTCGAGCCGGGCAACGACATCGGTCAGCGCGGTATTGTCGCCAGCATGCTGGCGTAGTGAGGCGATCAGCGATGTTCCGGCTGGCCGTCCGGCGCCAAGCGTAAAAAGCGTCTCCTCCGACACGTCGAAAACCGGGCTGCGCAGCACGGCGGCGAGCGACAGGTCATCCTGCGGCTGGATGAGGAAATGGCCGAGTGCGATCAGGTCCTTGACCGCGATGTGGCCGGGCAGGCTCAGCCGGTCGGCGCCGGCGACGGGAATATCGCGGTCCTTCAGCGCGCGCGACAGCGCATGGACGAAGCGGTCGCGCTTGCGCACCAGCACAAGAATGTCGCCGGCCCTCAGCCTGCGTCCCTTGCCCTCGATGATCTCGCGGTCCTTGAGCCAGGTCTGGATGGTCGCAGCCACGTGCTCGGCCACCCGCACCGCCGGCGCGCTGGCATGATTGACCGGCAACGTCCAGTCGTCGGGCTCCTCGACGGCGTCAGCGCCGAGCGACGGCCAGACCTCGACATAGCCAGGCGCGTCGTTGCGGATCGCCTTGTGGTCGAGCGGATCGGGGTCATGGCTGATGCCGCGCCGCACGCCCGGATCGGCAAAGATGCGGTCGACGGCGGCAAGCACGTCGTCGGTCGACCGGAACGACCAGGTCAGTTTCAGGTCGGCAAACGAAGCATTGGCGGCGTTCACGCGTCCGGAAAACAAGAGCCGGCTGTCGGCGAAGGAATCCGGCGCGGCACCCTGAAAGGAATAGATCGACTGCTTTTCGTCGCCGACGGCGAACACCGTGCGATTGGTCGTGCCGCGCTGGCCGTGGCCGGCAAAGAACTCCTCCGCCAGCCGCTTCACCACCTCCCATTGGTCGGGGCTGGTGTCCTGCGCCTCGTCCAGCAGGATGTGGTCGATACCCTGGTCGAGCTTGTACTGCACCCAGGGTCCGGCATCCGGCCGCGCCAGAAGGTTGACGGTGCGGGTGATGAGGTCGTTGAAATCGAGAAAGCCGCGGCTGCGCTTCAGGCGCTCGTACCGCACGATCAGCCAGTCGGCTATGGTCAACGCCGCGACCGTGCCTTCCAGCATCCGGAACAGCGCCAGCCGGTCGGAGACGTCTGTTATCGACTTGACGGCCGCCAGATAGCGCTCGGGAAGGTCGGGCAGCCGGCCGAGCAGCGCCTTCTTGAACAACTTTGAGGGATCATAGGGGTCGCCATCGGCCTTGAGAAAGGCTTTGCCGAGCATCTGCAGCCGGCGGGTCGGGTCCGTCTCGGCAAAGGCCAAGCGGGCATAGGGCAAGAGATTGTTGAGCACGGTGCGGGCGTCGGTGGTCTCGGCGGCACTGGCGAACACTGCAAAGAAGTCCGGCAGGAAACCCGGCAGCGGCCATACCGATGCCGCTATGTCTTCGGCGCTCTGCCCGGGGCGAAAATGGAATTCGTCGAACAGGGCCTGAAAGCCGCCGCCGTCGCGCCGGACCGCACCGATGAAGCCGCGTAAGCCGTCGCGCTTGCGCACGATTTCGGCGAGCAGCGCATCGAGTCCGTGTTCGCCGCCGCGCTCCAGCACGGTGGCGAAGGCCTCGGCCAGTCCGGTGTCTCCGGCTGACGTGCCCGAAATCATGTCCCGGCGGGCGCCAGCAAACAGCGAGGCCTCCATCTGCGGATCGAGCATTTCGAAATGCGCCGGGATGTTGGCCTCCAGCGGAAACTGGTGCAGCACCGATTCGCAGAAGGCGTGGATGGTCTGGATCTTCAGCCCGCCCGGCGTTTCCAGCGCTTCGGCAAACAGCCGGCGCGCCCGCCGCATCGTGTCGCGGTCGGGTCGGCGGCCGTCCACCGCCTCAATCTTTGTGGCAAGCTCGGCATCGCCGAGCGCCGTCCATTCCGACAGGGTCGAGAACACGCGGTTCGACATGTTGGCGGCGGCCGCCCGCGTATAGGTCAGGCACAGGATCTTCGACGGATCGGTGCCGTTGAGCAGCAGCCGGATGACGCGCTGGGCCAGCACATGCGTCTTGCCCGAGCCGGCATTGGCGGACACCCAGGCCGAGTTCTTCGGGTCGGAGGCGCGCGCCTGGCTGGCGGCGGTTTCGCTGGGGATGGGATAGGCTTTTTTCATGCCTCCCCCGCCTCGTCATCGCTGTCGCCGCCGGCCGACCATTCGAGCACGCGCGCCAGATGGTCGTAATCGCCATCGCTCTCGCCCTCGCGAAAAGGCAGCGCCCGCGACAGATAGCCGGTCGTCGGATCGGCATAGTGGACCAGCAGCTTTTCCAACCGCGCCCAAGCCTCCTCGGCGAGGTCTTCGGCGGTCCGAGGCTGGCGGTTGTAGTCGAGGATGGATTCCTCGAACACTTCGCCATTCGGCTTCAGCCGCACGAATGCGAGCTGGGAGGGCTCGCGCGCGCCAAGCCCCTTGAAGGCGCCGCGCCGGAGCAGCGCCCCTTCGAGCGCCAGCTGTGGCGCCAGCAGCGTGTGGGCCTGCGCCTTGGACGGGGACGAGCCGGTCTTGTAGTCGAGAATGTCGGCCATGCCACCGGCCAAAAGGTCGACGCGGTCGGCATAGCCGGACAGCGTCACGCCGGTGCGGCCGACAGCGGTCTTTTCGGCGCGCTCCTCGGCATGCCGCCGGGCGACGGCGGGAGCGCGGCCGCGCTCCCATTCGATGATGTTGGCGGCAAGCTTTTCGAAGCGCGGCCACCACACAGCCTCGACGTCGGCGGGCAGGGCGATCTCGGCAAAGCAGGTCCGGCCGGCAGCGATGAGGCGTTCCAGAGCTTCGGGCGCGCGGGGATCCGCCACCTCTGTCGAGAACAGATGCAGGATGTCATGAAACAGCGTGCCGCGCTCGGCCGCACCGGGATCGCGGATCACCGGTTCGAGCGGCAGAAGGCTCAGAATACGCCTTGCATAGACCGCATAGGGGTCGCGGCGCAGCGTCTCGATCGCGGTCACCGAGAAGTGGGTGGGCCGCATGCTCAGCGGCGGTTTCGGCTGCGGTCGCGGCGCGAAATGCTGCCGCTCGCCGGCATCGAGCGCGCGCGCCCAGGCAAGCAATTCGTCGCCGCGCCCGCGCAATGCGGCCGCCGGATCCTTGCCGATGAAGGTGAGGATGCGCTGCAGCCAGCGCGACGGCACCGCCGGTGCGTCGCTGGCTCGGGCGGAGCGCGTCAGCACCACCTTTTTCGCCCCCATCGCCATCTGGAAGTCGTGGGCGGCAAGGCCGATACGGCGCTCTGGCGGCTCGAGATCGATGCCGGTCTTCATCAACCGCGACATGAAGCGATCGCTTTCCGGCTTGCGTGGCCACACGCCTTCGTTCAGCCCGCCAATGACAAGCGTGTCGACGCTCTGCAGCCGTGCCTCCAGCGCGCCCCATATCGCGATGTTGCGGTCTGTGCCTTGCCCCGGCTTGACCGTTTCCGGTGCTACCAGCGCGTCCATCACATCAGGCCATTCGTCGGCCGGGAAGTCGAACGATGCAGACGCGGCGACCACACCGCGCAGCAGCTCGGCGAGTTTCTCGCCGGCGTCGCCGGCATAAAATTCAGCCAGGCTGCCCTCCGCCGTGCGGCCGAGATTTTCCAGCGCGGCGACGCTCGCTCTGGTCAACGCGACGAGATCGGCATTCTCTTCACCGCGAAAGGCGGTCAGCGGCGCCAGCGCCGCCACAAGCCGGCTCAGCATATCGCGGGCATCGTCGATGCCGCGCACGCTCAGGCGCGAAAACCAGAAGGGCTGGCGCTTGTCCCCGCTCAGCCCGGCGAGACGCTCCTCGAACAGTGCTGGCAAGGCGGCGATGTCGGGGCGTCCGGTGCCGCCGCGCAGCGCCACGAGTTCGATGAGCTCGGCGGCATGGCGCACGCCGGTGCGCTCAAGTCCGAGCCCGAGCAGCGGATGCTTGAGCAGCGACAAAAGGCCGACGGGATCGCCGGGCCGGAATACCGCGTGAAGTGTGAGCCGCAGCAGGCTGGCTGCAGGCGTGTTGGCGAGCGGCGTGCCGCCGGAATCGTCGGCGATCACGCCGAAGCGCAACAGCTCGGCCGAGACGCGCCGCGCCAGCCCGCGGTCGCCGGTAACGAGCGCTGCCCTGTGCCCCGGCTGTTCCACGGCAGTTTTCAGCGCGATGGCGATCGCCGCCGCCTCGTCGCGTTCGCTGGCGGCTTCGACCAGCGTCACGTCGGCGAAGGCCTCGGCGATGTCTACGGCGTTGAAGCATATGCGGGTCTCGGCCCATAATTCCGTGGTCTCGGCCGGCCGCAGCGCCTCGCCGACAAGGGCCGCGCGGAGCGCCAGTGCGGGCTCGGCGGAGACCACTTCCTCGACATCGCCACGCAGCACGCCAATCTTGCCGATCAGCTTGGCCATGCCGTATTGCGGGTGGCCAAGCAGTGCCGGCCGCGCACCGGGCGCCCCAATCGCGGCAAAAGACGGTTCGTCCAGCATCCCATCGAGCCCGGGCAGCACCACGGCGCCGTTGGGCAGGCTGGCGACCGTGGCAAGCAGTTCGGCCGTGGCGGGAATAGAGCCCGTCGAGCCGGCGGCGATCACCGGGCCTTTGGGCGGGTTGCGTTCCAGCCGCTTCGCCTCGCGCCGGATCAGCGCATTGCGGTGCGCGGCCGGGTTGGAGCGGTCGCGCTCCTCCAGCAATTTCGGCCAGGCCTCGGTGACGATACGGAGGAAATCGAGCGTCACAAGCCACCATCCGGCAAGATTGCCGGTGACCAGATCGGCAAGCCTGGTCCAGTCCGTGCCTTCGGTTTCGATCTCGTCCATCAGCCGGGCGAGGTCGCGCGCCAGCCAGATCGCATCGGCGGCGGAGGCCGGCACGACGATCTCTTCGTTGAACATATCAAGGACATGCGCCGGCAAGGTGCGCTTCCAGGCCCGCACCAGCGGCGCCAGTAGCAGCAGGCGTTCGATGGCTGCGATCGGCGGCGCCATTTCAAGCTCGGTCGCCGTGCCGGCGTCGAAGGCGGCTTCGTCCTCGTCGAACTCTCCGAGCGGGCGGATGACCGGCAGGATCGCCGAACGGCGGCTCCCCCCCGGTCCCGAAAGCGCGTCGACAAAAGCGCCGCGCAGCGCACGGGCCGCGCGCCGTGTCGGCACATAGATGGTGACATCAGCCAGCGCCAGCGGATCGCCGTCGAACCGGAAGCCGGGCACCAGCCGTCCGGCCAGCAAGGCCTCGGCCAGAGTCGGCAGGAATGGCGCTCCGGGCGGGATCGAAAGAACGCGGCGCGCGCCGCTCATACCACCTTCGCGAGAGCTTCGGCGGCGGCCGCTTCCGCCTGCGGAATGGCGTCGGGAGTGCCGACGGTGATCCAGCTTCCGCGCATCTGCATGCCGAACAGACGGCCAGAGGCGATTGCCTTGTCGAAATGGGTGTTGAGCGAATGCGCCCCGGCCGGCGCATCCCTGAAGATGGCGGGATTGACGATTGCCGCTCCGGCATAGATCAACCCGGCCGGATCGCCTTTCGAGCGCCGCAGGCCGCCATCCGGCGCCATCAGGAAATCCGTGCCGACACCGTGTCCGGTGGCCGAGTCGAGATCGGTAAGCATCAGCAGAATATCCATTTTCGCGCCGTCCCATGCAAGGGCAAGGCGCTCGAGGCTGGGCTGGCCGCTGTCGATCCAGAACGTATCGGCGTTGATGATGTAGAAGGGGTCGCTGCCCAGCAGCGGCAATGCCTTGACGATGCCACCCGCCGAATTCAGCAGTGCGTCGCGCTCGTCGGAAATGACGATCTTTGGCGCCCGCCTGTGGGCGATATGGGCGACGATCTGGTCCGGCAGATAGTGCACGTTGACGATGGCTTTCTCGACGCCGGCCGCTTCGAGACTGTCCAGCCCCCAGTCGAGCAAGGTCCTGCCGGCGATCCGCACCAGCGGCTTCGGCATGGTGTCGGTGATCGGCCGCATGCGCTTGCCAAGACCAGCCGCCAGCACCATCGCTGTGGTCAAGGTCACGGGAGCCGTTCCTCCAGCAGGCCATGTGCCATGTAAAACTCCTTCAACTGAGCCAGCGCCGGGTGCGCCAGCGCCCGCCTGAGATAATCGCGGATGCGCGGCAGGTGTCGGAGATAATAGGGCTTGCCGTCGCGCTTTTCGAGCCGCACGAAAATGCCGAGGATCTTCGAATTGCGCTGCGCCGCCATGATCGCATAGGCCGCGCGGAAGGCGTCCTCATCGAAGCCGCCGGCGGCGTGGCGCGCAGCGACATAGGCGTCCACGGTCCGCTGCTCAATATCGGGCGAAACGGTGACGCGGGCATCCATGGCCAGCGACGCAACGTCATAGGCCGCCGGACCCATCAGCGCGTCCTGGACATCGACGATGCCCAGCCGGTCGTGGCCTTTGCGGTCACCGCGCCAGATGATGTTGGGCGAATGGAAGTCGCGCAGCATCAGCGTGTATTCCTGTGTGTCCAGCCGATCGAGAACCGCGTTCCATTCCCTGTGATAGCCGGCGCGTAAAGCCTCGCTTGCCGGGCTGCCGGTCACCATCGGCACATACCAATCGACCAAGAGATCGGCTTCGATCAGCATGGCGGCGCGATCGAAGGGCGGCACCTCGTGGAAGACGCCCGGCACGGCCTCCATGCGCTGCGGCCAGGTCTTCCCATGCATCATCGCCAGCAATTCGGCCGCTGCCGCGTAGCGCTCGGCCACCGGCTCATCATTGCCGTCGAGAAAACCTTCCGAGCCCAGATGCTCCAGCAGCAGAAAGCCCCGTTCGAGATCCTCGGCATGGATTTTTGGGACACTGACACCTTGCGCCAGCAGCGCCTTGTCGATGGCGACGAAAGCGGTGACCGACTGCGCCGTGTGGGCGATCACGGCATAGGGCTTGCCGTCGCGCACCGGCGGCCCCAGCACCAGCCTTGGCGAATTCATCAGCACGCGCGGCGCAAGGCCGGCGAGCGAAACAATCTCGTAAGAGCGCGCCGAGGCGTCGCCGACGAAATGGCGCCGCGCGGCGTCGCCCCAACCGGCCGTTTTGAGGAAATCGCGCATCGCCAGCGATCGGGCCACGCGTTCGAAGGCAACGCCTTGGCCCGATAGTTTCGCCAATCGTCCTTCGTCCTGATGGACGAGTTCGATCCAGATCGACGTTCTCGGAAGAGCGGCCTCCGCCCGTTCCGGCCACTCGACAAGGGCAGCGCCCTGCAGCAGCGCCTCGTCGAAACCCAGCTCGTCCATCTCGCCGGCCGAGGACAGGCGATAGAGATCGAAATGGTGCACGGGGATGCGCGTGTCGTAGCTTTGCACCAAGGTGAAGGTAGGGCTCGGCACATCGAGGCCGGCATCATCGGCCAGCGCCCTGATCAGGGCCCGCGCCAGCGTCGACTTGCCGGCGCCGAGATCGCCCTTGAGCGCCAGCACGTCGCCCGGCCGCAGCGCCATGGCCAGGTCTTCGCCGAGCCTTGCGGTCGCAGCCTCGTCGGCGAGAAAACGCTCCAGCACAACAACGGTCATCGAGCGCGCTACTCGGCCGCGGCGCGGATGCCCGACGGTGCATCGGGGAAGGTGCAGATGACGGTGGTGCCCTTGTCCTTGCCGGTCTCGATGCGCACGCTGCCGCCGTGCAGCTCGACAAAGCTCTTGACGATCGACAGGCCTAAGCCCGCACCGCGCCGGCGCCCGCCATTGGTGCGCGGCTCGAAGCGGCGGAACACCGAATCGAGCAGGTCCGGCGGCATGCCGGGGCCGTTGTCATGGACGGAGAATTCCACACCTTGCTCCAAATGCCGGCAGGCAAGCGTGATAGTGCTCGCCTCCGGCGCGTAATTGGCGGCGTTGCTGAGCAGATTGTAGAGGATCTGGCGAACCCGGGTCTCGTCGCCGTGAAAACTCTTCGGCGCCGCAGCGGCGTCGATCCGGAGCTTGATCGAATGCTCTTGCAGCCGGTCGGCGACCAGTTCGGCCGCGGCCTCGATGGTGCGCTCGACGCTTACTTCCGAAATGTCGAGCTGCATGATGCCGGCGTCGACGGTGGCGAGGTCGAGTATGTCGTTGACGATGGTGAGCAGCACCGAGGATGACGAGCCGACATGCTCGACATATTCGCGCTGCTTTGGGCTGAGCGGCCCGGTCGCCGGCAGCGACAGAAGCTCGGTGAAGCCGATGATGTTGGTCAGCGGCGAGCGCAGCTCGTAGGAGACGTGCTGCACGAACTCGTTCTTCAGCTGGTCGGATTTCTGCAGCGCTTCGTTCTTGTCCTTCAGCGCGCGCTCGACATTGACGCTGTCGGTGACGTCCACAAAGGTCATCATCACCTGGCCGTTGGGCAGCGGGATGACGGCGTAGCTGAGCACTGTGCCGTTCTTCAGTTCGGTCTGGCCATGGCGGTCGCGGCGCTCGTCGTCGAAACCGGTGATGGCGGCGACGAACCCGCCCCACGGGCTGTCGACGGCGCGCTGGTCGCTGAGATCGCGGATCGCCGAGACATGGACGTTGGGCTTGATCACATCCTGGCTCAGTCCCCACAGCGCGACAAAGGCCGGGTTCGACAGGCGCAGCCGCCCATCGGGACCGAACACGGCGACGCCTTCGGCCAGATTGTCGAGCGTTTCGCCCTGGACCCGCACCGCCGTCTGGTAGCGGCTTTCGAGGTCCATCTTCTCGGTCAGGTTCTCGAACACCCAGGTCACGCCGCCCTTCGGCTGCGGGTTGGCCACCACGCGGATGGTCTTGCCGTCGGGCAGATGCCACCAATGCTCTTGCGATTCCACCGCGCGGTAGGCGCCAAGCAGGCCTTCTTTCCAGCGCCGCCATTCCGGCTGCTCGGCGATCTTGCCTTCGCTGCGCAGCCGGTCGAGCAGCAGCGCATTGTCGGGCGCGCTGTGCAGGAAGCCCGGGTCCAGCCCCCACAGTTTCTGGAACGCCTGGTTGAAGAAGCGCAACTTCTCGTTGGCATCGAAGATCGCCACCGCCGTGTTGAGCTGGTCGAGCGTGTCGGCATGGCTGCGCACCGTGCGCTCATATTCGCCGCGAATGGTTTCGGTGGCGCTGGTGTCGCAGGCAAGACCGGCCGAGCCGTCGGCACCGGCGAAGTCGGTGACGGCGAACACCCGGCGGTCGCCCTCGATCACCGTCGACAGCGTCTGTTCGAAGATCGGGCGCGATTTGTGCTGCGCGGCGATCTGTTCGCGCGCCTGGGCGCCGAGGAATTCCTTGGCTTCGCGCACCGCGGTCTCGGCGTTCGGTGCCTCGACCGCTCCGGCATAGGCACGGTTGACCCATTTCAGCCGCCCGTCGGTGGCGCGCAGCCAGGCCGGCATCGGCAAGGCGTCGAGCAGGCCGATCATGGTCTCGTAGTCGGCGGCCAGCCGCTGGTTCTCGATCTTCAGCCTGGCTTGGCTCCTCTGAGTTTCCGACAGCGAGACGAAGCGCACCAGCACATGCGCGGCGCTCTTGCGGCCATGCACTTCAAGCGGCGCCCCGGCCTGCGATTCGATCACGAGATCAAAGGGTTTCGCTTTCTCGCGCAGACCAGCGACGGCATTTTCGAGCGCCGCCGCCGAGCGCGGCATCAGCCAGCGGCCGAAGGCGAGGAAGGCTGCACGGTCGTCCGGCGCACCGCTTTCCAGCGGCAGCGTGCCGATCAGCTCCGGCTTCTTGTTCTCCGACGCCCAGACGATGACGCGCTGGTCACGCAGATTGAGCAGCGCCTCGGAGCGCTGCAGCGCCGCATTGATGTCGGCAATGCGGGCTCTGAGTTCGACATTCTGCGCCGAGGTGCGGGCTCTTTCGCGGATCAGGAAGATGGCCGAGACCAGTGCCGCGCCCATGACGCCGACGAACATGGCGAGCTGGATGACTTCGACCGCGCTGACCGACAGTCCGGCCTTCTGCGCAATGGCCGGCTCGGCATGGGCGGCAAACGAGGTGAGCGGGCCGGCAAGAGCTGAGGTGGCAAGAAAGCCGGCGGTGCGGGCGCCAACGCGCCTCTTCAGGCCACCGCCTGTCGTGACGGAGCCATTGCTATCGGAATCGTCATGGCCGCCGGAAACGGCCGATCCCGCGCGAGGCGGGTTTTCCCCCGGCATGCCTTGGTCCTCTTCGCCGCCTGAATGCAAGACCGCCCAGATCAGGATCACGTTTGATGGAAACGCCCTTCTGACCTAACTCTTTTCTAAAGGGCATGATCTTTTCCGAAAACCGCTTCCCACTTTTCGCTGACGCGGTCCTTCGGTTCGAATCATGCTCTCGATGCGTACGCCGGCCTCGTCCCCGGCCCACGAATCAGCACAATAGCGCGTGCTGGAATCGGCGTGAAGAATCATCCGCGCAAAAAAGAAGCCGGGCGAAAAGTCAATCGCCCGGCTTCAATATCTAGTGGTAAACGCCGCTTTGGCTAATAGCGGTAGTGTTCCGGCTTGAACGGACCCTGCGGGGTCACGCCGATATAGGCGGCCTGTTCGCCGGAAAGTTCGGTCAAGCGGGCTCCAAGCTTGTCGAGATGCAGACGCGCCACCTTCTCGTCGAGGTGCTTGGGCAGCACATAGACCTGGTTCTGGTACTGGCCGGGCTTGGTGTAGAGCTCGATCTGCGCCAGCACCTGATTGGTGAACGAAGCCGACATCACGAAGCTCGGATGACCGGTCGCGTTGCCGAGGTTGAGCAGGCGCCCCTCGGACAGCAGGATCATCCGCTTGCCGTCCGGGAAGGTTATCATGTCGACCTGCGGCTTGACGTTGGTCCATTGCAGGTTGCGCAGCGACGCGACCTGGATCTCATTGTCGAAGTGGCCGATATTGCCGACGATCACCATGTCCTTCATCGAGCGCATGTGGTCGAGGGTGACGACATCCTTGTTGCCGGTGGTGGTGATGACGATGTCGGCGGTCGGTGCGGCATCTTCCAGCGTGACGACTTCAAAGCCGTCCATCGCCGCTTGCAGCGCGCAGATCGGATCGACTTCGGTGACCTTGACGCGGGCGCCGGCGCCCTTGAGCGAAGCCGACGAGCCCTTGCCGACGTCGCCATAGCCGCAGACGACCGCAACCTTGCCGGCCATCATGGTGTCGGTGCCGCGGCGGATGCCGTCGACCAGCGATTCCTTGCAGCCATATTTGTTGTCGAACTTCGACTTGGTGACCGAGTCGTTGACGTTGATCGCGGGGAACGGCAGCAGGCCCTTCTTCTGCAGCTGGTAGAGCCGGTTGACGCCCGTCGTCGTCTCTTCGGTGACGCCGCGAATGGCTTCCTTCTGCTTGGTGAAGAAGCCGGGCGAGGCCTTCAGGCGCTTCTTGACCTGGGCGTAGAAGTATTCCTCTTCCTCGCTCTGCGGGTTGGACAGCACGTCCTCGCCGGCCTCGGCGCGGGCGCCGATCAGTATGTACATCGTGGCGTCGCCGCCATCGTCGAGGATCATGTTGGAGAGGCCGCCATCGGCCCACTGGAAGATCCTGTCGGTGTAGTCCCAATACTCCTCGAGCGACTCGCCCTTGACGGCGAACACCGGGATGCCGGCCTCGGCGATGGCTGCGGCCGCATGGTCCTGGGTCGAGAAGATGTTGCACGAGGCCCAGCGGATATCGGCGCCAAGCGCCTTCAGCGTCTCGATCAGCACCGCAGTCTGGATGGTCATGTGCAGCGAGCCGGTGATGCGCGCACCTTTCAACGGCTTCTTGTCGCCGAATTCCTCGCGGCAGGCCATCAGGCCCGGCATTTCGGTTTCGGCGATATCGAGTTCCTTGCGGCCCCAGCCGGCAAGCGAGATGTCGGCGACCACATAGTCCTTGCTACCTGTCATGGCAGTGCTCCGGTGTGATTTGTCTTCAGAATGCGCCTGCGCCACACGGCGCGTCGAAGGGCGCGGAATGCCGGCCTGACTAGCAGATCGCCGCCAAGACGACAATGGGATATAAAGAAATCTTTATGCGCGTATGTGTTTTACGGGGATGCATGCCGCCCAAAGTATCCCGCGGTTTTGGGACAACGGCGTTCAAAGCAAAAACTTCAGCACTCTTCGCCGAAGCGCGAGGCGACCAGCTGCTCCAGCGCGTCCATCGCCGCTGCGGCTTCAGCGCCGCTGGCGGTGACGCGGATCGAATAACCGGGGCTCGCCGCCAGCATCATCAGCCCCATGATCGAGGTGCCGCCGACCTTGAGACCATCCTTCTCGACATGGACGGTGGCGTCGAAGCCGCTGGCGACCTGGACGAACTTCGCCGAGGCGCGCGCATGCAGGCCGCGCTGGTTGACGATCGGGAACTCGCGCACGATCTCACCGGGCGACAGCGCGTTCATTTGCTGCTCAGCAGCTGACTTGCGACATTGATGTATTTGCGCCCCGCGGCCTGCGCCTCGTCGAGCGCGGTCGCCATGTTGTCGCCCTTGCGGATCGACGACAGCTTGATCAGCATCGGCAGGTTCATGCCGGCGATGACCTCGGTGCGACCGGATTCCATCACCGAAATGGCGAGGTTGGAAGGCGTGCCGCCGAACATATCGGTCAGAACGATGACCCCGGTCCCGGTGTCGACGCGGCCGACGGCGTCGACGATATCGCGCCGACGCTGCTCCATATCGTCATCGGCGCCGATTGCCACGGTTTCGAAATTGTCTTGTGGCCCCACGACATGTTCCACGGCATGGCGGAACTCGGCGGCCAGTTGACCGTGCGTTACAAGCACGAGTCCGATCATTCTATGGTGGCTCCCGTCATCGCCGCTTCACAGGCGCTTTTTATGCTCGCCGGCCATCCCAGGCGGCGGGAGCGCTATCTTGTCGACGCGCGGCGCGTTGACAAGCCCAAAATTGCGTCGGCCATGGCCAATTTGACGCATTGCAGCAAAAAACCGGCGGCGGATCATACGAAAGGCGCAATCGCCAGCCGCGCCATTACCGCCGGCAAAGCCGCAGTGACGTTGCGCTGAACGAGGTCGATGCGCGGCACCACACAGCCGGCAATGGTCGCGCTCGACTCTTCCTGGAAACGCTCCACAGCGTTAGCGGCAACCAGCTGGATCGTAAGGTCGATGACTCCCACAGGTTGGAACAAAAGCGGCTTCGGACCAAGTCCGGGCACCTCTGCGAGGCCGGCAATGCTGGCGGGCGCATGGCAGACCAGCCGCCCGAAACGCGCCGCGACAAACAGCTGGTCGTCGCCGATCAGCCGCGCAAACAGCCCGAGCCGGCTGAAATGGTCGATGAGCGCCAGCGCCAGCGTTGTCTTGCCCGAGCCGGACGGCCCGGTGATCAGGACGCCCCGCTCGCCAATCAGGACTGCGGTGGCATGGATGTTCTCGGGTTCCGCGGTGGGATCGGGCATGCGCAGCCGCGATCAGCCTTCGGCCGGCAGCGTAACGACGAAGCGCGCGCCCTTGATGTCGCCGGGCTTGGTGCCGGGGATGTTCTCGGCGGTCAGCGTGCCGCCATGGGCTTCGACGATCTGCCTGGATATCGACAGGCCAAGCCCCGAATTCTGGCCGAACGCCTCGCCCGCCGGGCGGTCGGTGTAGAAGCGCTCGAAGATGCGGTCGATGGCGTCGGCGCGGATTCCGGGGCCGTTGTCGTCGACGGTGACGATGTTGACCTTGCCCGAGCGTGCCAGGGAAATGGCGATATGGCCGTGGTCCTCCGGCACGAAGGAGCGGGCATTCTCGATCAGATTGGTGATGACCTGGCCGATCCTCAGATCATGGCCGGTGACGAAATAGCCTTTGACGCCTTGCGGCAGCTTGGCGGCCTTGAATTCGATCTCGACAGCCTTTTTGTTGCGCGTCGCTTCGCGCGACACGGCGACGAGATCGGTAATGAATTTCTTCAAATCGACCGTGGCGGCATCCTCACGCGCCAGTTCGGCGTCGAGGCGCGAGGCATCGGAAATGTCGGTGATCAGCCGGTCGAGACGCCGGACATCGTGCTGGATGATCTCCATCAGCCTGCCGCGTGAATTGTCGTTCTTGGCCAGCGGCAAGGTCTCCACCGCGCTGCGCAGCGAGGTCAGCGGGTTCTTCAGCTCGTGCGAGACATCGGCGGCGAAGCTTTCGATCGCCTCGATGCGGGCATAGAGCGCATTGGTCATGTCGCGCACCGCGACCGACAAATTGCCGATCTCGTCCTGGCGGTCGGAAAAGTCGGGGATCTCCTCGCGGCTCTTGACGCCGCGCCGCACCCGCACTGCCGCCGCCGATAGCCGGCGCAGCGGATTGGCGATGGTGGATGCGAGCAGCATCGACAGGATGGCGGTGACCAGGGCGGCGATGCCGAACACGCGCAAAATAGCCTTGCGCTCGGCGGCGACGATCTTGTCGATGTCGCCGCCTTCCGTCGACAGCATCAGCACGCCGAGAACGGCGCGGAAGCGCTGGATCGGCACCGCCACCGAAACGATCTGCTCGCCTTGTTCGCTCACCCGCACGATCGTCGATGGACTGCCGGTCAGCGCCTTGACCACTTCCGGGAAGGCCGCACCGTTGCCGCCGGGCTGCTCATGGTAGACGGGCAGGTCCTTGTTGCGGAAGAAGTCGAAGACGAATTTCTGCACGCGCTCCAGCATATCCGGCTGCTCGTCCTCGACCGGCGGCAGGTCGTAGCGCAGGATCTGGCCGCGCGAATAGAGATGGCGCGAATCGAGCAGCAGATTGGCGTCGCGGTCATAGATGCGGGCCCGGGTGCGCGTCGGCGAAATCAGCCGCCGCAGCACCGGCGCGACGCGCTCGGGATTGATCGGGAAATCCAGATTGTCGAGCTGGTCTGAGCCCGGCCCCAGGCTTTCACCGGCCTGCAGTTCGAGCAGTTTTTCCGGATCGATGCTGATCGAATCGGTCTCGACCGTTGCCGACGCGGCAATGGCGCCGGCGATGATCTCGCCCTGCGTCATCAGGCTTTCGACGCGGGCGTCGATCAGCCCGTCGCGGAAGGTGTTGAGATAGAGGATGCCGGTGACCAGCACGGCGAGGCCGGCCAGGTTGAGGAACAGGATGCGCCGGGTCAGGCTGGAAAAGATGTGGTGGCCGAGGAAGCGGCGCATCGGCACCGTCAACCTCGACAGGAATGCGGGCAGAATCCGCGACCGCCTGACAGCGCTCGTTCGTCTGCTCCGCTGTACATCCACTGCCATCGAATAGCAGCTCCCGCCTAGTCTTTGGTTTTATGCATGTCGTCGTCCCAAAAACGCGACCACTTTTGGGCGACATGCATCAACTCAAGCTTCGCGGAACCGGTATCCGACTCCGTAAAGGGTTTCGATCATTTCGAAGTCGTCATCGACGGCCTTGAACTTCTTGCGCAGCCGCTTGATGTGGCTATCGATGGTGCGGTCGTCGACATAGACCTGCTCATCATAGGCCGAATCCATCAGCGCATCACGGCTTTTTACCACGCCGGGGCGCTGCGCCAGCGAGTGCAGGATGAGAAATTCGGTGACCGTCAGCGTCACCGGCTCGCCCTTCCAGGTGCAGGTATGGCGTTCCTGGTCCATGACCAGCTGGCCGCGTTCCAGCGAACGGGCCTGCTGGCTGGGCGCCTTTGCCGCAGCTTCGCGGGCGCTGGCGCGGCGCAGCACGGCGCGCACCCGCTCGACCAGCAGGCGCTGCGAGAACGGTTTGCGGATGAAATCGTCGGCGCCCATCTTGAGGCCGAAAAGCTCATCGATCTCATCGTCCTTCGAGGTCAGGAAGATCACCGGTAGGTCGGACTTCTGCCGCATCCGGCGCAACAGCTCCATGCCGTCCATGCGCGGCATCTTGATGTCGAGGATGGCGAGATTCGGCGGCCGCGCCGCCAGGCCTTCCAGCGCCGACGCACCATCCGTGTAGGTCTCGACGCGATACCCCTCGGACTCGAGGGCGATCGACACCGATGTCAGAATGTTGCGGTCGTCATCGACAAGCGCGATTGTTGCCATTTCAAGCGGCTCCCTCATGAGCTGTCCCTTCTGTCTTAGAGAAGGGGCTTTTGCAGGACAAATTAGGTACAAAATGTGGCACAGGCTCCACCCGCTGTCGCGGACGGCTTGCCGGCGGCCCCATCGGAACCTCTACACGGGTTGGACGAACACTGTGTGCCAATCCTTTGGGCAACCACCGTGATTTTTTGCACATATAAACGATTTAAACAACTTTCAAAATTTTTAAATCGATTAATGATTTGATATCATTCGAGTTTTCTGGTTCTCACCGTCTCAGCCCCTAACGCGGGCTCGCCGGAAACGCGCCGGCAAAGTGCGGCGAATCCAGAAGAAGGGACCCTTGATGTCGGAAGTCGGCAAACGCAATTCTGCTTGCGCGATCGATCGTATCGGCCTGAAAACCACCGGCACGGTGCATTATAATTTTGGTGCGGCCGCCCTTTATGAGGCAGCGATCCGTCGTGGCGAGGCCCGGTTGACCGCCGGCGGCGCGCTGCTTGCCGAGACCGGCCAGCACACTGGCCGCTCGCCCAAGGACAAGTTTGTCGTCCGCGATGGCGCCACCGAGCCCCATGTCTGGTGGGACAACAACAAGGCGATTTCGGCGGGCCAGTTCGAAATGCTGCTCGCCGATTTCCTTGTCCACGCCGCGAATAGCGATCTCTATGTGCAGGACCTCGTCGGCGGCGCCGATGCCGAGCTGAAGCTGCCGACGCGGGTCATCACCGAATTCGCCTGGCACTCGCTGTTCATCCGCAATCTTTTGATCCGCCCGCAGGCCGCCGAGCTCGAGGATTTCGTGCCGGAGATGACGATCATCGACCTGCCGTCCTTCCGCGCCGATCCGGCCCGTCACGGCAGCCGCACCGAAACGGTGATTGCGGTCGATCTCACCCGCAAGATCGTGCTCATCGGCGGCACTTCCTATGCCGGCGAGATGAAGAAGTCGGTGTTCACCATGCTCAACTATCTGCTGCCGGAAAAGGGCGTCATGCCGATGCACTGCTCGGCCAATGAGGGCCCGGGCGGCGACGCAGCGATCTTCTTCGGGCTTTCCGGGACGGGCAAGACGACGCTGTCGGCCGATCCGTCACGTACGCTCATCGGCGACGACGAGCACGGCTGGGGACCGCACGGCATCTTCAACTTCGAAGGCGGCTGCTACGCCAAGACGATCCGGCTGTCGGCCGAGGCCGAGCCGGAGATTTTCGCCACCACGCAGCGTTTCGGCACGGTGCTGGAAAATGTCGTGCTCGACGCCGACCGCGTGCCGGACTTCAACGACGGCCGGCTCACCGAAAACACGCGCTGCGCCTATCCGCTGGATTTCATCCCCAATGCCTCGAAGAGCGGACGGGCCAGCCACCCGAAAAACATCATCATGCTGACCGCCGATGCCTTCGGCATCATGCCGCCGATCGCCCGGCTGACCCCGGCGCAGGCGATGTACCACTTCCTCTCCGGCTACACCGCCAAGGTGGCCGGCACCGAGAAGGGCGTTACCGAGCCGGAAGCGACTTTCTCGACCTGCTTCGGCGCCCCGTTCATGCCGCGCCACCCCAAGGAATACGGCAATCTGCTGCGCGAGCTGATCGCCCGCCACGGCGCCGATTGCTGGCTGGTCAACACCGGCTGGACCGGCGGCGCCTACGGCACCGGCAAGCGCATGCCGATCAAGGCGACGCGCGCCTTGCTGGCCGCAGCGCTTGACGGTTCGTTGAAGGCGTCCGGTTTCCGCACCGACGCCAATTTCGGCTTCGAGGTGCCGGTTGCTGTGCCTGGCGTCGACAGCGCCATTCTCGACCCGCGTTCGACCTGGGCCGACAAGGCAGCCTATGACCGGCAGGCAGCGCGATTGGTCGGCATGTTCGCCGTCAACTTCGAGAAATTCGAGAGCCATGTCGATGCCGTCGTGCTCGGCGCAGCACCCCGCCTGCAGGAAGCTGCGGAATAGTCGAGGCGTCTTCACCGAAGCATCCTTGAAAGGCGCGATCTCGATCGGGCCTTTTCTTTTTTGGTCCGCCGCGCCATGACTGCGGCATGCCTATCGACGACATCATCATATCAGACGAAGCCGTAATCCATCCGGGCGACCTGCACGAGGATTTCATCCGCTCGTCGGGTCCCGGCGGCCAGAACGTCAACAAGGTGGCGACCGCCGTCCAATTGCGCTTCGACGCCGCCAATGCGGCTGGCCTGTCCGAACGCGTGCGCGCGCGCACGATCAAGCTCGCCGGCCAGCGCGCCACCAAGGACGGCGTCATCGTCATCGAGGCCGGCCGCTTCCGCACCCAGGAGCAGAACCGGGCCGATGCCCGGGCAAGGCTGACGGCGCTGGTCGCCAAGGCCGCGGAACCGCCGCCGCCGCCGCGCAAGAAGACCAGGCCGTCGAAAGGCTCGGTGGAGCGGCGGCTGCAAAGCAAGGCAGGGCGCGGCACGATCAAAAAGCTGCGCGGCCGGGTAGAGAACGACTAAGGACCGCGCCGACTGCGTGCATAAAGCGGCCTCCCCTGCCGCAGCCGCAAGGTTTCACCATTGCCACAGAAAGGGAGGCCGACAACGGTGGCTTTCGGGTCGCCGTTTCTGATTGGCGGTGGCATGGTTTCAGTATCAACCGGAGGCGAAGTCATGCTCGTTCTGCCCAAAGGCGTCCGCCACATGCCTGGTTATCTGTCCCGCGCGGCGCAGGAAGCGCTGGTCGAAGAGGTGAGGACCATTGTACAGCGGGCGCCGCTGTACGTGCCGGCGATGCCGCGGACCGGCAAGGAGATGAGCGTGCGCATGACCAATTGCGGCACGCTCGGCTGGGTCACCGACAAGGAGCTGGGCTATCGCTACCAGCCAACGCACCCACTCACCGGAGAGCCATGGCCGCCGATCCCGGACGCGCTGCTGCAATTGTGGCGGGAGGTCGCCGCCTATCCGAATCCGCCGGAGGCCTGCCTGGTCAATTTCTATACGCAGGACGCCAAAATGGGTCTGCACCAGGATCGCGACGAAGCCGATTTCTCGGCCCCAGTGGTCTCGGTGTCACTTGGCGACGATTGCCTGTTCCGGGTCGGCCAAGTGACGGGCAGGGGGGCCACACGCGACGGCGGTACCAAATCGTTCCGCCTGAAAAGCGGCGACGTCGTCGTGCTCGGCGGCGAAGGCCGGCTCTGCTTCCACGGCGTCGACCGCATCTATCCGTGGACCTCGGCGCTGCTGAAAAATGGCGGCCGGATCAATCTGACGCTGCGGCGGGTGACGGAGCCCGGCTAAAGTCGTCGCGAACAAGGACCCTCAACGTATCGTCCTCCGCGATCTGGCGATAGTGTTGCATGAAGCGGACGAAATCCTGCCGGCCGGAAAGCTCGGTCAGCCACAAGATGTCCTCCTTCTGCACAATGACCAGCGATGGCTGGTTGGTTTCGAGTTGGGCAAGCTTGTCATCGATGTAGCGATCGGTGATCCGCTTGTAGTGTTCGGCCCCCGCCTCGTTGCCGCTTTGCGCCTCGACCTTCGCGAAATAGGTAGCAAATCCCCCGAGCCAATCGCTGCAGTACGTCGAGATCCAGCTCCCGCCGACCATTCGCGTCAGCGGATGGCCCGCCGCAATGTCCGAACCTATGAGCGCGACCTTCGGATGGTCTACCGCGGCATTTATCGTCGCGACGAAATCGGCGCTGGGCTTCTGGCTGGGCCAGAAGGGGACAGCATTGGCCAAAATGGTGGCGGCAAGCAAAAGCATCCGCGCCAGCCCCATGCCCGATAGCGATTGCCTCGCCGGGTCAATCTGGATGGCTCTGAGTAGCAACGCCGCCGCTATCAGGCTGATCGCCGGGAATGCATGATAGGGCCAGCCCTTGGCCTGGTAGACGAGAGGCACGGTGGCGGCCAATGACGCCAGGACGAACACCACGATCATCGGCGACAGGGCGAGGCCCGGCCGAAGCGAGCGCAACATGTAGAGAGCGATGAGATAGGCTGGTGCATACTTGACCAACAGCGCTTGCACCACCCGCAGCCGCATATAGGTGTCGGTCAGCACCGGATAGATGGTGTTGAGGAACTCTGGATAAAAGTACAGCACGGCGACGAGATAGGCGACGCAGACCAAGCCGATTACCCAGTATTCGATGCGGAAGAGCGACCAGATCGACCGGCGCTGAAAGGCCACGTACAGCGCCGGAACCAGCACCATCAGCGCATAATAGGGTTTCACCAGCACCAGGACGCTGCCACAAAGGCCGGCCAATGCCGCTATCGACAAGCTCGGCGTGCGCCCTTCCGTCGGCGCGGCGCGCCAAGCCATCAACACCAGCAACGGCAGAAACAGGGCGATGCCCAGATGTTCCCGCTCGCTGAAAGCGTTGCCCGGAAGAATGATCAGCAGTGCCAGAAACAGCGGCAGCATCGAGAACAGCACATGGTTCTCGGCAAAGCCGGCCAATCTAGCGATCCGCGCGGCAATGCCGAGACCCAGCAGGCAGATCGTATAGGCATAGAGATGAATGACGACTTCCGGCGAAATGCCGAGAGCGTGCGCCAAGGCCACGGCCGGCATGAACATCCACGGCGTGAACGGCGGATTGACCTCGAAGAGATCCACATAGAGCCGTGAGCCGGCAAGCACCTTCTCGGACATGGTGATTGCCCAACTGGTGTCGGGTATGACGCCCCAGCGCATCTGCCAGGGCACGGCCGCCACCAGCACGAGCAGGCAGATGACCCTGGTCGGTGGCAGCGTTCGCGAGCTGCCCTGGGCCGAAGTCAGGGCGGATCTCTCGATGAGCGAAGTGCGGATCTCCGTACTCATCGGGCCGCCACGAAGACGAATTTGCGCAGGATAATGAAGTTCAGGATCGGAACCAGGATGGAAGCGATTGCCACTGGCACCAATGGCGGCAGTCCAGCTACGTCGGTAAGGATCATGGCCAGCCCGACCGAGAGCAGAAACCCGATCGCCGTGGCGCAGGCGAAGCGGACGATCTCGAAGCCAATCGAGCCGTCCGACATGAACGTCACGAAGCGATGCCCGCAATAGGAGAACACCGCGCCGGCGCCATAGCCAGCGACCGAGGCGATTGTCGCAGGCCTGCCAAAGCCATGCAGAGCCGAAAGGGCCAAGGTCAGCACGGCGTAGATCAGGGTCGATACGCCGCCGATTGCAGCAAACCGCAGGATTCGCGCCGGCTCCGAACGGCGCATGGCCCATGAACAGAACCGGTAGCCGGGCAAAGGATCGTTGACCGCCTGGCGCACAGTCAACCGAACCGGCGTTCGTGCGTCGCGGGCGGCGTCTTTTTCGACGCCTGGGAATTGCTGATGGCGGCGATCGCTTCCTCGAAGCCGGTCAGCCGGTCGACGACGTAAAGCGGCCGCCGTTTCACCTCGGCATGAATGCCGCCAACATAAAGGCCGATGACGCCGGTCATCAGCAGATTGATGCCTGACAGGAAGGAAATGATCACCACCGTCGATGTCCAGCCATGGACGACGCCGCTGACAAAAAGCCAGGAAAACACCGCGTAGAGCCCAAGCAGGGCGGCGAGGCCGGAAATGGCCAGACCCGCCCACAGCGCCAGCCGCAGCGGCTTGTCGGAAAAGCTGATGATACCGTGCACGGCCAGCCGCACCATCTTCCAGAACGGATATTTGGTTTCGCCTGCTGCCCGCGTCGGCCTCTCGAACGGCACGGCGGTCTGCTTGAAACCCATCCAGCCGAACATGCCGCGCACGAAGCGGTCACGCTCGGGCATGCGTTTGAAAGTCTCGAGCGCCTTGCGGCCGACGAGGCGGAAATCGCCGACATCGCGCGGAATGCTGACGGAGGTCATCTGCTCGAGCGCGCGATAGAACAGATTGGCGCTGACCCGCTTGAACCAGGTTTCGCCCTCGCGCCGGATGCGCCGCGCATAGACGATTTCGTAGCCTTCTTTCCACTTGGCGACGAGATCGAGCACCACCTCCGGCGGGTCCTGCAGGTCGGCATCCATGACGATGACGGCGTCCCCGGCGGCAGCATCCATGCCGGCCGTGATGGCGATCTGGTGGCCGAAATTGCGCGACAGCTCGATCAGCCGGAAGCGGTCGTCCTCGGCAACCATGCCGCGCAGGAAGATGAGGCTGGTGTCGCGGCTGCCATCGTCGATGAAAATCGCTTCGGCACGGCCGTCCAGCGCGTCCAGCAGCATGCGGATCCGCCGCACCAGCAGCGGTAGCACCGCTTCCTCGTTAAAGATCGGAATGACCAGGGAATAGACCGGGGCTTGGCGGCCCCCGGCATCGCTCGCATTGATCACCGCTTGCTCCCGACCCGCTGGAATTGCAGCAAAAACTAGCCGGGATTGCCTAAGGCGCCGTTAACCCAGTCGTCACAGTTTCCTGAGCGCCACTTCCTCGACCAGATGATTGGCGCCCTTGCGCAGGATGAGGTCGGCCCGCGCTCGTGTCGGCACGATGTTCTCGCGCAGGTTTTTCAGGTTGATGTTGGCCCACAAGCCTTCCGCAATGGCACGCGCGGCGTCTTCCGAAAGCTGCGAATAGCGGTGGAAGAAGGAGTCCGGATTGCGGAAGGCCGTCTCGCGCAGGCGCATGAAGCGGGCGATGTACCATTGGTGGATCAGCTTTTCGTCGGCGTCGATATAAATGGCGAAATCGAAGAAATCCGACAGGAACGGCACTATCTTGCCGTCCTTCGGCAATTTGCCGGGTTGCAGAACGTTGATGCCTTCGAAGATCAGAATGTCTGGCCGGTCGATGGTGACGAACTCGCCGGGAATGACGTCATAGGTCAAATGCGAATAGACGGGCGCGCGGACATTGCGCTGCGCCGACTTGATGCCCGAGAGGAAACGCAGCAGCGCACCGACATCGTAGCTGTCGGGAAAGCCCTTGCGCTCCATCAGATTGTCTCGTCGCAACACCTTGTTGGGCAGCAGGAACCCGTCGGTAGTGATGAGATCGACCTTGGGGCTCGACGGCCAGCGCGCCAGAAGCTCCTTCAGCACGCGCGCCGTGGTCGATTTGCCGACCGCAACCGAACCGGCAATGCCGATGATGAACGGTGTCTTGACCACATCCAGCGCGTTGAAGAAGGCCTGGCGCTGGCGAAACAGCAACTGGCTGGCCTCGACATGCGCCGAAAGCAGCCGCGAGAGCGACAGATAGATGCGCTTGACTTCTTCCAGGTCGACCGGATCGTTCAACGAGCGCAGACGGTTGATCTCGTCTTCGCCCAGCGTCATCGGCGTGTCGGCGCGGAAGTTCGACCATTGCTCGGCCGAGAAGAAACGATAGGGGGAATATTTCTCGGTCGGAGCGAGCTGGTCCATCGAGTTTCCTGCCCTCTAGAGCATGATGCCGAAAAGTGTGAAGCGGTTTTCGAGCGACATCATGCTCCCTCTATCAATTGAGAGACGGATTCAGATTTAAGGCCTCGGCCCGAAATCATCCGGCTCTAGCGGTCAGCCTTTCGGCCGGGATGCCTTTTCAGTGACGCCCGAACGGCCGGTGCGGCCCTCAAGCTCCTTCAGCACCTCGCCCAGCGAAACGCCGGCCATGCCAAGCACGACGAGCCAATGATATATGAGATCGGCACTTTCGGAAACGAGGGCTTTCTCGTCGCCCTTGACGGCGGCAATGACGGTCTCGACTGCCTCTTCACCAAGCTTCTGCGCCGCCTTGTCGATGCCTTTGGCGAACAGTTTTGCCGTCCACGAGTCCGGGTCCCCGGAACGGGCGCGTTCGCCAATGATCGTTTCCAGATCGGACAGCGAAAATTCAGCCATGGCGCAGCCTACAGCCTTTGTGGAGTGGATTGAACCGGATAGTCCAGCCGCATCGGCAGCCCGGCCTCGGCCATATGCGCCTTGGCTTCCGTAATCGTGTAAGTGCCGAAATGGAAGATCGAGGCGGCGAGCACGGCGCCGGCATGGCCGTCGCGAATGCCCTCGACCAGATGATCGAGCGTGCCGACGCCGCCCGACGCGATCACCGGCGCGCGCACCGCATCCGCTATCGCGCGGGTCAGCGCAATGTCGTAACCGGCCTTGGTGCCGTCACGGTCCATCGAGGTCAAAAGAATCTCGCCGGCGCCGCGATCGACCATTTTTCGCGCAAACTCGACCGCATCGATGCCGGTCTTTTCACGGCCGCCATGGGTGAAGATCTCCCAGCGGTCGGCTTCATTGGGTGCCGACACCTTCTTGGCGTCGATGGCGACGACAATGCACTGGTTGCCGAACTTGTCGGCGGCTTCCGCGACGAAATCGGGGTTCTTCACCGCCGCAGTGTTGATCGACACCTTGTCGGCGCCGGCCAGCAACAGTTTGCGAATATCGGCCACCTGGCGCACGCCGCCGCCGACGGTCAGCGGCATGAAGCATTGTTCGGCGGTGCGGGCGACGACGTCGAAGATGGTTTCACGGTTGTCGGACGACGCGGTGATATCGAGAAAGCAAAGCTCGTCAGCGCCGGCCGCGTCATAGGCTTTGGCCGCCTCGACCGGATCACCGGCATCGATGAGGTCGACGAAATTGACGCCCTTGACGACGCGGCCGTTCTTGACGTCGAGGCAAGGGATGACTCGGGCCTTCAGCATCAGCCCTTCTCCATCGTCGCCAGCAACTCGCTGAGCAGTTCGCCGACCAGCGGCGGAACCTCGGCCTGCGCATCGAACGCCGGATCGTAGGCGGAAATGGTGATGCCGGAAATCGGCAGCAGGCCGGCCATGCCGCAGACAGCCTGGCGCAGCTGTTTCGGCTCCGGGCCGCCGGGCGTGGTGTAACGGTTGGCCTGCAGCGCCCCGGGGTCGTGCACGTCGAGATCGAGATGCAGGTGCACCCGCTTCGCATCCGGCGCCTTCAGCCTGCCGCACGCCGTGGCCCAGTCCGGGCATTCGGTGCGGATGACCGGCAACGTCTTCAACAGCTCCGTTTCGGCCGGATCGAGATCGCGTGCGTTGACCAGCACGCAGCGCGCCGGATCGATCGGCCTGAAGCCGGGGATGGCCAAGGCCATCGGCTTCCAGCACAGGCCGAGAACCGTGGCCAGCGCCATGCCATCGAGAAAGCCGAAGATGGACGTCTCCGGGGTGTTGAGATCGCCATGCTGGTCGGCCCAGATGATCGCATCGGCATCCTCGCCGGCAACCGCACCGGCCGATGTCAGGCAATTGCCGGCCAGCACGATGGGAAACCGGCCGCGGTCTATGGCGATGCGGACCTCGCCGGAGAGGGCACCGCACACGGCAAAGCCGGTGGCGATCTCGCGCTGCTGTTCGTCGCCAACCCTGCCGATATCGGTGACGACGACGTCATGCCCGGAGAGCGTCAGCGCGTCGACAAGCCCGCCGGCGACGAGTGCATCCGGGCCTCGGCCCATGCCGCCGTGATAGTGGCCACTGTCATAGGATGCCAGGATGATGGAGATTTTCACGGCCGGGTCTCCATCGCCTTGCCCTGCAGCACCGCAAGCGCCTCGGCCGGGTCGATACGCCCGTCATAGAGCGCGCGGCCGGAGATGGCGCCTTCCAGTTTCTTCGCGTCGGGCATGGTCATGCGCACGATGTCGGCGATCGAAGCCAGCCCGCCCGAGGCGATGACCGGGATCGAGACCGCGTCGGCGAGATCGATCGTGGCATCCCAGTTGATGCCGGTCAGAACGCCGTCTCGGTCGATGTCGGTGTAGATGATGGCGGCAACGCCGGCGCCTTCGAATTTCTGCGCCAGTTCGATGACGCCGAGGCTGGAAGCCTCGGCCCAGCCTTCGACCGCCACCTTGCCGCCCTTGGCGTCGATGCCCACGGCGATCTTTCCAGGAAATTCCTTGCAGGCTTCCCGGACCAGGTCGGGATCGCGCACCGCCACCGTGCCGAGGATGACGCGGGCCAGCCCGCGGTCGAGCCAGTCCTCGATCTGCGCCAGCGTGCGGATGCCGCCGCCGAGCTGCACCGGGTTTTTCGTCGCCTTGAGGATGGCGCCGACCGCCGCGCTGTTGACGCTCTGGCCCTTGAAGGCGCCGTTGAGGTCGACGACATGCAGCCATTCAAACCCTTGCTCTTCGAAGGCCTTGGCCTGGGCCGCAGGGTCGTCATTGTAGATGGTCGCGGTCGCCATATCGCCGTGCTTCAGCCGCACGCACTTGCCGTCCTTGAGGTCGATGGCCGGAAACAGGATCACCGTTCAGACCCCTTCCACAATGGCGAAATGCGAGGTCGAATAAGCGCGCCGGAATTTCAGCGCTGCCTGGTATTCGGGAGAATGGAAGCAAGCCAGCGCGACCTCGTAGCTTTCGAACTCGACGATCACATGGCGATTGCCGGATGGCCCTTCCGGGCTTGACGACTGACCGCCTCGCGTCAGGAATTTCGCGCCGTATTTGTCGAACGCCGCTTTGTTGGCGGCGATGTATTTCGGATAGTTTTCCGGATCGGTCACATCGACCATCGCCATCCGGTAGCCCTTCTTGCTCATCTCAAGGCCTCCAGCGCAGGAAGTTGGTGATCAGTGCCAGGCCGAGCGCCTGGCTCTTTTCCGGATGGAATTGCGTGCCGGCAAGGTTACCGCGCGCGACCGCCGCCGTTACCGGGCCGCCATAATCGGCGACGGCCAGCACTTCGTCCGGCCTTGTCGCGTCGAGATGGTAGGAATGAACGAAATAGGCGTGCAGACCCTTAGGCCCGGTCGCAATACCCGAAAACAGCGGGTGCTTGCGCTCCAGATCGATGGTGTTCCAGCCGATTTGCGGGATCTTCAGTGCCGGATCGGCGGGCGTGATCTCCTTGACGTCGCCGGCAATCCAGCCGAAGCCCTTGGTCACGGTCTTTTCCAGGCCGCGCTGCGACATCAGCTGCATGCCGACGCAGATGCCGAGGAACGGCCGCGCCTTGGCGATCGCTACCTCTTCCACCGCTTCCCACATGCCGGCGACGCCGCGCAGGCCCGCCGCGCAATCGGCATAGGCGCCGACGCCGGGCAAAACGATTCGGTCGGCGCTGCGCACCCGCTCGGCGTCGGCGGTTAGCTCAATGGCAGCGGCAATGCCGGCTTCATGCGCGGCGCGCTCGAAGGCCTTGGTGGCCGAGCGCAGATTGCCCGACCCGTAATCGATGATGGCAACCCGCATCTCAGGCTTTTCCCGGCGTATGGCTCAGGCCCAGCGTCAGCCCGGTCTGCGTCGGCCGGGCCAGGCTGGCGTCCGGCACGATGCGCGGCAGCGGCGCCGGCTCGTCGGCAAGCGCCTGGGCGTCCAGTGTCTGGCGGATGTCGGCATCGTCAGGATTGTCGGCTTCGACGACGCCCCATTCATGCCAGCCGCGGCGGCGCAGCGCTGCGATCCGCAGCCCTTGGCCTTCCAGCCCGATATAGAGCGAGACCAGTAAAGACATTGCGGAGCCGGCCCAGTCCAGTCCCAGCCATTGGCCGAGCACCGAGATGAGCCCCATGGCGACGAAGGCGAGCGCCGCCTCGATCCACAGCCTGTGCCAGGCGAGCCACAGCGGCGCCACCAGGAAAGCCAGCCAGGAAAAACCGTCGCGGACCAAAACGGTTGCGTCGGCCGCCTCGGTGCGGCCTGGCGGTTCCATCACGACATAGATGGCCATCAGCCTACCCTTTCAGAGATCCCTTGGTGGAGGGAACCGCTTCCGGCTGGCGCGGGTCGCGCTCCAGTGCGAAACGCAGCGCGCGCGCCACCGCCTTGAAGCAGGTCTCGGCAATATGGTGATTGTTGGCGCCATAATGATTGGTGACATGCAGCGTGATACCGGCATTCTGCGCCAGCGCCTGGAAGAATTCACGCACCAGTTCGGTGTCGAACGTGCCGATCTTGGGCGACGAGAAGGCGACATTCCAGACCAGGAACGGACGGCCCGACACGTCGATCGCGGCCCGCGTCAGCGTCTCGTCCATGGCAAGGTCGACAGAGGCGTAGCGCATGATGCCGCGCCGCTCGCCCAGCGCCTTGGCCAGCGCCTGGCCGATCGCAATGCCGGTGTCCTCGACCGTGTGGTGGTCGTCAATGTGCAGGTCGCCCTTCGCCTTCACCGTCATGTCGATCAGCGAGTGGCGCGACAGCTGGTCCAGCATATGGTCGAAGAAGCCGACGCCGCTCGACATGTCGGATTTTCCGGTGCCGTCGACATGGACCGAGACACTGATCTCGGTTTCCTTGGTCTTGCGGCTGACTTCGGCGGAACGGGACGCCATGACCTTGTCCTTGGCTGAGGGGTTCGAAACTCAAGACGGGGTTCCAAGCTGTCATTTGCTTGAAAACGAAAGCCTTCTAGCAGCATGATCCGGCGATTGCCAGTTGCGATGCGGACAGCCACCGGCCATGGCGGACGCCGTTTGCAATCACCCGCCCCATGCATACATATGGCCGATCGAAATCACTCGTACCGCGCGCCAATCGCCTTATCGGGATCGCGCGAATCGGAGCTAAAAATGTCGAATGAACTGAGCATGCACGCCACGACCATCGTGACGGTGCGCAAGGGCAACAAGGTGGTGATCGCCGGCGACGGCCAGGTCAGCCTTGGCCAGACCATCATGAAAGGCAACGCCAAAAAGGTGCGCCGCATCGGCAAAGGCGGCAATGTCATTGCGGGTTTCGCCGGCGCCACGGCGGATGCTTTCACCCTTCTGGAGCGGCTGGAAGCCAAGCTCGAACAATATCCCGACCAGTTGACGCGCGCCTGCGTCGAGCTCGCCAAGGACTGGCGCACCGACCGTTATCTGCGCCGGCTGGAAGCAATGATGCTGGTGGCCGACAAGTCGGTTTCGCTGGCGCTCACCGGCACCGGCGACGTGCTGGAGCCCGAATTCGGCGTCATGGCCATCGGTTCCGGCGGCAACTATGCGCTGGCCGCTGCCCGCGCGCTGATGGACAGCGACAAGGATGCCGAGGAGATCGCCCGCAAGGCGATGCAGATCGCCTCCGACATTTGCGTCTACACCAACAACAACTTCGTTGTCGAAACGCTCGATGCCGGCTAACCCGCCGGTGCTCTATGATTTTCGACCGGTTACCGAAAAAGACCTGCCGATGATCGCCGGCTGGCTGGCCGAGCCGCATGTCGCCGAATGGTGGGACGATCCGGAGACGGAAATCGCCGAAATCCGGGAGCACATTGACTCTATTTCTGTAGAGCCGCTGATCGTCGAGCTCGACGGCAGGCCGATCGCCTATCTGCAGAGCTACGATCCGCATCTGGAAGAGGACCATCCCTATGCCGACCAGCCGTTCGGCACGCTCGGCATCG
The DNA here is from genome assembly GCF_040320665.1 of Mesorhizobium sp. M0626. Lineage (NCBI taxonomy): Bacteria > Pseudomonadati > Pseudomonadota > Alphaproteobacteria > Hyphomicrobiales > Phyllobacteriaceae > Mesorhizobium > Mesorhizobium sp. M0626. Next base: position 212,493 of record NZ_JAMYQD010000009.1, on the reverse strand, counting down.
ACCTGTCGATCGGCGTGCCTGACCTGGTTGGCAAAGGTCATGGCTCGGCGATCGTCAGGCAATTCGTCGAGCAACTGTTCGAGGAAGGCGCGCCGCGCGTCATAATCGATCCGCATCCCGGCAATGGCCGTGCCATCCGCGCCTATGAAAAGGCCGGATTCCGCGTCATTGATCGCAGGCACTCTAGATATGGCGACGCCGTGCTGATGGCTGTCGATGGCAAAGAGAGCGACGTGGAAGAAGGGGAATGAGTTGATGGCGACACCGGGCACTGCCAAAAATTACTCGGCCTACGAAGACAGCTGGCGCATGGGGCTTCTGCTCGTGCTCGCTCTGCTCATCTTCCAGGCCGGTGCGCTTTACGGCATGGGCCGCACGCCGATCTGCACCTGCGGTTACGTCAAACTCTGGCACGGTGTGGTGAACAGTTCGGAGAATTCCCAGCATATTTCCGACTGGTACACCTTCTCGCACATCATCCACGGCTTCCTGTTCTACGCCTTGGCCTGGTTCCTGTTCCCGCGCTCGCCAATCGGTCTGCGCCTGGCTTTCGCCGTCGTCATCGAGAGCGGCTGGGAACTCCTGGAAAACAGCCCGTTCATCATCGAGCGCTACCGCGCCGGCACCATTTCGCTGGATTACTATGGCGATAGCATCATCAATTCGGTGTCCGACACGCTGGCCATGGTGCTGGGGTTTGTGATGGCCAGAAAGCTACCTATATGGGTGGTCGTCGGCCTCGCCCTCATCTTCGAACTGGGTGTCGGCTACCTCATCCGGGACAATCTGACGCTCAACGTGATCATGCTGCTGCATCCGTTCGAGTCCATCAAGCAGTGGCAAAGTGGAATTCAGTGATATGACCACCTTCTCTCCCCGTGAAATCGTTTCGGAACTCGACCGCTTCATCATCGGCCAGAAGGACGCCAAGCGCGCCGTGGCCATTGCCTTGCGCAACCGCTGGCGCCGCCAGCAGCTGGAAGGCCAGATGCGCGAAGAGGTGATGCCGAAGAACATCCTGATGATCGGCCCGACCGGCGTCGGCAAGACCGAGATCTCGCGCCGCCTGGCGCGGCTCGCCGGTGCGCCTTTCGTCAAGGTCGAGGCCACCAAGTTCACCGAAGTCGGCTATGTCGGCCGCGATGTCGAGCAGATCATCCGCGACCTGGTCGAGATCGCCATCGGCCTGGTGCGCGAGAAGATGCGCGAGGACGTGAAGGCGCGCGCGCACCTCAATGCCGAGGAGCGCGTGCTGGAAGCCCTGGTCGGCAAGACGGCGAGCCCGGCGACCCGCGATTCCTTCCGCAAGAAGCTGCGCGACGGCGAGCTCGATGACAAGGAGATCGAGATCGAGGTTGCCGACACCGGCACCGGCGGCATGCCCGGCTTCGAGATCCCCGGCATGCCGGGCGCTAATATCGGCGTGCTCAACATCAACGACATGCTGTCGAAGGCGATGGGTGGCAAGAAGACCAAGGCGCGCAAGACGACGGTCAAGGAGTCCTACGCGCTGTTGGTCAACGACGAGTCCGACAAGCTGCTCGACCAGGACGAGGTGGTGCGCCGGGCGCTCGACGCGACCGAAAATGACGGCATCGTCTTCCTCGACGAGATCGACAAGATCGCCTCGCGCGAAGGCGGCATGGGCGCCGGCGTCTCGCGCGAAGGCGTGCAGCGCGACCTGCTGCCGCTGATCGAAGGCACGACGGTGGCGACCAAATACGGACCGTTGAAGACCGACCACATACTGTTCATCGCCTCGGGCGCCTTCCATGTCTCGAAGCCCTCCGACCTGTTGCCGGAATTGCAGGGCCGCCTGCCGATCCGTGTCGAGTTGCGGGCGCTGGAGAAGGACGATTTCATTCGCATCCTAACCGAGACCGAGGCCAGCCTCATCAAGCAGTATATCGCGCTGATGAAGACCGAAGGCGTCGACCTCACCTTCACCGACGATGCCATCGATTCGCTGGCCGGCATCGCTGTCGACCTCAACGCCAGCGTCGAAAACATCGGAGCGAGACGCCTGCAGACGGTGATGGAGCGCGTGCTAGACGAGATCTCCTACGACGCGCCCGACCGCAACGGCACCAGCGTCGCCATCGATGCCGCCTATGTGGAAAAGCATGTCGGCGACCTCTCGCGAAACACAGATTTGTCGCGATTCATCCTTTAAACGAGGGCGCCGGTTCATCCGGCGCCGGCATTAGAGCGCCGCGCGTCCTTTGGACGCGCAAAGGTCGCTCTAACAGTATTGAATCGACGCATCGGACTTTCCAAAAATCGGTTTCGATTTTTGGGCCGATGCTTAGGCAACAGTTTCCGGCAAACATCATCGTGTGTGGCCGGATGGTATCATGCGGCCACCTTTCGTCTTGCCGGCTGCAAGGGCGCTCTCGACTCGACCGGGAGCTTTACCTAGTTTGCGCGGCAATTCTCTAGGCGGCGGCGCATGAAAAAACTGATCCTTGTCATTCTCGGCTTGACGCTGGCGGCGACGCTGTTCGCGGCTGACGCGGCGACATTGGTGCCGGCGGGCAACCGCAATGTCGTGCAGCCTGACATACCGGGCGCCTCCAGCCGCCGCACCCAGGCCACCAACACCACCTTCCAGGCCAAATACCGCAAGGTCTACGCTCTGTTGCAGAACGACGCCGAATTGCGCGCCAAGATCAGGAAGGCGGCTGCCGCTTACGGCATCAACCCCTTGCACATCGTCGGCGCCATCGTCGGCGAGCACACCTACAATGTCGATGCCTACGACCGGCTGCAGACCTACTACGTCAAGGCGATCTCCTACCTCTCCAGCAAGCTGTCCTTCGCCTATGACGGCGAGGACATCACCGATTTCGTGCAGCGGCCGGAATTCAAGAAGTGCACAATGTCGGACAGCTACGACCTGTGGGAATGCCGCGAGCAGGTGTGGAACCGCTCCTTCCGCGGCAAGACCGTCGGCGGCACCAGCTTTCCCAACGACCGCTTCGGCGCCACCTTCTTCCAGCCCTATTATGCCGGCCAGACCTTTGGCCTCGGCCAGCTCAACCCGCTGACCGCGCTGCAGATGAGCGATCTCGTGCACAAGGTGTCGGGGCTGCCCGAACTCGATGTCGGCGATCCCAATGGGGTCTACAAGACCATCATGGATCCGGATCTGACATTGCCCTATGTGGCGGCGACGATCAGGAAATCGATCGACGCCTACAAAAACATTGCCGGCTTTGACATCTCAGGCAATCCGGGGCTGACCGCCACGCTCTACAATGTCGGCAATCCCGAGCAGCGCGCCTATGCGCTGAAGGTTGAAAACGACAGACGTCGCGCAGCGGGTGAGGCGGTCAAACTGCCCGAGGAGAATTATTACGGCTGGCTGGTCAACGACAAGCTGGACGAGCTGAAGGCGCTGTTTTAGCGGGCTTAGCTCAGCCGTCTACCTCCCCCTTGGTGGGGAGGTCGGACCGCAGGTCCGGGTGGGGGCCGGTGCCGCACCCCCGCCCCGCTGCTTCGCAGCGACCCTCCCACAAGGGGAAGGGTAAAACTTACGCTGCCAGCAACGACTTCAGCTTCACATCCGGCGACCCCAACGCCTCCGGCGCCGGCCTAGCCCGCTTGGCGATCAGCATCTCGGCCAGCCTGATGTCGCGCGCCACGGCATTGCCCGTACCGAGGCCGCTCGCCGCCACCAGCCTGCCATCCTCGGCCAGATGAAACAGAATAAAAGCACCGTCGCCGAGATCGCGGCGGACCGTGCTTTTGCCCTCGTCCGAAAGGCCGGCGATCTGCAGCGACAAACCATACTGATCCGACCAGAACCATGGCACCGCGGCATGCGCTTCGCGGGCGCCCAACATGTTCTTCGCGGCCAGCGCACCCTGTTCCTGCGCATTGCGCCAGGCTTCCAGCCGCACCCGCCGGCCAGCATAGACAGCGAGCGGAAACGAGCAGCAATCGCCGGCGGCGAAGATGTCGGGATCGATTGTTTGGAGTTCGCCATTGACGGCGATGCCGTTATCGACGGTCAGGCCCGCTTCCGCGGCAAGCCCGGTCACCGGCACGGCGCCGATGCCGATGACGGTGAGATCGGCGACGATGTCCTGCCCATCGGCGAGCATGATGTGCACCTCAGCGCCGTCGTCGGCGATATCAGCGATGCCCTGACCGGTGAGCACGGTGACGCCTTCGGCCTCATGCGCCTGATGGATGATTTCAGCGATCTCCGCCGGCACGCCACGCATGAGGATGCGCGGCTGCGCCTCAATGACCGTGACGCTGGCCCCGAGCTTGCGCGCCGAAGCGGCGAGCTCCAGGCCGATAAAGCCACCACCAATGATGGCGATGCGGTTTGCCGGGCTGAGGTGGGCGCGAATGGCCAGCGCGTCGGCAAAGGTGCGGAGGTAGACGCAGCGAGACCCCAATCCCGGCATCGGCAGCTTGCGCGGTGTCGAGCCGGTCGCCAGCAGCAGCTTGTCGTAGGGCAGGGCCGAACCGTCCGACAGCCGCACCATATGCGCCGGGCGGTCGATCGCCACCGCTTGAACGGAATGGATATGCCGGATCGATTTCTCGGCCAGAATTTCGTCGCTGGCGATCGTCTTGATCTCGGCCGCGTCGCTCGTCATTGCGTCCTTGGACAGGGGCGGCCGCTCATAGGGCAGATGGGGTTCGTCACCCACCAGCGTCACCGGCCCGTCATAGCCCAGTTCGCGCAGAGCAAGGGCTGCCCGCCCGCCGCACTCGCCGGCGCCAATGATGACCATTCCCGCCTGCATGGTCCTACCCGATCTGGATCAGCACTTTGCCGGCCTCGACCTTTACCGGATAGGTGGCGAGATTGACGCAAACCGGCGCGCCGCGTGCCGCCCCCGTCTTGTAATTGAAGCGGCCATTGTGCTTGGGGCACTCGATGATGTCATCCATCACCAGCCCGTCGGCCAGATGCACCTTTTCGTGCGTGCACAGGCCATCGGTGGCGAAATAATCGTCGTCAGGGCTGCGATAGATGGCGAAGGTGCGGCCGCCATGGTCGAAGCGCATCACATCTTCTTCGTCGATGTCGCCGGCGGCGCAGGCCTCGATCCAGTCGCTCATATGTTCCTCCCAAAAGCAATTCCAGGAAAAGTGCGTTGCGGTTTTCCGTTCGGAGTTGCGACAAAACAAAAGCTTAATCGCGCGATCATTCCGCCGCGGCGGCGACGGCGTCGTTGTGGAGTTCCTCGCGATAGGGCCGCGCCGTCGGCGGCAGTTCGCGCTTGAGGAAATAGTCCTCGTTGCGCAGCTGGCGCAAAAAGGCCGGGATCATCTCGCGGTAGCCGGCCAGGATCGACGGCGTCGGCGCCGGCAGATCGTGCTTGATCAGCGCATGCAGTTTAGGCAGTGCATGATAGGGCACCATCGGGAACATGTGGTGTTCGACGTGATAGTTCATGTTCCAGTAGATGAAGCGGCTGACCGGGTTCATGTAGACGGTGCGGCTGTTCAGCCGGTGGTCGATGACATTTTCCGCCAGCCCGCCATGCTGCAGCAGGCCAACCATGACATGATGCCAGGCGCCGTAGAGCCGGGGCAGCCCGACCAGCATCAGCGGCAGCCATGAACCGAAATAAAGCGCCAGCGCGATCGTCACGGCATAGATCGCCGTCCAGATGCGGGCGATGCGAATGGCCTTAGGCTGCTCCTGTTCGGGGATAAAAGTCTTTTCCGCCGCGCTGATATTGCCGGCGGCATTGCGCAGCATGTCCGACATCGCATGCCAGGCATCCAGCACGCCGATAAAGCCAAGCGCGACCCGGAACAGATCCGGCGGCCGCATGACGGAGATTTCCGGGTCGCGGCCGACGATGATGGTGTCGGTGTGGTGGCGGGTGTGGCTCCAGCGCCAGGTCACCGGATTGCGCATGATCATGAAGCAGGCGATCTGGTAAACCGCATCGTTCATCCACTGGGTGCGGAAGGCGGTGCCGTGGCCGCATTCGTGCCAGCGTGAGTCGGTGGAGGAGCCGTAGAGCACGCCATAGACGAAGAAGAACGGCACGCACCACCAGCTGCCCCAGAACCAGGCGCCGCCGGCGGCACTCAGGATCAGCGCGGCCAGCCAGATCGCGGTGTCGCGGATCGCCGGCCCGTCGGAGCGCTGCATCAGCTCCTTCATCTGCTTGCGCGGAATATCGGTGTGATACCACTCGGCCGCCGCCAGCCCGGTCTCGACGGCGAGCTTGGAATCGCGGCCCATCAGGCTGTAGTCGCGCCGAAACGGTAGTGTGGATAGTGTCGCTTCCATAGGGGCTGCCTCCGTCGGCCACAGCATCCGTCAGGACGGATATGTCCATTACAGGCGCTTGTGTCCGAGCGCAAAATAGCGCCATGCGGTGATAGTCTCAATATCACAAAGATAGTTTCTATCATTTTCCATCAGAACGATGTAAGCAGTTGCAGGCACTCATGCGGGACAGTCATGGCAAAACGGCCAACCATCACCGATCTGGCGCGCATCTCCGGCGTTAGCGTCGCCACTGTCGACAGGGTGCTGAACAACCGGCTGCCGGTGCGCGAGGAAACCGCGCGCCGCGTCTATGAGGCGGCGACCGGCATCGGCTACCACGCCGCCGGGCTGATCAAGCGGCGCATGCGCCAGGAATTGCCGGAATACCGCCTCGGCTTTCTGCTGCTGCGGGGCAATGATGTTTTTTACGGCGATTTCGCGAGGGAGCTAGAAATGGCGGTCTCGCAATCGCAGCGCTTCCGCGGCGTCGCCACCATCGATTTCGCCAACTCGCTAGCCGCCGACGAGATCGCCGCCCAGATGCGCAAGCTGGCAGCGAAATCCAGAGCAATCGCCGTTGTCGGTCCGGACCATCCGACGCTGACGGCGGTCGTGGAGTCGCTGAAAGCGAGGGGGCAACCTGTCTTCTCGCTGCTGTCCGACTTTGCCGCTGGCATCCGTGAGGGATATGTCGGCCTCGACAATCGCAAGGTCGGTCGCACCGCGGCCTGGATGATCGCCAGGGCGGCAAAGAACCCCGGCAAGGTCGCCCTTTTCGTCGGCAGTCATCGCTTCCACGGTCATGAACTGCGCGAGATCGGATTTCGCTCCTTCTTCCGCGAACATGCGCCGGACTTCACGGTGATGGAAACGCTGGTCAATCTGGAAGCCAACCAGGTCACCCACGATGCGATGATCGATCTCCTGGTGCGGTATCCGGATCTTGCCGGCTGCTATGTCGCCGGCGGCGGCATGGAAGGCGCGGTCTCGGCGCTCCGCGCAGCGAAGCCCGCAAACATGCCGGTGGTCGTCTGCAACGAGATCAACGCCGAATCGCGCGCGGCACTCGCCGACAACATCCTGACCATGGTGATCTCGACGCCGCTCGCCGCCTTGTGCCGCGAGCTTGTCGACCTGATGGCGCATTCCATCGAGGCCGGCGCCGCCAACGCGCCGGGCCAGACCTTCCTGCCCTTCGACATCTATCTGCCGGAAAATATCTAACGCGTTGCCGCGCCGACCCATTCGGCGCGGGCTCTCCGGCGATGATAGAATCTATCAGATTCTGCCTTCAGACTCGGCCTGGGCCGCTGTCGGCCTTGATTCGACGTGAAATTGCGGCGCGGCGACCGAAAATCCGCTTTCCGACTTAGGAATCGCTCTTGACGTCTCGCGAAAAAATGGAATAAATATTTCATCAGATTGGTATTTTGGTTCTTTCGTTCCGGAACATCTGTTTCAAACTGGGAGCCTGGCGTTCCATCCCTTGGACAAAACGCCATACGGAACAGGAAGGCATCAGGGAGAGATTCCTCGGGCTATCGGGGATTCCGGGTAGATCGGTGCAGCCGGACACCAATGTGGAGGAGAAACACAATGAAGAAACTGATTTTGGGCGTCGCCTTTGCGGCGCTGATGAGTTCGTCCGCTTTTGCCGCCAAGGTCGGCGTGTCGATGGCCAAGTTCGACGACAACTTCCTCACCGTGCTGCGCAACGGCATGATCGAGCAGGCCAAGGGCATGAGCGGCGTGGAACTGCAGGTCGAGGACGCGCAGAACGACGTCGCCAAGCAGCTCGACCAGATCAAGAACTTCGCCGCCTCGGGCGTCGACGCCATTATCGTCAACCCGGTCGACACCTCGGCCACGCAGGCGATGTCGGACGCCGCCGCAGCCGCCAAGATCCCGTTGGTCTATGTCAACCGCCAGCCGGTCAATGTCGACACGCTGCCGGACAACCAGGCCTTCGTCGCGTCGAACGAGGCCGATTCCGGCACGCTCGAGACCAAGGAAGTCTGCCGCCTGTTCACCGAGGCCGGCAAGAAGGAAGCCAATGTCTATGTCATCATGGGCGAGCTTTCCAACCAGGCCGCCGTGCAGCGCACCAAGGACATCGAAGAGGTGATCGCCACGCCGGAGTGCAGCTTCATCAAGATCATCGATAAGCAGACTTCGAACTGGAACCGCGACGAAGCGCAGAACCTGATGACCAACTGGCTGTCAACCGGCAAGCCGTTCGACGGCGTCATCGCCAACAATGACGAAAGCGCCATCGGCGCCATCCAGGCGATGAAGGCCGCCAACATCGACATGAAGACGGTCGTCGTCGGCGGTGTCGACGCCACGCAGGACGCGCTTGCCGCCATGCAGGCCGGCGACCTCGATGCCACCGTGTTCCAGGATGCGGCCGGCCAGGGCGCCGGCGCGCTCGACGCGGCACTGAAGCTCGCCAAGGGCGAGAAGGTCGAGCACAAGGTCTACGTGCCCTTCCAGCTGGTTACGCCGGCCAACATCGACAAGTTCCTGAAGAAGAACTGAGCCGGCAACCCACGCGTAAGCAATTCCAGGAAAAAGTGTGAAGCGGTTTTCCGTCCGGAATTGCGACAAACAAACAAGAGAGCGGCGCAACCGCGCCGCTCCCGCTTCCCCCACCGCCCTGAGGGGCGGAAGGGCAAATGCGGCCTCACGGAGGACAAGGCATGTCACAGACATCTCATGGCGTCGGCGGGGTCAGCTATGACGCGAAGAGGCGGACATGGCCGGCCGAATTCAACGTCTTCCTGGCGCTGGTCATTCTGGTCGTCATCTTCGAAATGATCGGCCGCATCTTTCTTGGCGACAGCTTCCTGTTCAACACGCGCGACAACGTCGCCGGGATCTTCAATGAGGCCCGCCTGCAGATCATCATCCTGCAGGTGTCGATCGTCGGCATCATCGCCATCGGCGTCACGCAGGTGATCATTTGCGGTGGCATCGACTTGTCCTCGGGCTCGATCGTCGGCGCCACCGCCATGATCGCCATGAGTTTTGCCCAGGTGGCGACGGTCAACGGTAACCCCAACCCCAAGGCGATGTTCCTGGCGCAAGGCTGGACCGACCTGCCGGTCATCGTGCCGGTGCTGGTCGCCATCGGCTGCGGTCTGCTCGCCGGTCTCGTCAACGGCTCCTTGATTGCATACACGCGCATTCCGCCGTTCATCGCCACGCTCGGCATGATGGTGACCGCGCGCGGCATTGCCAAATGGTGGTCCAAGGGTCAGCCGATCTCGTTTCCGACCGAAAGTTTCGCTGGTATCGGCAAGGGCCTGATGCCGGTCATCATCTTCCTGTCGCTGGCGGTGTTGTTCCAGCTGATCATGACCTACACACGCTACGGCAAGCACTGCTACGCCATCGGCTCCAACGAGGATGCCGCGCGCATGTCGGGCATCAAGATCGCCAACCACAAGATCCTCGTCTATGTCATTGCCGGCATCCTCGCCGCGCTGGCCGCCGTCGTGCTATCCTCCAAGAACCTGACGGCACAGTCCGGCATGGGCGTCATGTACGAGCTCGACGCCATCGCCATGGCGGTCATCGGCGGCGTCTCTTTGTCGGGCGGCCGCGGCTCGATCGTCGGCACCGTGATCGGCTCGCTGATCTTCGGCGTCATCATTTCCGGCTTCACCTTCCTGCGCCTCGACGCCTACTATCAGGAGATGGTCAAGGGCGTGATCATCGTCGGCGCGGTCGTTCTCGACCAATGGCGCCAGCGCATGCGGGCATTGAGGGCTTGACCATGCCAGATATCTCCACGACAGACATCGTCCTGAAGACCGAAAACCTGACCAAACGCTATGGCGGCGTCCATGCGCTGGAAGGCGCGAATTTCGAGCTGCGCAAGGGCGAGCATGTCGCCATCATGGGCGACAATGGCGCCGGCAAATCCACCTTCGTGCGCCAGATCACCGCCGTCGAGCAGCGCACCAGCGGCCAGATCTGGTTCGACGGCAGGGAAGTGAATTTTGCCGGGCCGATCGAAGCGCGCACGGCGGGCATCGAGACCGTGTTCCAGAATCTGGCGCTGGCCGACGATCTCGACGTGCCGTCGAACCTGTTCCTCGGCCGCGAAAAGGTGCTGTTCAATCTCGGGCCGTTCTCGATCCTCGACCGCAAATACATGCGCAAGGCGACCGAGGCGGCGCTGATCCGCACGGCAGTGAAAATCCCCAACCTCTCCAACACCATCCGCCACATGTCGGGCGGCCAGCGCCAGTGCGTTGCCATCGCCCGGACGGCGACCTTCGCCTCCAAGCTGATCATCATGGACGAGCCGACGGCAGCCCTTGGCGTGCAGGAGACCGCGCAGGTCGAAAACATCATCCGCACGCTGAAGGACAATGGCGAACCGCTGATCCTGATCAGCCACAACATGCGCCAGGTGTTCGACCTATGCGACCGCATCGTCGTCTTCCGGCGCGGCCGCATCGTCGCCAACCTGCGCAAGGAAAACACCGACGGCAACGACATCGTCTCCTACATCACCGGCGCCAAGACCGGGGAGGCGGAACTCGCGGCCTGAACAGGATGGTCATCCTGTTTTCTGGCGTGCTCGAAAAATTATCTTGCCACCTTTCTCAAAAGGAAGGTGGAGACACAACTCTCTCGAACCCATCCCCCTAGAGGAAATACCCCATGACTGTTCGTTTCGCCCTCCTCGGTGCCGGCCGCATCGGCAAGGTCCATGCCCGCGCCGTCGGCTCCAACCCGCAGGCCAGACTGGTGGCCGTTGCCGACGCTTTTGAAAAGGCGGCGACCGAGTTGGCAACCGCCTATGGCGCCGAAGTGCGCACCATCGACGCGATCGAGAAGGCCAAGGACGTCGACGCCGTGGTCATCTGCACGCCGACCGACACCCATGCCGATCTGATCGAGCGTTTCGCCAAGGCCGGCAAGGCGATCTTCTGCGAGAAGCCGATCGACCTCGACGTCAAGCGCGTCGAGAAATGCCTGGCCGTGGTCGACAAGGCCAAGGCGACGCTGATGGTCGGTTTCAACCGCCGCTTCGATCCGCACTTCGCCGCCGTGCGCAAGGCGATCGACGACGGCGCCATCGGCAAGGTCGAGATGGTCACCATCACCTCGCGCGATCCAGGTGCGCCGCCCGTCGACTACATCAAGCGCTCGGGCGGCATCTTTCGCGACATGACAATCCACGATTTCGACATGGCGCGCTTCCTGCTCGGCGAAGAGGTGGTCGCGGTCAGCGCCCATGCCTCGGTTCTGGTCGACGAGAAGATCGGCGAAGCGGGCGATTTCGACTCTGTCAGCGTCATCCTCGAAACCGCGTCCGGCAAGCAGGCCGTCATCTCCAATTCGCGCCGCGCCACCTATGGCTACGACCAACGCATAGAGGTGCATGGTTCCAAGGGCATGGTCGCCGCCGAAAACCAGCGGCCGGTGTCGATAGAGGTCGCCAACGAGAAGGGCTATACCCGCCCGCCGCTGCACGATTTCTTCATGACCCGCTATCTCGACGCCTACGCCATCGAGATCGCCGCCTTCATCGCCGCCGCGACGTCGGGCAAAAAGGCATCGCCGAGCGGCGCCGACGGCCTCGTTGCGCTGAAACTGGCCGATGCCGCGCTGAAGTCGGCGACATCGGGCAAGACCGTCCGCCTCGACAAGTAAGAACCGGAACCAGGGCACAGGAGCAGAGCGATGAGCACATCCGCCGATCGCAATTCGAACACGCGCGCCATCGTCACCGGCGGTGCGCAAGGCATCGGCTTTGCCGTCGCCGAAGCGCTGGCCGACGAGGGCTGCAAGGCGCTGGCGCTCATCGGCCGCTCGCAGGAGAAGGGCGACAAGGCGGTCGCCCACTTCAAGAAGGCCGGCGTCGATGCGATCTTCATCAGCGCCGACGTCTCGAAAGTGGCCGACTGCAAGCGTGCGGTGGCAACCGCGATCTCGCATTTCGGCACCATCAACGCGCTGGTCAACGCCGCCGCCACGTCCGCGCGTGGTTCACTTGTCGAAACTTCGGAAGAGGTGTTCGACCAGATTTTCCAGACCAACGTGCGCGGCCCGTTCTTCCTGATGCAGGGCGTGGTGGCGCATCTGCTGGACAAGAAGGCGCCGGGCTCGATCGTCAACGTGCTCTCTATGTCGGCGCATTGCGGCCAGTCGTTCCTGGCGCCCTATTCATCGAGCAAGGGTGCACTGGCGACACTGACCAAGAACGTCGCCAACGCCTATCGCTCCAACCGCATCCGCTGCAACGCCGTTCTGCCGGGCTGGATGGACACCGAGGGCGAGGACATCGTGCAGAAGAAATGGCACGGCGCCTCCGACGACTGGCTGGCAAAGGCAGAGGCCGGCCAGCCGATGGGCCAACTGGTCAAGCCCGACCAACTGGCGCGGCTGATCAGCTACATGGCCAGCCCGCAATCCGGCGTCATGACCGGCTCGCTGGTCGACTATGACCAGAACGTCGCGGGGACCTCGCCGGAGTAGCTTCAAACCCTGTTGCAGCAACATCGCCATTCCCAGATAGTCATGATAGTCATGATAGTCGCGAGGGATGCGATGCTAACGTCATCCAAAGGCACCAACTGGACGGTTGCCGGGGCAAAAGCCCGGCTCTCCGAGGTCATCGAGCGCGCGCAGTCCTCGCCGCAGACGATCACCAAGAACGGCAAACCAAGCGTGGTTGTCGTCTCGGCCGAGGAATGGCAGCGCAAGATCGCACGCAAGGGTACGCTTGCCGAGTTCCTGCTGGACTCGCCGCTGCGCGGCGCCGATCTCGACCTTGAACGTCAGCGCGACGAACCGCGTGACCTGCCGCGGTGAGACTGCTGCTCGACACGAATGTCCTGTCCGAGGTGACGAGGCCAGCGCCTGTCGCACGTGTCCTGGGCTGGCTGGACGAGCTTGATGAGGACCGCTCCTTCATCAGCGTAGTGTCGACGCCGAGATCCGGCGCGGCGTCTCTCTGATGGATGAGGGCCGCAAACGCGAGGCGCTGGCCGAATGGCTCGCCCGGGACCTGCCCCAGCGCTTCGAATAGCGGGTTTTGCCGGTGGACGATGCGGTTGCCGTGGCCTGGGGCGACCTGATGGGTTTTGGCAAGCGCCGCGGTCGTGGTCTATCGTCGATGGACGGCCTGATCGCAGCCACTGCGATTGCGCACGAGCTCACCTTGGCAACGCGCAATACGAACATTTCGAAGGCTTTGGGCTTGAACTCTTCGATCCCTGGACCGCATGAGCCGCTCCGCGTTATACGTGTTGGCGATTGGCGAACCGCCGGCACTTCGTCATCCACGGGCGGAGCAAGGAGCGTGGCGACGCAGCGCAGACCCGAGGATCCATGCCGCGACTTCAGAGCGCTGCTACGGTCCAGAATTCTGCTCCGCCGCACTCCACGGCCCAGGTCACGGAATGGATCCCAGGGTCTCCGCGACGGAGCTTCGCTCCTGCTCCGCCCAGGGATGACGAAATCGCGAGGATTCGGCCCATCCCGAATTGTCTCCGCATACCCCACGTGACAAGCGCCTCCGCATCGACTATATGAGCCTCATGATCAACCTGACCGCCTCGTATTGGTACTTTAGCAGCTCGCTGGCGGCGGGAGGATTGCGCTCGATCTGAAGATTGCAGCAACAAGTCCGAACAGCCGCCAGACCTGGCGGCTTTTTTGTATCAGCCGGCAGGTCTCCTAAAAACAGGAGCAGAAAGCCGTGTTGACCACCACAGACGATCTTCGGGTCAAGGAAATCCGAGAATTGAGTACGCCGGACGAGGTGATGCGGGAGATCCCGCGCACGCTGACGGCAACGCGCACCGTGAGCGCATCACGCAACGCCACCCATGCCATCTTGAACGGCACCGACGACCGGCTGCTTGTCATCGTTGGCCCGTGTTCGATCCACGACCCGGTCGCGGCCGTTGACTATGCCAGCCGGCTAGTGGCGCTGCGCGAGACCCTGTCCGACCGGTTGGAGATCGTCATGCGGGTCTATTTCGAAAAGCCGCGCACGACTGTCGGCTGGAAGGGCCTTATCAACGATCCCGATCTCGACGGCAGCTTCAACATCGACAAGGGGCTGCGGATGGCGCGCAACGTGCTGTCGGCGGTCAACAATCTCGGCCTGCCCTCGGCCACCGAATTTCTCGACATGACGACGCCGCAATACATTGCCGACCTCGTCGCCTGGGGCGCCATCGGCGCGCGCACCACCGAGAGCCAGATCCACCGCGAACTGGCTTCCGGCCTGTCCTGCCCGGTCGGCTTCAAGAACGGCACCGACGGCAATCTCAGGATCGCCGCCGAGGCGGTGAAATCCGCCGCCCAGCCGCATCATTTCATGGCGGTGACCAAGGGCGGACGCAGCGGCATTGCGACTACTACCGGCAATGAGGACTGCCACGTCATCCTGCGCGGCGGCGTTCAGCCGAATTACGATGCGGCGAGCGTCGAGGCGGCCTCGGTCGAACTTGCCCGCATCGGCGTCGCCCCCCGTCTGATGATCGATGTCAGCCACGCCAACTCGAGCAAGAAGCCGGAGAACCAGCCGAAGGTGGCGGCCGATGTCGCCGGCCAGGTGGCAGCAGGGGACGAGCGTATCATCGGCGTCATGATCGAGAGCAATCTCGTCGCCGGCCGGCAGGACGTGGTATCAGGCAAGCCGCTCGTCTATGGCCAGAGCATCACGGATGGCTGCATCGACTGGGCGACCACAGAGACGGTGCTGCACGGCCTCGCCGGCGCCGTAGAATGGCGCCGCTCAGCCCGCCGCGCCATGATGGAGAACCGGCCGGGCGCCGCCTGATACGAGGCGATGCGCGGGAAGGACGCTGCGGCTCCCCTTGCACCCCGGCAACCGGTCTGCTAAATACTGAACCATATGGTTCAGTATACCGACTTGGATTCCTCGTTCGCCGCGCTCTCGGACGCCACCCGGCGTGGCGTTCTGGAGCAGCTCGGACGCGCAGACGCTTCGATCACCGAGCTTGCCGGAAAGTTCCACATGACCCTCACGGGCATGAAGAAGCACGTCGGCGTCCTGGAGCAGGCGGGGCTCGTCACCACGCAGAAGGTTGGCCGCGTGCGGACCTGCAAGCTCGGCCTGCGCGGACTGGAGGAAGAGGCGGCCTGGATCGAGCGGCACCGCCTGCTCTGGGACGCACGCTTCAACGAGTTGGACAAGGTTGTCGAGGAATTGAAACGGAAGGAGAAAGCCGATGCGCCAAAGAACCGAGAGTGAGCCCACGAACAGCCGCACCACGGTCGAACGGAAGTCCGAGCGCGAGCTGGTCGTCACGCGAACAGTCAACGGTCCGGCGCGCATCGTGTTCGAGGCGTGGACCAAGCCCGAGCTGTTCAAGCAGTGGTGGGTGCCGAAGTCGATGGGCATGTTCCTGCGTTCCTGCGAGATGGATGCTCGTACCGGAGGCACGTACCGCCTGGTGTTCGGCCACGACGCCTCGGACCTTCACGAATTCTTCGGCAGGTATATCGAAGTGACACCCCACTCACGCCTCGTCTGGACCAATGACGAAGGTGGTGACGGTGGACCCGTCACCACGCTGACCTTCGAGGAAAAGGGTGGCAAGACGCTGCTGGTCATGCACGAACTCTATCCCTCGAAGGAGGCTCTCGACGCGGCCGGTACCGGGGCGGCGGATGCGATGGGCGAGACGTTCGAGCAATTGGACGAGCTTCTCGTCGTCTTGGGCGAGGGCGTGAGGCGGTCATGACGTCATCGGTCTCGCGGACGGGGTAGCTGCCGCCCTCGACGACGAAAAGACCGGGACAGTGATCCGCAAGCGCCGCGCCGAGGCGAAGAAACGCGGCGTCATCGCTTGATCGGGATCACGCTGCCCTCAACCCTTCCCATGCCGTAAACACCGAGACCGCAAACAGCAGCAGTCCGGCCGCCCGGCCCGCAAAAGCGGTCGCCCGCGGATTGGCCACCAGCAGATTGCGGCTGCGGCCGGCGGTGATGGCGAGCCCGCCATAGATGGCGGCCTGCGTCAGCATCGTCAGCAAGCCCATGACCGTCGCCTGCATCCAGATCGGGCCGTAATCCGGCTTCAGGAACTGCGGATAGACGGCAAATATGAAGAGATAGGCCTTCGGGTTGATCAGGCAGGTCACCAGTCCCTGGCGAAAGGCCTTCCAGGCCGTACGGCTGCCGGCGGGCCCGTCATGGCCGACGGTGATGGAACTGCGCATCAGCGAGATGCCGATGAAGGCCATGTAGGCGGCGCCGGCTATCAGCAGCGGCTTGTACAGGATTGGTACGAAATGCATCAGCAGGCCGACGCCGATGGCGCCGTTCAGCGTGTGCACGATGCCGCCGACCATGATGCCGCCCGTGGCGGCGAGGCCCCGGTCGCGGCCGCCGGTGAGCGCATTGGCCAGCACGAACAGCATGTCCATGCCGGGCACGATGATGATGCCGGACAGCAGGATAAAGAACAGCCAGAGATTTTCCGCGTAACTCATGTCAGTTGCTTGTCGCTTCCTGCTGGGGTGCCGTTAAGGAATTTGTTGATTTTCAAGCTGATAGGCAGTCCAATAAATCACCCCAACTGACGGGGATGTGTCAGTAGCGTTTCATCAGGGAGAGGAAATGCGCAAGGCGTCGCGCCTGTTCGAGATCATCCAGATCCTGCGGCTGGCGCGGCAGCCGGTGACGGCGGCGATGATCGCCGGGCAGCTGGAAGTCACGGTGCGTTCGATCTATCGCGACATCGCCGCACTGCAGGCGATGCGCGTGCCGATCGAAGGCGGGCGTGGCATCGGCTATATATTGCGGCCCGGCTTCGACCTGCCACCGCTGATGTTCTCAATCGAGGAGATGGAGGCGATCGTCCTGTCGCTCGCCCTGCTGGAGCGCACGGGAGACAGCGAACTCAAGCAGGCGGCCAAGCGCGTCAGCGCCAAGATCGCCGGCGCCGTGCCGCCGCCACTACGCCAGGCGTTCGACGCCAACGCACTGCATGTCTGGGGGTTCGCTGCACCGGCAATCGGCACCATCGATCTGGCGCTTGTGCGCCGCGCCATCCGCGACGAGGAAAAGCTCGACCTGTCCTATCGCGACGAAATCGGCCGCGCCTCCGAGCGGCTGATCCGTCCAATCGCGCTGATCTACTATTCAGAAACCGCCAACATCGTCGCCTGGTGCGAATTGCGCCAGGCGATCCGCAATTTCCGCAGCGACCGCATCGCCGATTGCCGAGCGACCGGGCTGCGCTTCAAAGGCGAAGGCGATCGCCTGCGCCAGGTCTGGGTCAGTGGCTGGGAGGCGAACGCTGTCGCTGGCGGCTGAAGCGAGCGGGTTTACCGCACATCCACCCAGCGCTTTTCCTCGAACGACCTCGCCATCGCGTGCACGGTGCGCTCGATCTCCAGCCCTTCGGCAAATTCGATGACCCGTGCCGGCTTGCCGGCAAGCCGCGTCAGCAATTCGTGGCACTCGATGATCTTGAGGTCGTTGAAACCGAGCCCATGGCCCGGCGCCGGGAGGAAGGCGTCGTAAGGCTTGTGGTGCGGCGCCACCAATATGGTGCGGTAGCCCTGTTCGGTCGGGCGATCGGCGGTGACGTAGAGCTGGATTTCGTTCATCCGCTCCTGGTCGAACAGGATCGATCCCTTGGAGCCGAAAATCTGTATGGCGATGCGGCCCTTGCGGCCCCAGGCCGAGCGGTTGACCAGCAGCGTGCCGGCAATGCCGTTTTCCAGATGCATCAAAACGCTGGCGATGTCGTAGGTCTCCACCGCACGGCGGCCGCCGCCGGCCAGCTTGCGGTCGGCATAGGGCTTGGCCATGTCGCAGATGACTTTTGCGACGCGGCCGAACAGTGTCGAGACCAGCGACAGCGGATGCACGGCGAAATCGTCGAGCGCGCCATAGCCGGATGCGGCCTCATGCTTCCAGAAGAACAGCGCTTCGGGGTCGGCCATGAAGTCCTCGTCCATCTCGATGCGCAGATGGTTGACCTCGCCGATGATCTTTTCCTCGAGCAGCGCGCCGATGTGGCGGATGGCCGGGCTCTGTATGTAGTTGTAGCCAAGCGCTGCGACCTTGCCGGACTTCTTCGCCGCGGCCGCCATCGCCGCTGCTTCGGCAAAGCTCGGCGCCATCGGCTTCTCGCACCACAGATGCTTGCCGGCTTCGAGAATAGCGATGGCCATCTCCGGATGGAACTGATTGGGCGTGGTCAGCGAGACGATATCGACCTCGGGGTCGTTGACGACGGCACGCCAGTCGCCCGACGCCTTGGCGAAGCCGAACTCACCGGCCTTGCGCTTGGCCAGCTCCTCGTTGACCTCGCCGAGATGGACCAGCTTCGGCTTGGCGACATCGGGAAAGACGGCGCCGACGGCGCTCCACGCAATGGCGTGGCATTTGCCCATGAAACCCGTGCCGATAAGACCAACGCCGACCATTTCTTTCTCCCAATAACTGAAGCGATCGATGGATGAATTAGTCCATTTCTTCTCCGAATGGAATGTCTGCCTCATTTTTTATGGCCTTCTTGCGCAGGCTCGCTATGATGGGGCAGAGAGGACGTCACTTGAGTTAAAGAGAGCATGATGTCGTCCGAAAACCGCTGCACACTTTTCGGCATCATGCTCTAATGCATGTCGCCCAGAAGTGTGCCGCGGTTCTGGGACAACGGCATGCATCAAAACAAAGACTTAAAGCGCATCGCACGAATCCGTTTCACCGCGACGCGCTTTAAGTGAGCTTGGACGGGGCGACGATGGACGAACGGGTACCTCGCGACTTCGAGACGCTGCGCGCCACGATCCTCGATCGCCGTGAAACCTTGCCCAAGCGCATCGCCCAGATCGCCGCCTATGCGCTCGACAATCCCGATGACATCGCCTTCGGCACCGCCGCCAGCATCGCCGCTTCGGCGGGCGTGCAGCCGTCCACCTTGATCCGCTTTGCCCAGCAACTAGGCTTTGACGGCTTCACCAGCCTGCAGCAGGTGTTTCGCGAGCGGCTGCGCGAGCGCAATTCCTCTTATGACGAACGCCTGCAGGCGCTGCGCGCCAAGGCCGATGCGGGTGCTGGACACCGAGCCATCTTCGACGGCTTCGTCGCCGCCGCCAGCACTTCGCTCAACGATATTTCGCGAACGCTGGACGAGGCGCATCTGGAAGACGCGATCTCGCTGCTGGCCAAGGCCGAGACCATCTATGTCCTGGCCAAGCGCCGCTCCTACCCGGTGGCGAGCTACATTGCCTATGCCTTGGGCAAGCTGAAGATCCGCAACCAGCTGATCGAATCCGCCGCCGGCCTCAATGCCGAGATGGTCGCCTTCGCCACCCCGGCGGACGCCGTCATTGCCATCAGTTTCTCGCCCTATGCGCCGGCCACCATCGAGGAGGCCCGCACCATTTCCGAACAGGGCGTGCCGATCATCGCCATCACCGACAGTTCGTTTTCGCCACTAGCGCAGTTCGCCAAGGTCTGGTTCGAGGTTGCCGAGGCCGATTTTGCCGGCTTCCGCTCGCTGTCGGCCACCATGGCGCTGGCCATGGCGCTCACCGTCGGCGTCGGCGAGAAGCGGCGCAGCACGGGCAAGAAGCGCAAAGCCTAGGCCGGCGCCGGGCGCTCGAATTCCCGGAAGGAATGCTCATTCCATATTGACTATAGATTGGAATTATTATTTCATATTCCCGGCGCCACGCTGCCGCTCGCGCGTGTCCCCCAACTACGTTGCTCAAGACAACAAGACCGACGGGAGGTTCCAATGAGCGAAGCCATGGACGCCAAACAGGCGACGCTCGATGTCATCACCATCGGTCGCGCTTCCGTCGACCTTTACGGCCAGCAGATCGGCTCGCGACTGGAGGACATCGGCTCCTTTGCCAAATCGGTCGGCGGCTGCCCGGCCAATATCTCCGTCGGTACGGCCAGGCTCGGCCTGCGCTCGGCGCTGCTCACCCGCGTCGGTGACGAGCAGATGGGCCGCTTCATCCGCGAACAGCTCAGCCGCGAAGGCGTCAATGTCGACGGGCTGAAGACCGACAAGGAACGGCTGACGGCTCTGGTGCTGCTTTCGGTCGAGAGCGAAGGCGTCTCGCCGATGATCTTTTATCGCAGCGACTGCGCCGACATGGCGCTCGCCGAAGAAGATATCGATGAAGCCTTCATCGCCTCGGCCCGTTCCATCGTCGTCACCGGCACGCATTTTTCCCGACCCAACAGCGACGCCGCCCAGCGCAAGGCGATCCGCATCATCAAGGCCAGGGGCGGCAAGGTGGTGTTCGACATCGACTACCGCCCCAACCTCTGGGGGCTCGCCGGCCATGCCGAGGGTTTTGAGCGCTATGTCAAATCCGACCGCGTCTCGGCCCAGCTGAAGACGGTGCTGCCCGATTGCGACCTCATCGTCGGCACCGAGGAAGAGATCATGATCGCCTCGGGCGCCGACGATTGCCTGAGCGCGCTGAAGACGATCCGCGCGCTGTCCAAGGCAACCATCGTACTGAAGCGCGGCGCCATGGGCTGCATCGTCTATGACGGGCCGATCAGCGACGATCTGGAAGACGGTATCGTCGGCAAGGGCTTTCCGATCGAGATCTATAATGTGCTGGGCGCGGGCGATGCCTTCATGTCCGGTTTCCTGCGCGGCTGGCTGGGTGGCGAAGATCATGCGACAGCGGCGACCTGGGCCAATGCCTGCGGCGCCTTCGCCGTGTCGCGGCTGCTCTGCGCGCCGGAATATCCGACCTTCGAGGAATTGCAGTTCTTCCTCAAGAACGGCAGCAAGCATCTCGCTCTGCGCAAGGACGAGGCGATCAACCACATCCATTGGGCGACGACCCGCCGCCGCGATATCCCCTCGATGATGGCGCTCGCCTGCGACCACCGTGTGCAGCTCGAGGACGTCGCGGCAAAGACCGGCGCCGATCCGGCGCGCATCCGCGATTTCAAGGTGCTGGCGGTCAAGGCCGCGGCGAAAGTCGCCGCCGGCCGCGACGGCTATGGCATGCTGATCGACGAGAAGCACGGTCGCGAGGCGATGTTCGAGTTCGCCCGCCACCCCTTTGCCTGGCTCGGCCGTCCCGTCGAACTGCCGGGCTCCCGGCCGCTGCGCTTCGAGTTCTCGCAGGACATCGGCTCGCAACTGGTGGAATGGCCGGTCGACCACTGCATCAAATGCCTGTGCTTCTATCACCCCGACGATCCGGCAGCGCTCAAGGAAGAGCAGCAGCAGAAGCTGCGCTCGCTGTTCGAAGCCGCGCGGAAGGTCGGCCGGGAGCTTCTGGTCGAGATCATCGCCGGCAAGCACGGCAAGCTCGATGACACGACGATCCCGCGCGCCCTGGAAGAACTCTATGCGCTTGGCATCAAGCCGGACTGGTGGAAGCTCGAACCGCAGGCGTCGGCCGGCGCCTGGGCCAAGATCGAAGCGGTGATCCTGAAGCATGATCCGTGGTGCCGCGGCGTCGTGCTGCTGGGTCTCGAAGCGCCGCAGGACGAACTGGAAGCGGCCTTTGCCGCCACCGCCAAGGCGCCGATCGTCAAGGGCTTTGCCGTCGGCCGCACCATCTTCGTCCACGCCGCGGAACAATGGCTGGCCGGCAAGATGACGGATGACGAGGCTATCGCCGACATGGCCGCGCGCTTCGAACAGTTGACCGAAGCGTGGCTTGCCGCGCGTGGCCGTAAAGCAGCATAAAGGCGCGGCAAGAGGACTGCGGAGGAAAACACCATGAGCAAGACAATCCGCCTGACGATGGCGCAGGCGCTGACCCGCTTTCTCAGCAAGCAGATGACCGAGATCGACGGCAGACGAGTGCCCATCTTCGGCGGTGTCTGGGCGATCTTCGGTCACGGCAATGTCGCCGGCATCGGCGAGGCGCTGTACCAGCTGCGCGACGAATTGCCGACCTTCCGCGCCCACAATGAGCAGGCGATGGCGCATGCGGCGATCGCCTATGGCAAGGCCAATTTCCGCCGCCGCTTCATGGCCGCGACCTCTTCGATCGGCCCCGGTGCGCTCAACATGGTGACGGCGGCGGCGCTCGCCCACGTAAACAGGTTGCCCGTCCTGTTTTTGCCGGGCGATGTCTTCGCCAACCGCATCCCCGATCCGGTGCTGCAGCAGGCCGAGGACTTTTCCGACGGCACCGCGACGGTCAATGACTGCTTCCGTCCGGTGTCGCGCTATTTCGACCGCATCACCCGTCCCGAGCAGATCATCCCGGCATTGGCGCGGACCATGCAGGTGCTGACCGATCCCGCGGAATGCGGCCCGGTGACGCTGTCGCTCTGCCAGGACGTGCAGGCCGAGGCCTATGACTATCCCGAGAGCTTTTTCGCCGAGCGCGTCTGGCACCAGCGCCGGCCGCGTCCGGACCGGAACGAGCTTGCCGCTGCGGTTGCGGCGCTGAAGGGCGCGAAGAAGCCGCTGATCATCGCCGGCGGCGGCGTGCTGTATTCGCAGGCTTCGGATGAACTGGCGAAATTCGCCGAGAGCGCCGGCATTCCGGTCTGCGAGACGCAGGGCGGCAAGTCCTCGCTGCCCGACACGCATCCGCTCAACATGGCGGCGGTCGGCGTTACCGGCACCTCGGCCGCCAACCGGCTGGCCGAGGAAGCCGATGTCGTGCTCGCCATCGGCACGCGCCTGCAGGATTTCACCACCGGCTCGTGGGCGCTGTTCAAGAATTTCGGCAAGACCATTATCGGGCTCAACGTCCAGCCTTTCGACGCCGGCAAGCACCGCGCGCTGCCGCTGGTCGCCGATGCGGCCGAAGGGCTCGCCGAACTCGGTGCTGCGCTGGGGAACTGGAAAGCACCGGCGACATGGACCGACAATGCGACCCAAGGCAAGAAGGCTTGGCAGGCCGAAGCCTCCAAGGTGACGGCGTCGACCAACGCCGCCTTCCCGTCGGACGCGCAGGTGATCGGCGCCGTGCAGCGCGCGCTGGGGTCCGGCGTGACCTTGCTGAACGCGTCGGGCGGCCTGCCGGGCGAGTTGCACAAGCTCTGGCAGGCAGGCGCGCCCGGCTCGTACCATGGCGAATATGGTTTCTCGACCATGGGCTACGAGATTGCCGGCGGGCTCGGCGCCAAGATGGCCAAGCCCGACCAGGAAATCGTCGTCATGGTCGGCGACGGCTCCTACCTCATGATGAATTCCGAAATCGCCACGTCGGTGATGCTTGGCCTGAAGCTGACCATCGTGGTGCTCGACAACAGGGGTTATGGCTGCATCAACCGGCTGCAGATGGCCACCGGCGGCGCCAACTTCAACAACCTCTTGAAGGACGCGCGCCACGAGATCCTGCCCGACATCGACTTCGCCGCGCATGCGGCCAGCATGGGCGCTATTGCCGAGAAGGTGCCGTCGATCACCGGCCTGGAGACCGCGCTGCAAAAGTCGAAAACCAACGACCGCACCACCGTGCTGGTCATCGACACCGACCCGCTGATTTCCACCGATGCCGGCGGCCATTGGTGGGATGTCGCGGTGCCGGAAGTCTCCGCACGGCCGCAGGTCAACGCAGCCCGCAAGGCCTATGACGAAAAGCGGCAGATGCAGACTATTGGCGATTGATGCTAAGTCAGCGCTGCCCCTACCTCCCCCTTGTTGGGAGGTCGGACCGAAGGTCCGGGTGGGGGTCTGGCGCCGCACCCCACCCGCTGCTTCGCAGCGACCCTCCCCACAACGGGAGGGTGAACAAGAAACCGGAGCTAAAACTTGAAAGCCAAACTGGGCATGTCCCCCATTGCGTGGTGGAACGATGATCTTGCCGACCTCAGCGACGACGTCTCGCTGGAAGAGTGCCTGCGCCAGTCGCGCTCTGCCGGCTTCACCGGCATGGAAATGGGCCGGCGTTTTCCAAACGACCCCGAAATCATGCTGCCGATCCTGAAGCAGGCCGACGTGACGCTGTGCGGCGGCTGGTTCTCCGGCACGCTGGTCGATGAGGACATGGGCAAGAACAGGGATCGCATCCAGCCGATGATCGACCTGTTCAAGGCAGTGAATGCGCCTTGCATCGTCTATGGCGAGGTCGGCCGCTCGATCCAGGGTGATCGCTCCAGGCCTCTCGCCACCAAGCCGAAATTGTCGAACGACGAGATGAGGGCCTATGCCAGGCGCCTCACCGAGTTCGGCGAATGGTGCGCCGAG
The DNA here is from genome assembly GCF_040320665.1 of Mesorhizobium sp. M0626. NCBI lineage: Bacteria > Pseudomonadati > Pseudomonadota > Alphaproteobacteria > Hyphomicrobiales > Phyllobacteriaceae > Mesorhizobium > Mesorhizobium sp. M0626. The sequence continues at coordinate 188,088 of NZ_JAMYQD010000009.1, read as the reverse complement.
CAAGGCATGCCGCTGTCCTATCACCATCACATGGCGGCGGTGGTCGAGACCGAGCCGGAGCTCGATGCCTTCATGCGCCATTCCGGCGAAGGCATTCCGTTGCTGCTCGATGCAGGGCATCTCGCCTTTGCCGGTGGCGACGTGCTGCGCGCCATCGACAACCACCACAAGCGCATCAGCCATGTCCATGTGAAGGATGTGCGCATGGGCGTGATCGACGGGCTCGACCGCACAAAGCAGTCCTTTCTCGACGCCGTGGCGCTCGGTGCCTTCACGGTGCCTGGCGACGGTTCGCTCGATTTCGGCGCCATCGTGCAGCGCTTCGCCGACCATGGCTATGAAGGCTGGTTCGTCGTCGAGGCCGAGCAGGACCCGAAAAAGAACCCGCCGCTGAAGATGGCCCACGTGGGTTACAAGGAGCTGATGCGGGTGATGACGGCGGCCGGCTACACGGTCGAGACGCAAGGCTTTCCCAATGCGTAAGCCGGTCCGATGAAGGATTACGAGCACCCGTTCTTCCGGCCGCTGTGGCGGCGCGTTGCCGTCGTCGCCGTCTGCGTGATCTGGGCCGGAATAGAATTCGCCTCCGGCACCCCATTCTGGGGCATCATTGCGCTCGGCTTTGCCGCCTACGCGGTGTGGCAGTTCTTCTATCTTTACAAGCCGGTGGAGGAGAGCAAGGCTGCGCCTGATCGACCGAAGACCGGCGAAGCGAAGGCGGACGCCGAACCGAAGGAATGAAGCGGCCGTGGCTCGGAAGGGCTTGCGGGTCGGACACTCGACACCTGGCGTATCGCCTACGTCGGTGATTGGCCGGAACGTCCCTCGCTTCGTCATCCTAGGGTCTTCGCGACGGAGCTTCGCGCTAGGATGACGAAGTTGAGAGGCCGACCTCGAAGACTTGCGATAGGAGAGACAAAACATGTCGAAACTGCTCGTCAAAGCCGACAAGGGCCATGGCCGCGTCGCCTATGTCACGCCCAACAGCGCCGGATGGACCTATGTCGGCTTCGACCTGCACCGCCTGAAGCCGGGCGAGACCGCATCCGGCAAGACGCAGGATCGCGAAGTCTGCCTGGTGTTCGTCACCGGCAAGGGCACGGCAAGGGCCGGCGGCCAGGAACTCGGCCTGCTCGGCGAGCGCATGTCGCCCTTCGAGGGCAAGCCGTGGTCGGTCTATATTCCGGAGGGTTCGGACTGGTCGGTCACCGCCGACACCGATCTCGAACTCGCGGTCTGCTCGGCGCCGGGCCTGGGCGGCGGCTTGCCCGTTCGCGTCATCGCACCCGACGACCTCGGCCAGGAGACTCGGGGCAAAGGCACCAACACGCGCTACGTCACCAACATATTGCCCGAGGGCAAGCCCGCCGACTCGCTGCTGGTGGTCGAGGTCATCACGCCCGGTGGCCACACATCGAGCTACCCGCCGCACAAGCACGATCAGGACAACCTGCCGGCCGAATCCTATCTTGAGGAAACCTACTACCACCGCCTCAACCCGCCGCAGGGTTTTGCCTTCCAGCGCGTCTACACCGACGCCGACAAGACCGGCGCCCGCGAGCTGGACGAAGCCATGGCGATCGAGGACGGCGATGTTGTGCTGGTGCCCAAGGGCTATCACCCCTGCGCCGCCTGCCACGGCTACGACCTCTATTACCTTAACGTCATGGCCGGGCCGAAGCGGACGTGGAAGTTCCACAACGCGCCCGAGCACGAATGGCTCATGAAGGCCTGATCGGCCTTCGCTTGCGCCAGAAGCTGTTGGTCCAGCAGCGAAAAATCGTCGGCTAACGATCCACGGGGTCGATTTGCCTTCGAAAACCCGCATAAGCTTCGTCAATCCGTCATGGAAATCACCTATGGCAGCGGGCTGACGAGGATTTTTTTCGATGCGCTACGCCATCTATTTCACCCCGAGGCAGGACGAACCGCTGGCGCGGCTCGCCGCCAACTGGCTGGGCCGCGACCCCTTTGGCGCCGCCACCAGGCCGGTCGAGGCGGTGGGCGAGCTGTCGGCGGCCGAAGTCGCCTTTCACACCGCATCGGCGCGGCGCTACGGTTTCCATGCGACGCTGAAAGCGCCCTTCCGGTTGGCCGCCAACGAAACCGAAAGCTCGCTGCGCGCGGCGCTGGACGCCTTTGCCGAAGCAACGCCGACGGTCACCATCCCGCGCCTGGTCGTCAGCCAGATCGATGGTTTCTTCGCTTTGGTGCCGGAAGGCCCGCTGCCGCCGCTCCACCGTTTCGCCGACGATGTCGTGCTTAGCTTCGACCGTTTTCGCGCGCCGCTCACCGAGGCCGAGATCGAGCGGCGCAGCCCGGATTCGCTGAAGCCGGCCGAGTTCCGCAATCTCTGCCAGTGGGGCTATCCCTATGTGTTTGAGACCTTTCGCTTCCACATGACACTGTCCGGCCGGGCCGGGCCGCAGGAAAGCCAACGTCTGCGCGCGGCAATTGACAGCCTGTTCGCCGATGTGCTGCAGCAGCCGGTGCTGGTGGATGCGCTGACGCTGTTCGTCGAAACCGAACCGGGCGCTCCGTTCATGGTGCTTTCGCATCATGCGCTCGTCCGCCGCGCTGCCCGAAAAACCGCCTGACCGCAATTCGTCCGAGTAAGCAAGGACTGCCTGAATGACCGCCGAAACTGTTCTCCACAACGCCCGCATCGTGCTTGCCGACGAGATCGTCGAAGGGTCGCTCGTGCTGCGCGACGGTTTTATCTCCGGCGTCGACGCCGGCACCGGCCACACCGGCGGGAGCATGGGCGGCGAGGACATGGGCGGCGACTACATCATTCCCGGCCTGGTCGAGCTGCACACTGACCATCTCGAAGGCCACTATGCGCCGCGCCCGAAAGTGCGCTGGAACCCGATCGCCGCCGTCCTTGCCCATGACGCGCAGGTGGCCACCGCCGGCATCACCACCGTGCTCGACGCTTTGCGTGTCGGCATGGACGAGGACGCGGATATTACCTCCGACGACATCCGCAAGCTCGCCGGCGCGATCGAGGACAGCGTCGCGAAAGACCGGTTGCGGGCCGACCATTTCCTGCACCTGCGCTGCGAGGTCTCGGCGCCGGATTGCTTGCGGGCTTTCGCCAATTTCGATGGCGACGAGCGGGTCAAGCTGGCCTCGCTGATGGACCATGCGCCGGGACAGCGTCAGTTCGTCAATCTCGAGACCTACGCCCATTACTATCAGCGCAAGCTGAAATTGACCGATCGCGACTTCCAATTGTTCTGCGAAAAGCGGATGTCGGAATCGGCGAAGAATTCGGGACCGAACCGGGTGGCGATATCAGCCGCCTGCAACGAGCGGGGCATTGTGCTGGCGAGCCATGACGACGCCACATCAGGCCATGTCAACGAGGCGATCGAGCAGGGCGTGCGCGTCGCGGAATTCCCGACCACGCTGGAAGCCGCCAAGGCCTCGAAGGATGCCGGGCTCGGCGTACTGATGGGCGCGCCCAACGTCATGCGCGGCTCCTCGCATTCGGGCAATGTCTCGGCCCGCACGCTGGCCGGCGACGGCCTGCTCGACATACTGTCGTCCGACTACATTCCCTTCAGCCTGATCCAGTCGGCCTTCTTCCTCGGCGACGTCGTCGAGGGCATTTCCCTGCCGCAGGCGGTTGCGATGGTGTCGAAGAATCCGGCCGAGGCGATCGGCCTCAACGACCGCGGCGTCATCGAACAGGGCCGCCGCGCCGATCTGGTGCGTGTGCGCGTCGACGACCATGTGCCGGTCGTGCGCACTGTCTGGCGCCAAGGGCGCCGGGTCGCCTGATGGTCTCGGCGTCGATCGAGCGCGAACTCAGCAGCGAGGCCTTTCCGCTCCGCAACGGCGTGTTTGTCGCCGTCGTCGGCCCGAGCGGCGCCGGCAAGGACACGGTAATCGGCTATGCCCGCACCTTGTTTGCCGACGAGACGAGGCTGGAGTTCGTCCGCCGGGTCATCACCAGGCCGAGCGATGCGGCAAGCGAGGATCACGACACGCTGGCTGACGCGGCCTTTGCCGAGGCCCAGGCCGACGGCGCTTTCGCCATTTCCTGGGAGGCGCACGGCCTGCGCTACGGCATTCCGGCCGATGTCGACTGGTCCATCGCCAATGGCCATGTCGCGGTGGCCAATGTCTCGCGCGCAGTCATCCCGGTGCTGCGGGAGCGCTATGCCAATCTGGCTGTCGTCGAGATCACCGCCTCGCCGGAAATCCTCGCCGTGCGTCTCGCCCAGCGCGGCCGCGAATCGCGCGGCGAAGTGCTGGCTCGGCTCGCCCGCAGCGCCAATATCGCTTTGTCCGGCTCCGGCGTCACCTCGATCGACAATGGCGGCCGGCGCGAAGCCGCCGGAGAACGCTTCGCCGAGGTGCTGCGCAAGGCGATGGCCTTCTCGGATATATCCGGCGTGATGTAGCGCTACTCGGCCGCGACAGTCTTGCGGCTGGCATCGAGCATCAGCCGCCTTGCGCGGAACACGCCCCATTGCTGGTCGACCAGCACGCCGATCAGGATCACGCCGCCCATCACCGCGAAGTTGAGCGAGGACGGGATGCCGAGCAGATTGACCAGGTTCTGCAACTCCTGCAGCAGCACGGTGCCCAGGATGACGCCGACCAGCGAGCCTTCGCCGCCGCGCAGCGAGAAGCCGCCGAGAACGGCGGCGGCAATGGCGTAGAGTTCGTAGAACTGGCCGTGGCTGGCCGGCGAGATCGAGCGCGTGTACATGGCGAAATAGATCGCCGACAGCGCCGTCAGCACGCCGCAGATGACATAGGCGGCCATGACGACACGGCCGGTGCGAATTCCTGAATATTTCGCCGCCTCTTCGTTCTTGCCGATGGCATAGAGGTAGCGTCCGAACACCGAGCGGTGCAGCACCACCCACATGACGATCGAAATGACGATCAGTGCGATGAAGCTGTTGGGCACGCCATAGCTGCGGCCCGCAGTGAGGAATTCGAGCTCGGGAAAATTCTGGCCGAAGGCGAAGCCGGCGGTGCCGTCGGCGGTATAGAAACGGGCGACCCCGCGATAGATCAAAAGGCCGCACAGCGTCACCACGAAGGGCTGCAATTTCAGCCTTGTGATCAGCCAGCCATGCGCCAGCCCGATGATGCCGCCCAGCACCAGGATCAGCGGCAGCGCCACCGGCCATGGCATGTCGCGCACGGCGATGAAATCGATGAACAGCGTGCCGAGCAGCGCCACCAGCGATCCCACCGACAATTCGATGCCGCCGGTGATGATGACGAAGGCCTGGCCGATGGCGAGGATCCCGAACAGGCCGATCAGGTTCGAGGTGTTGGCGAGGTTGATCGGTAAAAGGAAGCGCGGGTTGATGGCGGTCACCACGGCGCCGACCACCAGGATCAGGATCAGCAGGCCGAGATCTTTTTTGCTCATCGTCTTCTCCCCAATGCGCCGGACCGGCAATCGCCTGAAGCCCGCTAGTTTGCCGGCTTGCCGACCGCCAGCAACAGCACGTTTTCCTGGCTGAATTGTTCCTTGTCGAGAATGCCCGAGATCTGGCCCTCATGCATGACGGCGATGCGGTCGGACACGCCGATCACCTCTTCCATGTCGCTGGAGATCATCAGCACGGCGACGCCGGCATCGGCCAAGGCTCGCATCAGCCCGTAAATCTCGGCCTTGGCGCCGATATCGATGCCGCGCGTAGGCTCATCGAGGATCATCACCTTCGGGTTCATCGCCAGCCATTTGCCCAGCACCACCTTTTGCTGGTTGCCGCCCGACAGCGTACCGGTGCGCGTCTGCACCGACGGCGCTTTGATGCCGAGATTCGCCTTCTGCTTCTCTGCGGTGGCGGCCTCGGAGCTTGCCGACACCAGCTTACGCTTAGCATGCCCCGGCAGGTTGGGCAGCGAGATGTTCTGCGCGATCGACAGGTCAAGCAAAATGCCGGTCAGCTTGCGGTCTTCCGGGACGAGAAAAATGCCATGCGCGACCGCATCGGCCGCCGAACCCAGCACGAGCGGCTTGCCGTCGAGTTCGAGCCCACCGCCAAGCGTGCTGTCGATGCCGAAGAACACCCGCGCCAGTTCGGTGCGGCCGGAACCGACAAGACCGGCAAGGCCGAGGATTTCACCGCGCCTGATGTCGAGGTCGACCGGCCGGGCAGGGTAGGCGGGGGTGCGGATGGCTTTGGCCGAGAGAGCCGTGGCGCCCGGCGCCCGAGCCGCCTCGGAGGCCTTCTCGCGCTCCTTCAGCATGCGGCCGATCATCAGCTTGACCATCTGGTCGTGGTTGATGGCGCTCTTCGGCAAGGTGCCGGCCAGCATGCCGTCGCGCAGCACCACGACGCGGTCGGCGACGCGCTCGACCTCATGCAGCCGGTGCGAAATGAAGATGACGCTGATGCCATCGGCCTTCAGCGCCTTGATGACGTCGAGCAGCTTGTCGGTTTCGGCAAGCGGCAGGCTCGATGTCGGCTCGTCGAGGATGACCAGCCGGGCCTTGATCGACAGCGCCTTGGCGATCTCGACCATCTGCTGCTGGGCAAGCGACAGCGAGGCAACCGGCGTATCGGCGGAAAAGTTGGCGCCGACACGCTTCAGCAGCGGCGCCACCATTTCGCGCAGCTTGGCGCGGTCGACCAATCTCAGCGGCCCGCCGCGCAACGGCTCGCGGCCGAAGAAGATATTGGCGGCAACATCGAGGTTTTCGAACAGATTGAGTTCCTGGTGGACGAAGGCGATGCCCGACCCCAGGCTGCCTTCGACGGTGAGCCCGTCATGCGCAACGCCGTCGACGGTGATGGCGCCGCTGTCCGGCCTGGTGACGCCGCCGAGGATCTTCATCAAGGTCGACTTGCCGGCGCCGTTTTCGCCGACCAGGCCGATCACCTCGCCCGGCCTGACTTCCATGGAAAAGCCGTCCAGCGCCACCACGCCCGGATAGGTCTTGCGCACGTTCTCGAGGCCGAGGAACGGGGTGGTTGCGACGATGGATGGGTCGGAATAATTCATCACGCCATATTTGATCAGGCTTGCCAGCAGCCGGTGGGCTACAGACTGACGGGCCTTGGCCGGCCCGTCAACACGATCGCCGGCTCAAGGCGAACCCTGAGCCGGCGCAACTGCTCGTGGTCTCAGTTTCCGGACATCGCCTTCAGATTGGCGGCATAGGCGTCGACATCGTCCTTACCGATGATCTTGGTCGGGATGATGATCAGGCCGCCTTCCGGAATGCCTGATTTGTCGCCCTTGAGATAGGCGGCCATCAGCTTCATGCCCTGATAGGCCCATTCGAAGGGCTGCTGCACGACGGTCGCCGCCACGGTGCCTTCCTTGACGCCGCCCAGCGTGATCGGATCGTCATCGAAGCCGACGACGGTGATCGAGCCGAGCTTGCCGGCGTCGCGCAGCGCTTCATAGATGCGCGGCGTGTTGTAGGAGTAGAAGCCGACCATGCAGGTGATGTCGGGGCTGGCGACCAGCGCGTCCTCGACATTCTTCTTGGCGCGCGCCTGGTCGATGTCGTCGCCGCGCACGTCCACCAGTTCGATCTTGCTGCCGGCGAGGCCGTCCTTCATGCCCTGGATGCGCTCCTTGGCATTGTCGGCGCCGAGCAGGCCGACGAAGCCGAGGCATTTGCCGCCGTCCGGCATCGCCTTCTTGGCGATCTCGGCCGCCTGCTTGCCGGCGTCGACATTGGACGAGCCGATATAGGCGACGCGCTTGGTCTGCGGGGCATCGGAGTCGGTGGTGAACAGCGCCGTTTCCGACGCGATCTTGTTCAGGCCGTCGGTCGAGGTCTTGGGGTCGACGGCCGAGACCATGATGCCCTTGACGCCGGCGGTCACCAGATCGTCCATCAGCCGCTGCTGGATGGCGACCGAGGACTGCTCGGGATATTTGAGTTCGAGATTGTAGTCGGGCAATTCGGCCTGCGCCTTCTTGACGCCGGCTTCGGCGGCCTTCCAGAAATCGGAAGCGCCGTTGACGACGAAGGCCAGCGTCGGTTTGTCGTCGGCGCGCGCAATGGCTGTCGCGGTCAGGCCGAGCAGCAGGGCTGCGGTGGCCACGGATGCATGTCGTATCAAGGATTTCATGTTCAACCTCCCGTTTTGGCTCAGTCGTCGGACTGAACCGATCTTGCATTCACTGACTTGCCGCTCGCGATTTGGACGCCCTCCTCCTCAGGGGTTCCCGGCGCTGAAGAATGGCGTCGTCGGTCGCGATCACGGACTTTAGAGACTCATCCCGTGCTCGTAAATAGTCTGATTTGTCTGACATATCACATGTCCGAGACCAGGCTTGCGGAGGCAAACCCCGCTCGCCATCGGGCCATTCACGTGCACTTCTCGCCGCACGGGGTCCCACCTGACCGGACACGGCGGATTGACGTTACAGCGTCGTTTTGTATTAGTAAACACTATTAGCAGAGGTCTCGCGCGGACACTCGGCGGTGGCCCCTAGTTCTAGTTTGCCCGAACAGGTGCAGCACGGCTTCGCGCAAGCAGATGCCTTGCAGTCCTCGAATTTCACGCGGCCCGAAGCGGCATGGCGGCGAACTTCAAAGCTGCTAATAAAGATAAACGCCTTCGACTATTTCCATTGGTCGACGGCGCGACACCATCTTGTCGGTGTGGCAGGCTTGCGACTAAACAGGCTGGGGATTGGGACGCAGTACCATGAGCGAGACGAGGGATCCGGACGACACGGCGAAGCGGCGCAAGGCGCCGGCGAGAGCCGCCAAGGGCGGCCGCGTCACCATGACCGACATCGCCAGGGCAGCCGGTTGCTCGCAGGCGACCGTCTCTTTCGTGCTCAACGATTCGCCCGGCATCCGGCTGTCGCAGCAGACGCGCGAGCGGGTGATCGACGCCGCGCGTGCGCTCGGCTACGCAGCACCCGCCTTCTCGGCGCTGCGCAAACCTGTTCCCGCCTTCGATGGACTTGACGGTGTCATCGGTTTCGCTGTCGACCAGCTGGCGACAAGCCCGGAAGCCGTTGTCGCCATCGAGGGCGCGCGCCAGGCGTCGTGGAACGCCGGCAATGTGTTGCTCGTGGCGCAGACGATGAGCGACGCCGTCATGGAGCCGCGCGCCATTGCGGCGCTCACCAGGCGCGGCATCTCGGCGCTGATCTACATGACCATCTTCACCCGCGAGATCACGGCGCCGGACTTCCTCTACGGCCTCGACATCCCGGTCATCCTGCTCAACTGCTACACGGCCGATTATGCCTTCGCGGCCGTGGTGCCGTCCGAGATCGCCGGCGGCCAGAACTCGACCCGGCATCTGATCGGCCACGGCCACCGCCGCATCGCCACCATCACCGGCGAGCCGTGGATGCAGGCCGCGCAGGACCGGCTGAAAGGCTACCGCAGGGCGCTCGCCACCGCCGACATCCCGTTCGATCCCGAACTGGTGGTCGAGGGCGACTGGTCGGCGAGCGCCGGCTATGCCGCGACCGTGAAGCTTTTGGCGCTGAAAGAGCGCCCGACCGCCATCTTCTGCCAGAACGACCGCACGGCCATCGGCTGCTACGAAGCGCTGAAGGAGGCGGGCCTGCACATCCCGCAGGACATCTCCGTCGTCGGCTATGACGACGAGGAGATCGCCCGCCATCTGTTCCCGCCGCTGACGACATCGATCCTGCCGCACATGGCGATGGGCCAATGGGCGATCGAACAGCTCGAAGTGCCGCCGCCTGCCGGCCGCGGCCGCTATCCCATCACCAAGCTGGAATGCCCGCTGGTGCAGCGGGATTCGGTGGCAGCGGTGGCTGGATAAAGTTGAACCAGCCCATCCCGATGCAAATCGGGATGGGTCTGTTTGGTGTTTGCGCCTCAGGGCAGGGTCTATCCGGGAACGTGCCGCGGTTAGAACCGCAAGACGACAAAGGAGCGCCTGCGATAGCAGCGCCGGCGCAACCGGCCATGCCGCCAGAACGTGCGGCAGTGCCGTCTCCAGACATGCCGCCTGTGGTGGCGACGATGGTGCCATCGCCGATGCGATATCTGCTCGACATCGCCCGGGCCTTCGTCGTCATCAAACGAATTGGCATCCTGCTTGTCGATTTCATCGAGAATGCCGTTACCGACATTGGGAACCCCGGCCACGGCCTCGAGAGGCCGAACCGCGGTAGCAAGCGCCGCGGCCCCCGCAACGCCGAACAATGCTGTCAAGAATGATCGCCGATCCATCAAAACCTCCATCAGCAAGACAAGGCTAACATGACGAGCCTAACACAAAGCAGCTAGAGCGGGCGATACAAAAGGCCAGAGGCGAATCTTCGAGCCGGCCCAAACGGGTGACCGGACGGACGGCAGAGGTCAGATTAAGGCCGCAACCGGGCGGCGCTTCCTTCGGCTCGGCGACCAAGCCATGCGGAATGCCGCCGATGAAAGCGCACAGCCTGAGCGGTTCCGCCTTTCCGCGAAACGCTGAACCGCTCGGCAAAGCTCTCTCCCTAAGAATGCCCGCCACCTTGCGGCATTGGGGCTGGCTGAGAGACTGACGCCCCACGGCAGATGCGATGTTGCGGTACTCAGCGCCGCGCCAATATCCGGCAGAGCTCCTTCAGGTCCCGGTCGTAGGTGCCCTTGCCGCTGAGCACGCTGGCGCAGCGTTTCTTCATCTTGGCGATCTGGCCGGCCGACATGGCGCTGATGGCAACCACCGCCGGTCGCGTCGGCACCGCCGGCGTGTTGGGATCCCTAGGGCTGGTGGACGTTGTCTGTGTGCCAATGCCGACGCCGACCCCGGCCGTCACTCCACTGCCCACCCCGACCCCGGCGCCGACCCCGACACTGCTGCCGACGGTTGCGCCGACCCCGACCCCGACGCCCGTGCAGACCGATACGCCGGCGCCGGCGGTAACGCCGCTGCCAACCGAGGCGCCGACACTGGCGGTGGTGCCGCTGGTGCCTCCGACCGTCGCTCCGGCATTGACGCCCTTGCTCCCGCCGACCGAGACACCGACGCCAAGCCCGCCGCCACTGCCGCCGACCGAAACACCCACCCCACCGCTGCCGCCGATGCCCACACTGAGCCCGCCCGCGCCAGCCGGAAAGCACAAAGCCACGGTAACCGCGCCGCCGGCCAAGACCTTTGTTAAACTTTTAAAGAAATCCATAACGCCGCTCCCTGTGTTGGTTGCCTGGACGCAGGTTGAACAGCATCCGTTACCAATATGATTACGCGAGTGTAGCGTTTTTAGTTTCTGCAAGAATAGGTAGTATTGGAAATCGTTGTTATGGCTTCTTGCGGAGACCGGAATATATATTTTGGAATTGGCGGAAAAAATCGAGGATTTGCGGTTAGACTCGGAACCTTAGACAGGCAGGACGAGTGCTCGCATGCGGGAATTTACCGGGCGCATGCCTCAGGCCATCTTGCGAAGCCGCTTCCCTAGGCTGCGGTGGAGGATGGACCCTCGAGAATGGGCTCGTGCTGAGGAAACGGGACGATCCAAGAACCCGCGACGATCTCCACCGGTGTCGGGCGCGTTGAGCGCCACATCGTTCCCCTGCTCGCAGTCGACGGCGTCAGCGCTACCCTCGCGGAAATACCTTCGCCCCGTTTGGCGTTTCTGCCCTTTGGATCGGATGCCGATCGTCCGCTGGCGTTTCGATCTCTTCAACTTACGTCGAGTTTCGCAAATCCGCTTTGCATCCCGGCTAACGTTCGAAGGGTTCGCCAAGCGAGGCGACACCGTTCAGCCTGAGCAAGCGGCGGTCCGCCGAGATGACACCGAGCACGACGATCGTAACGAGATAGGGAAGGCTGGAAAGCAGTTGCGATGGCAAGTCCAGACCGGTCGCCTGGGCGGCGAGGCTCATCAGCGAAACCGCGCCGAAGAGGCAGGCACCCAGGAAGATGCGGCCAGCGAGCCACGTACCAAAGACAACCAGTGCGATCGCGATCCAGCCACGTCCGGCAATCATACCGTCCGCCCAAAGGGGCGTGTACACCGCCGCCGCATAGGCGCCGGCAAAACCCGCCATCATGCCACCAAAAGCTATGGCCGCGACACGGATAGCGATGACCGGATAGCCGATGGCGTGGGCTGCCTTGGGATTCTCGCCGATTGCCCTCACGACAAGGCCGGCTCTCGTATAGGCAAACATCGCCCAGATCGCAAACGTCACGGCAAGGGAAAGCCATACGACGACGTCCTGGACAAACAGCCTGCCGACTACCGGGATTTCCGAGAGGCCGGGAAAGGCAAGTTTCGGGAGCCCCTTGACCGTCAAGCTCTCGTAGCTTTTGCCGAACAGCGCCGAAAGGCCTTGGCCGAGAATGCCGATCGCAAGGCCTGTCGCGACCTGGTTTGCCCGGAATCCGAGTGCCAGCACTGCAAAGACGAGGGACAGGACGGCGCTACCGAGGCCGGCGGCAACGAACCCCAGCAGGTGTCCACCGCCGTGGTAGACGACGATGAACGCGAGCACCGCGCCGAGGGCCATCAGGCCCTCTACGCCGAGGTTAAGAACACCGGCGCGCTCGACCACCAACTCGCCGAGCGCGGCAAGGAGAAAGGGGGTTGCCGCTGCGAGCATGCCCGAAATAATGAACTCGACGGCGTTCATGGCGGGCTCAGGTGATGGGGTCGGCGCCACTCGATGCGGTAGCGCACGAAGGCCACAGCGCCGAGATAGGCGAGCAGCAAGCTGCCTTGGAAGACGCGGACGGCGGCGATCGGCAGGTTTGCCGACACCATCGCATTGTCGCCGCCGATATAGAGGACAGCCATGAAGAGCGCGGAAAAGATGATGCCGACTGGATGCAACCCGCCGAGATAGGCGACAATGATGGCCGCATATCCGTAGCCGGTCGAGATCGAGCGCTGCAACTGGCCGAGCGGACCCGCGACCTCCGCCGCGCCTGCCAGTCCCGCCGCCAAGCCACCGATCAGAAGCGATAGCCAAATCGCACGCCCTTCGCTGAAGCCGGCGTAACCGGCCGCGCGCGGGGCAAGGCCGCCGACCTTGAGCTTATACCCCATGAAGCTTCGCTGCATGAAAACCCAGGCCACCAGCGAGAGCGCAAGTGTGATGAGCAGCGAGACGTTGACACGGGTACCGGTGATCAGGGTCGGCACCATCGCGTCGTTCTGAAACATGACGGATTGTGGGAAATTGAAGCCGGCCGGGTCCTTCCATGGGCCGAGCAGCAAGTAGTTGAGGACTTGCGCCGCAACGAGGCTCAGCATCAGAGAGACCAGGATCTCGTTCGCATTGAGCCTGACGCGCCAGAAGGCGGTGATAGATGCCCAAAGTGCACCGCCGAGGGCACCGAGAAGCAGCATCAGCGGCCAGATCCACTGCCCGGTCGCCTGCGGAAACCAGACGGGGATCGCCGAGGCGAAAATAGCGCCCAGGATAAACTGGCCCTCCGCGCCGATGTTGAACACTTTTGCGCGGAAACCGATCGCCAGCCCCTGAGCAATGAGGAGAAGAGGCCCCGCCTTCAGCAGCACCTCCGCGAACGATGCCCAGGAGAGGAACGGCTCGAGAAGCATCGCGTACAGGACGGCCGCCGGATCTCGGCCTATCAGCACATAAAGGCCCAGATTGAGGATGATCGCCATGCCAAGCGCGACAGCCGGGGCCAGCATGGCCGCGACGAGCGAGGCATGCTCCCGGCGGACGAGCGCGGGGAGGAACGGCGCGGCACGAACGCTCATGCAGGAACCTTCTCTGGCGAGGCATGTGCTCCGATCATGTATCTGCCGATGTCTTCGGGGCGCGCGTCCCGCGTGACCAGAGGCGGACTCAGCATTCCATGATGGAGCACCTGGATGAAATCGCAGAGTTCGAAAAGTTCCTCGAGTTCCTCGGAAATTACGAGGATCGCCACGCCCAGGTTGCGCAACGCGATGAGCCGCCTTCTGATGGCGGATGCAGCGCCAATGTCTACACCCCAGGTCGGTTGCGCCACGAAAAGCAGTTTTGGCGACAGCATCATCTCGCGACCGACGATGAATTTCTGCAAGTTGCCGCCGGACAGCGAGCCCGCTTCGGCATCCGGGCCGGAGGCGCGGACGTCGTACTGACGGATGCATTCGCTGGCGAAAGCCGTCGCTGCGGCGCTGTTGATGAGGCCGCGCCTCACGAGATCGAAAGGATGGGCGGTAAGAACGGTGTTGAGCACGAGCGACATTTCAGGGACCGCGCCGCGTCCCAGCCGGTCTTCGGGCACGAAGGCGAAGCCAAATCTCCTGCGCGCGGCCGCATCGAGTGTGCCTACGTCGCGGCCCATCATGTAGATCCGGTCGCGTTGTTCCTTCGGCAGCATCGCTTCGCCCGAGATGAGTGCGGCAAGTTCGCCTTGGCCATTGCCCGATATTCCGGCTATGCCAAGGATCTCGCCTGATCGTACCGTGAGGCTGATGCCGGAGAGCGGCGTGGCAAAGGGGTCGTCCGGCGTGTAGTCCATGCCGATTATTTCCAGCCGCTTCTCCCCCTCGGGCATGGCCAACGCGGGCATCACCTCCGGCATGTCGCGGCCGATCATCATGCGGGCGAGGTCGTGCGCATCATAGTCGCGCGGGTCGACGGTGCCGATAACGCGCCCTCCACGCAAGACCGTCGCCTGGTCACAGATCGTGCGAATTTCCTCCAGTTTGTGGGAGATGAACAGGATGGACACGCCGCGGTCGCGAAGGCGCCTGAGCGTGTCGAACAGCTTCTTCACCGCCTGCGGCGGCAAGACCGAGGTCGGCTCGTCGAGAATGAGCAGCTTCGGGTCCGTCATCAGGCAGCGGATGATCTCCACCCGCTGCCGTTCGCCGACCGAGAGCGCGTGCACATCGGCGAGAGGATCTACTTCAAGGCCAAAATCCTGGCCGAGGCTGCGGATGCGCCCCGCCAGCTCCGCCTTGCCGCCGGGGACGACGAGCTGGATGTTCTCGACGACAGTCAGCGTCTCGAACAGCGAGAAATGCTGAAAGACCATGCCGATGCCCCTGCGCCGTGCCTCAGCCGGCGAGGCAAGGCGCAGAGGCTCTCCGTTCCAGACGACGGTGCCTTCGTCCGGCTGTTCAACGCCATAGATGAGCTTCATCAGCGTCGATTTGCCCGCCCCATTCTCCCCGAGAATCGCATGGATCGATTGGGGCGCCACGTCCAGATCGATGGCTTGGTTGGCCCGGATCTGGCCGTAGCTCTTCGAGATGCCGCGGAGCGACAGAAGGGGCGGGGTCATGACTTACTTCGGCAGTGGTGTGGTGACACCCTTGACGTGCCAGTCCATCGCGACGATCTCGGGATCCGCTATCGTCGCACCGGCGGCGGCGGCTTCGCTGCCGTCGGCCTTGGTGATTGGACCTGTGAAGGGCGAGAAGCTGCCGTCGGCGATCTTCGCCGCCACTTCCTTGATCTTCGTCATCGTGTCGGCTGGGATATCTGAGTTCCAGTCCACGACCTCCACCACCTTTTCCGCGACGCCGAGGAAGGTGTTGGCGCCCTTGAAAGTTCCGGCGAGATGGGCATCCACGGAAGCCTTGAAGAAGGGCGACCAGTCCGTCGCGATGCAGCCGAGATATTTCTTCGGTGCATATTTCTTCATCGACGAATTGAGGTTGAACGCATAGACGCCAGCCTCCTCGCAGGCCGAGATCACGGAGGGTGTGTCCTGCGCGTTCGAGAAGATCACGTCGCAGTTCTGTGCCATCAGCGCCTTGGCGGCTTCCTGTTCCTTGGCCGGGTCGAACCAGGAGTTCACCCAGACGACCGATACCTCGATATCGGGATTTACAGTCTGTGCGCCGAGCGTGAATGCGTTGATCGAGGTGATCAGCTCCGGAATGGCGAAGGCCGAGACGGAGCCGACCTTGCCGGTCTTGGAAAGAGCCGCGGCGGCTATGCCGAGCAGGTAAGTGCCCTGGAAATACTTCGCCGCGAAGGGCGAGAAATTCGGCGCGGTCTGGAAGCCGGAGGCATGCAGCACGGTGACCCCAGGATCGCGGCGGGCGATCTGTAGTGCACCATTCTGGTAGCCGAATGAGCCGGCGATCAGGAACTTGTTACCGTCGGCGACGGTCTTGTTCATGATCCGGTCGGCGTCCGGCCCTTCGGCGATGTTCTCGATGACGGTGATCTTCACCTTGTCGCCGTACGCGGCCTTGACCGGCTCGAGCCCGGCGGCGAGCGCATGGCCCCAGCCGACATCGCCGACCGGCGACGGGAGCACGAGCGTGATACCGAGCGGCTCGTCGGCCGCAAAGGCGGGACGGCTGCCAAGCGCGCCGGCAAGCCCTGTCGCGGCAAGGCCCTTCATCAGAGTTCTGCGGGTCAGATAGTTCAGCATGTCAGTTCCCCTGTCTTAAGTTGTTAGAATTCCACCGCGGCAAAAGCAGCTTCCGCGTCCGCAGCAAGCCGGGCCTCGTTCAGCCCGGTAAACGCACCCTTCTCCCAGACGATGCGGCCGTTGATCATGGTCATGTCGGTGGGCATGCCGATGCCCACCTTGGCGATCAGGCTCAATGGATCGTGGCGCGTGCCGACATAATCCATGCGGCGCGTGTCGATCGCGAAGAGGTCGGCGGCCATGCCGGGCGACAGTCGGCCGATGTCATTGCGGCCCAGAAGCGCGGCCCCGCCCGTTGTCGCATAGCCGAGGAAATCGGCCGGCGCAGGCACGGGATGAGCGCGCGTCGAGGCCGCCAGGCATTGCAGCATGTAGGCGGAATGGATGCAGTGCATGAGGTTGGAATTGTCGTTCGAGGCAGCACCGTCGCAGCCGAGACCGACGCGCAGGCCAAAGGCGGACATGGCGGGAATATCAGTCACCTCCGCGCCCACCAGATAGACCGGCTCAGGGCAATGCGAGACACCGGTGCCGCTCGCCGCCATCAGCCGCAGTTCGTCATGCGTCAGCTCCCAGCAATGGGCATAGAAAGTGTCTCGGCCGGCAAATCCGAGGTCCTCGAGATAGTCCACCGTACGCATGCCATGGCGGGCCTCGATGATCGGGCTTTCGCCCTCGCCGACATGGGTGTGCATCCGCACCCCGCGATCACGCGCCAGCGAAACCGATTCCACGAAGGTCTCGCGGTAGCAGTTGACCGGCTGGCAGGGAGCGACCACGACCTGACGCATGCTGAAGGGACTGGTGTCGTGATAAGTGTCGATGAGGCGTGCGCAGTCGGCAATGAATTCGTCCGTGGTCTCCAGCATCTCGTCTGGAATGGTCGAGCCTTCCGATTTTGGCAGCGTGTTGCCGCCGCGGCCGGCATGGAAACGCATGCCGAGAAGATCGGCCGCTTCGAACTGCCGGTCGATGAGCCGTTTTCCGGCATGGCGCGGAAAATTGTACTGGTGGTCGAAGGCCGTCGTGCAACCGTGCTTTATCATCTCTGCCATCGCCGTGATCGAGGCGTGGTAGAAACAATCCTCGTTGAGCCGGGAGAAGATCGGATAGATCCGGTCGAGCCATTCGATGACCGACAGCTTCGTCCAGTCGAGTTCGGCACGGTTGCGCACAAAGCACTGAAAGAAGTGATGGTGCGTGTTGACGAGGCCGGGATAGACGAACCAGCCGTCGGCGTCCTGCACGATAGTACCGGCCGGCAACTCGCTTCTGTGCAGGCCTTGCCCGATTGCCTCGATCTGCGGGCCATTCGTCAGCACATCGACATTGCGCCGGACGCTCGGACCCCTGCCCTCGTCGGTGATGACCGCTGCGCAATTCTTCAGGAGATAGCCGGTCACCTCACGCCTCGTCCAGCATGGGTCGCGGTTCGGGCTTCAACTCGTGCAGCCGGTGGATACCGGGCATTTCGATGAAATTGTCGAGGCTGCGGAGCGCTCGCGACCAGAGCCGGATCGTGGGATACGGATCGAGGGAAACGCCGCCGTCGGGCGCGAGCGCGACGTAGGGAAAGCAAGCAATGTCGGCAATCGTCGGCCGGTCGGATGCGAGAAACCGATCGCCACGCATTTTTTGTTCGAAGAGGCCGGCTTCCAGCTCACGTAGTGCCGCTATGCCATTGGCCTGAAGCGCACCGATGTCACCGGGACGCAGCAGCATCTCATGCAGGCGCGCGCCGCCGAGGTTGGCGGTCAGCCTGTGCGAGAAGGAAAGCCATTGCTGGATGCGCGCCGTCTCCTCGGGGGCGCCGCTGCCGAGCCAGGCCGGTGCTGCCTTCGCGGCGAGATAGCCAAGCATGGCGGAAGACTCGGTCAGGATCAGGTCGCCGTCTTCAAGGATCGGGATGGAGCCTCCCGGATTAAGCGCCATAAGCTCGGGGCCACGATGCTCGGCGCCGGGATGGAAGTCGACCGGGCGGATTTCGAGCTTCACACCTGACAGCGTCGCCATCAGGCGCACCTTGTAGCAACTTGGGGAGAGGATGTAGTCGTAAAGCTTCATTGTGCCACCAATTGCGCGCCGTAGGTATAATTGTGGCGCTTCAGCCAGCGGCGATAGGCGACCGAGGTCAGGTCGGCGCGCGTCGGGATTTCCATGCCGGGATCGAGCGGCAAAAGACGCGGGATCTGGTTTTCGAGGATCGAGCGGTCCTGCAGGAAAATCGTCTGCTGGAAATGGATGAGGTCGGTCTGTGGCGTCTCGTCATCAAAAAGCGCCATCCACGGCCAGACGTCGCAGAGATCCTCGGCAAGCGGCTGGACGAATAGCGCAATCACATCCCATTCGCCCGGGCGCGGCGGGCAGGTCTTGTAGAGGACTGAGCAGGTCGGAGCCGGCACGCGGTACATGTATTCCGTCGTGATACCTCCGCTCGCGGATTTCGCCGCCTGCGGCTGGTAGAACTTCACCTGGGTCGCCCAGACCTCATCCTCTTCCTCGCGGATATCGACCTTGTAGTTTTCGACCTCGGTATGTGGCTCCGAGCCGAGGATGTCGGTATGGACGAAGGGGAAGTGTGCGATGTCGAGGAAGTTCTCGACGGCACGGAGCGGCGAGCAGCGCACCCGCACCACGCCGACATCGACGAAGCGGCGCCCGGGCTGGTCTGCCTCGGGAATCGGAAAGACCGGTTTCTTCGGTTCGCCGAGCGACGACCAGATATGGCCATAGCGCACCGAAACCGGCAGCACGCGCCCGTTTTCGCCTGTCACTTTCGCCGCGCCATTGGCGTCGAGCGCAACCTTGATCCGCTCGTCCATCAGGGTGGTCTCGCGCCCATAGCGGTCGAGCCGGCTGAAAAGCCCGACCGGATACCATTCGTCGCGCATCGCATCGTCGATCATGGCACAGCCCCTTTCGCCTCGATCCCTTCGGCCATGCGCCGAAGGCTCTCGGCGGCTCGCGAGGCGGCGATGCGCTCGGACGCATCGCAATCGGCTGGAACAAGGACGTGGATCAGCGTCTCGCCGGCTTCCTGCGGGATAGGCAGCAGGCGAATTGCCGGCGCGCCGGGTGCCTGCCAGACGTATCCTTCAACGGTGGCCTTCGTACCGGCAGCGACCGAGAGCGCCGAATGTCCGGCACGGGCCGTCAATGAACGGAGCGGCACGTAACCCTCAAAAAGGGGTGGGTTGCCATCAGGCTCTCCATCAGCGACCCAGATGATCCCGCCGGCCTCTTCGACCAACCGGGTCGCAACGCGAATCGTCTCCGGCGGCGTGAGGCTGGGATGGGCAGGAATGCGCAGGCACTGACCGGCCTGCGAATAGGTCCAGCCGTGATAGATGCAGGAGAGCGCCTCGCCGCGCACGAAGCCATGGGAGAGGCGCATGCCGCGATGCGGACAGCGATCGGCCGATGCCGCCAAGCGCCCCGATTGGCTTCGCCAGAGGGCAATGGGACCGGCGGGCGTCCGCGCCGGCATTACCTGTCCTGTTGGCAGATCCTGGGAAAGGGCGACCGGCACCCAGGTGTCCGTCTTGTCGGACAGCATGACCTTACTTTCCGTACTGATACTACTGTTTCCCGACCAGAGAGATGCCGGCGCAAGGAGTTGGCGAACCGCTCGATGCGGCTGACGTATGCATAATTATTTCGCAATTGCAATATTGATTAAATTAAGTGCAAACGGAGGGTAACCACACGCAAAGCTATATGTTTTTTTGCTCGACAGGCGCGCGGTCGACCGTCTCGACCCAGACTTCAATGGGCCCAAGCGAACATCCCATCTCCATCATGTCGATCAGTTCCGCCGCACCGGCAATATCGAGTTCGATGCGATCGGTGCTTGCATGAGCGATGTGGTGCGCGAGACCGAGCTTGGCCGCATGGCGCATGATCCAGGGCAGGAAGGACGCGGGTTCGAGGTGGCCGCGAATGGTCATCCGCTCATGCAAGCGGTGTTGACTTTGCTTCATCACGAACGGAACGCGCGCCTTGGTGTCATGGTCGGCAGCATAGCGTCTGACTGAACGGGCGGAAGTGGTAATCGACGCGCCATGACGCCGAATATGGACTGATCGCCCATGCCTACACCGGGCACTCATGCATGTCGCCCAGAAGTGAGCCGCGGTTCTGGGACAACGACATGCATTAAAACAAAGACTTCAAGCGGGTCGCATGGATCCGTTCAGCGTGACGCGCTTTAGGGTTATCTGAGCTATTGTAATACATGGGTAGATTGGCGCACCCGACAGGATTCGAACCTGTGACCTCTGCCTTCGGAGGGCAGCGCTCTATCCAGCTGAGCTACGGGTGCCTTCAAGGAACCTGAAAACGAACCAGCCGATAGGCCGGCCAGCCACGGCTTCTTAGCGGAAGCCGCGCCGGGCTTCAACGGGCAATTGGCGTGGCGATATTTTCGAAGCCACGTCGCGCGGCTTGGCAACTTCGCGTCCGCCCTGCAGCCTCAGCCCGGGACTCACCCCGCCACCTCCACCTTCGCCACCCGCCTGCGCACCCTGCGCGGCGCCCGCTTCGCCTTCTTCGCGCCGGTCAGTTCGTGCATCGCATCCAGCTGCATCTGCTGCATTTCGGCCAGCCGCGTCCATTGGCGCGAGATCAGATAGTCGAGCTTTTCGTGCAAATGGCGCACTTCCAGCTCGGCTTTCAGGTTCACCCGGTAGTCGTTGAACGAGCGCAGGCGGTCCTTGGCCTCCGTCCGTCTCTGGCTCATCATGATGATCGGCGCCTGGATGGCGGCGATACAGGAGAGCAGCAGGTTGAGCAGGATGAAGGGGTAGGGGTCGAAGGCGCTGCTCACGCCCGCGATCAAATTGATGCCGATCCACACCGCAAGCACGCTGCCGAACGAGATCAGGAACCACCAGCTGCCGCCGAAAGCCGCCATGTTGTCGGAGACGCGGTCGGCGAACGAGCGGTGCTCCTCGAACTCCTCTTCCGAGTTTTCCGAAATCGTGTCCTGCCTGGCGATCGATTCGACCACCTGGCGGTCGAGCTCGGAGAATTCGCCATGCTCCTGCTGCAGCAGCTCCTCCATGTAGCGCATGCGGTAACGGCCGAGCTCCTCCCGGCTGATGCGGGCGCCGCGCGGCAGGTCGGGATGATCGGAGCGGATGCGGTCGGCCAGGCTCGGCCTGAGGTCGTCGATGCGCACCAGGTCACGCTTGCGAAACTTTCTACCTGATATCGCCGACGGTTTTCGCTTCGGCTTCAGGCGGCCATGGGGTTCGGAGTCCGGCACATCGGGCGCTTCCAGCGCCTCGTCGGCAACCAGTTCGGCGTCGTGGGCGGGCGGCGCCTCGAAATACTCGCCGCCGCTGTCGTTTTCATTGTCGGCCTGTTCGGATGGTTTTGGGCTCATGATGCCGGCTCCTGCTGTCGCGCCCACGATACGCCAAGGCGAGGCGGCATAGCCACTGTGGCGGTGAAGATTGGGGGCTTGTGCATGCTTGTGATGAATGCCTGCTGCAATTGCCCGTGGCAGCGCAGCCCCCCGGGGCCTCGCTCGCCTGCTGCTCGGCAATCAGACCGCCGAAGTGCTGTTGCCGACGGAGGTCGCGCCTGCTGCAGAGTTAAGATGAGGCAGCGATCCTTCACGACCCCCCTCTGTCCTGCCGGACATCTCCCCCTCAAGGGGGGAGATCAGATGTCGCCATGGCTTCGCCAAACACGAAAAAGAGGCGAGACGCCGAAGCTGCTAATCTCCCCACTTGAGGGGGAGATGGCCGGCAGGCCAGAGGGGGGTGCTGTCCCGCCGGCGTTTCAGAGTTCCTCCACCCAACGACGGGTTCTATTGCGGCGGTAAACCAGGCAACTGCGACCCCTGCGCCGGCAAACCAGGCGGCGGCAGGCCGGGCGACGCGGCCGGCTGATCTCCCGCAAACATCAGCCGCGTCTTCGTATCGGCCATGGCGGGCGACAGACTGCGCTGGATCAGCGCTTCGACATGGTCGTTGCGCTGCCTAGCGCTGTCGGCGCCCATCACCACCACGATCAGATGCCGGCCGTCGGCATTGTAGGACGTGACGATATTGTAACCGGATGCCCTGATATAGCCGGTCTTGATGCCGTCGACGCCGCGCACCCGGCCGAGCATGTCGTTGTGGCCGCGCACCAGCCGGCCGCGGAACATGAAGTCGCTTTCGGAGAAATAGTGGAACTGCTGCGGGAAGCGGGCGCGCAGCGCCATCCCCAGCGTCGCCATGTCGCGCGCCGATGTGTGCTGGCCATCGTCGGGCAGGCCGGAGGCATTGCGGAAGACGGTGCTGCTCATGCCGATCTGGCGCGCCTTGGACGTCATCATGGCGGCGAACTGGTCCTCCGAGCCGCCGAGATATTCGCCCACCGCCACCGCCACGTCATTGGCCGACTTGACCACGATCGCCCGGATCGCCGAATCGACATCGATGCTCTCGCCGCGCTTGAAGCGCAATTTGGTCGGCGGCTGCCGGGCGGCATTGTCGGAGACCGGAATCTGCGTTTCCTTCGAGACGCGGCCGGACTCCAGCGCCTCGAACAGCAGGTACAGCGTCATCATCTTGGTCAGCGACGCCGGATAGCGTTGCGCCCTCGAACTGACTTCGAACAGCGTCTTGCCACTGCCGGCATCGACGACGATGGCCGCATATTTCTCCTGCGGCGCCGGCACCGCCAGCACGCTGTCGGGCGGTGCGGTGGTGCTGCAGCCGGCCACGAAGACAAGCAGCAGGAGGGCTGCGAGAAATTTCTGGGCGGGGGAGGGGAAATGGAAATTTGGCAAGTCAAGTCCGGCGTTGCTGAGAGGGCCGGAACCTAGCCTAACCCATTTTGTTCGTCCATTTGGTTAACGGCGGAGCTGCCGATGACGCTGCCAATCTCCCCCGCAAGGGGGGAGATCAGATGTCGCTTCGGCTTCGCCAACCATCGGCGCTGAAACGGCAACCTCCCGAAATCGCCTGCTTCCTGTCCTGTTTTGCCTGCGGGGTCGCGGTGCTGATATAGAGGCGGCAATTGCTTGGGGGATTTGACAATGACCGGTGACATCGGCGCGGCTGCGCCATCTCTTATCAGGGCTTCGCTCAGCCGCACCGGCAAATGGGCCGGCAGCGTCGCTTTCATCGGCGGCGCCGCATCCGACATCCTCAATCCGCTGGCGCCGTTCGCCGCCTATATCGCGCTGGTCGCTTCGGTTGCCGCCGCCGTCATCGCCATTGCCATCGTTCTGCGGCTGGTGCTGGCCGCCAAGGCGCTGCCGGCGCTGATCTTTGCCACCAGCGCTGCCGCCGTCGCCGGCGGCGTCTATGGCCTGCAGCAGCAGTCCAATTCGCAGAACGGTGTGATCGCCGGCCTGGTGCCGGCCATCGCCCAGTTGCAGCAGCAGATGGGCATCGTCTCGGCCAGGGTGGCCAGGATCGAGCAAACGGTAACCGAGACGAAGCTGGCGGTCGACCAGGTCAAGCAATCGACCGACGCGGTGGCGAAGAAGACCGAGGAAATTGCGTCGACCCAGCAGCAGCAGGCTGAGCAGGGCGCGCAGACGCAAAAGTCGGTAGAGGCGGTCAAGCAGACGACCGAAACGCTCGCTGCCGGCCAGCAGAAACAGGCCGAGCAGGCGGATAAGCTTCAGGCGACCACCGAGCAGATCGCCGCCTCGATCGACACCATCGCCAAGGGCTTTGCCGCATTGGCCGCGCAGGGCGGGACGATCGCCGAGCCGAAGCGGCCGGACGAATTCTATCACAATGCCCGCGTCTACGAGCTTTCCGGCGACATGCTGAATGCGCGGCGCTCCTATCTCGCTTTCGCCGGTTTCGACGTCGACGCCGTCGATCCCTACACACGCTTCGCCACCCTGCTGCGCGTGCAGGACGGCAAGGCCGGCGCCCGCGAAGTGTTCGGCGCCCTGGCCGACAAGGCCAAGGCGCTGTCGATCAAGCTGGTCCATATCCTGCAGTTCGACGATGCCCAGCGTCTCGACAAGCTCAACGCCTTCATCGCCGCCAATCCGGATTTCGCACCGGCCTATTACCTGCTCGCGCAGGAGTTTTCCGAGGATCGCCTCGGCGTCCAGTCGCTGTCCGACAAGCGCAGCGAGGCCGAGGCGCTGACCAGGTTCGTCTCCTATGAAAAGGAAGGCGGGCTGCTCAAATATTTCGTCGACCAGACGCAGCTCGCCGACTGGCTCGACCGCAGCCGTACCCGCCTGACGGCGCTTGGCGACGTGCTCGACCCAGCACGCTTTGCCCCGACGCTGACGCCGATGCGCTCCAATGCCGGCTGGACGATCTCCATCTCGCTGCCCGAGGCCGCGACCGGCATTTCCTGGCGCATGGGTGTGTCAGGTCCGTTCACCGACACCGGGCTGATGGCGATGAACGACCAGCGCACCGGCAAGCCGATGCCCAATCCGAGCTTCGAATTGCCCGACAGCACCACGGCCACCACCATCGGGGTCAAGTATCTCGATCTCAGGGGCCGCGAGACCGGGCCGTTCAACATAAGTTTCGATCCGGACGCAGCGCTGCAACAGGGCAACAAACAGATCCTCGACCAGTTCTGGACGTCGTGGATCGCCTTCGACGCCAGCGGCAATCATGGCCTGGTCTATTTCTCCCAGATGCTGTCGTTCCGCTGCGGCATCAAGGAGGTGCGCTACAGCCTGAACGGCACGGCGCTCGACAGGGAGATCAAGCTGCCGCCTTGCGACAAGAAGGACCCGTACGCCATTCCTTATGACTACCAGCCTTACTTCAAGGTCGCCGACAACGTGACGTCGATGGCGGTGCAGGTCACCTACACCGACGGCACCAAGTCGCCGGTGCGCGAGTATAAGCGGCAGTAGGCGCCCACCCTCCCCCATGTGGGGAGGGTCGATCCGCGTAGCGGATCGGGGTGGGGGTCCTCGTAGGGCGCTACCCCCACCCCGTCGATCGATCTCCGCTTCGCTCCGATCGCTCGCCGACCTCCCCACAAGGGGGAGGGTAAAAATCGCCCTGATGCAAAATGCCGGTCGCTGTGCTTGCGCATCCCTCGCGGAGCGGGTTTGTTCGCTGCCATCAGAATCAGCAGGTGCGCGGATGGATACGGTCACGATCAAGGCAAAGGGCATTTCGGTCACGCTCGATCTCATTGTCGGCCATATCGCCGACATAACGGTCGACAGCGATGGCCGCCAGCTGAAGCCGCTGCACCGCGCGCCCTGGATCGATGCCGGCGAGACGCTGCCGCCGGACCTGCCTGAAGGCACGGTGCGGCTGTCGGGCGATTTCCTATGCGCACCGTTTTCGGCCAGCGACATCGAGGCCGCACCGCTGCATGGCTGGCCGGCCAACAGCCCCTGGGATGTCACCGTCAGCGAAGCGACATCCGACGGCTGGCGGGCCGTCTTCCGGTTGCGCCGCACGGTGATGGGCGCGACGGTCGACAAGATCTTCACGCTCCGCAACAGTCATCCCTTTCTCTATCAGGAGCATGTCTTTTCCGGCGGTTCCGGAGCGGTCTCCGCCGCCCACCATCCGATGGCGGCGATGCGCGATGGCGGCCGGCTGGCCTTTTCGCCGAAGCGCTTTGCCGGGACACTGGACGCACCGCTGGAGCCCGATCCGGCCCGCGGCCGCTTCAAGCTTTCCTATCCCGCCCGCTCGACCGATCTGACGCGCTTTCCAGCCACTGGCGGCGGCACGCTCGATCTCACCGACTACCGCATGGAGGATGAGCGCGAGGATTTCATCACCCTGGTCGAAGCCGATCATGACGGTCCGGGCTGGACGGCGCTGGCGCGCCGGGCCGAACAGGATCTGGTGCTGGTGCTGAAGAACCCGGCGGAGCTTCCGGTCACCATGCTGTGGTTCAGCAATGGCGGCCGCGACTACGCGCCGTGGAGCAGCCGCCATCGCGGCGTGCTCGGCATCGAGGACGGCCGCGCCGCCATCGGCCATGCCGCATCGATCGACGACAATTGGCTGAAGCGCGAAGGGGTCGCGACCGCTTTTACCCTCGGCGGCGAAGTCTCCTTCCGCCATGTCATCGGCACGCTGCCGCTGGCGAGCGGCGAGCCGCCGCGCGCTATCGGGACAGCCTCAGGTCACATGCATCTCACCGGAGCCGATGGTTCGACCCGCGATGTCGCATTCGACAGCGATTTCCTGCGGATCGGCCAGCCCGGCTGATTTTCGAACGCTGGCCCTGCCCCTCACCTGCCTGCCGGCATCCTCGACACACGGCACATGGAGCTTGTCCGCCGCACCGCCGCGCCAACCAATCTGCTTGGCGCTGCGGCGGACGCATAGGGGGAGAAGTGTTACCCATCTATCGGCTGCACACCGGCAGGGCGACGAGGGGCAGCGCTGACGTGGCGGATGTCGTGAGATTGCCCAAATCGCGGTTTGAAATTTCCTCAAACTGCCGACAAGATGCAAAGCATAACTGGAAGCGCCCAATGTCCGAAATCGCCCATCTCGCCGCCACCATCTTCAAGCGCGCCGGCAAGGCGAAACGCTTCATCGTCGCCATTGCCGGCCCGCCCGGCGCCGGCAAGTCGACGCTCTCGGCCGGCCTGCATGATCTGTTGCCGGAGGGCGCGGCTGAAGTCGTGCCGATGGACGGCTTCCACTATGATGACATCGTGCTCGACCAGCGCGGCCTGCGGTCAAGAAAGGGCGCGCCGGAGACTTTCGACTTCGCCGGCTTCGAGACGCTGTTGAAGCGCATCCGTTCGGGCGAGCCAGACATCGCCATTCCGGTGTTCGACCGCAGCATGGAATTGTCGCGCGCCGCCGCCTCCATCGTTGCCGCCGAGACCAAGTTCATCCTGGTCGAAGGCAATTACCTCCTGCTGGACGAGGAGCCGTGGTCGCGGCTGGCGCCGCTGTTCGACTTCACCATCTTTGTCGATGTGCCGCGTGCCGAACTCGAGCGCCGCCTTCTGGTGCGCTGGCACGAGCATGGCCGCTCCGACGAAGACGCCCGCGCTTGGATCGCTTCCAACGACATGCCCAACATCGATCGCGTGCTCGGCCGTCGCAGGTCCGCCGACCTGGTTGTTGGCGATCCCGCATAGTTCGCTGGACTTCGGAACGGGAACCTTAAGACTTTCAGGTCGTTATCTCTCATCGGCAATCGTGCCGCCGTGAGGGAACCGTCAGATGGCAACCAAGGCAAAAACACCCGCCAAGAGCAAGACCGCTCAACCCAAAGCCAGGCAGGCAAAGGCCACGCAGGCGAAGGCAGGCGCCGGCCCGGCGATCGCCGAGCGGTCCAAGGACGCAAAGCCGGCTTTCGGCAAAGCGGCGCCAAAGAAGGTAGAACCGGTGGCGACGGCAAAGGTGACGGCGAAAACCGCCAAACCCAAGAAGCCGGCAAGCAGCGGCTCGGTGGCCGGCGGCGCGATGCGCACCGTCAAGGCGACCGCCAATGTCGCCGCTGGTGCGGTGGCGGCGACAGCCAGGGGCGCTGCGTCGCTCGCTGCGTCCGTCATCGGCAAGGGCGGCTCGAAAAGCAAGGCCAAGGCGAAATAGACCCGGCTGCTTCGGCTGGCCGAGGTCAATTCCTGGCGGGAATGGTCAGGCCGCGCTGCACCGCGGGCCGCGCCAGCCCGCGCTCCAGCCATGCCGCGACGGTGGGGAAGTCGTCGAAGCCGACGAGTTCGCGCGCCTCGTAGAAGCCGATCAGATTGCGCACCCAGCCCAGCATCGAAATGTCGGCGATGGTATAGTCGTCGTCCATGATCCAGGTTCGACCCTTCAGCCGCGTCTCCAGCACCCCGATCAGCCGCCGCGATTCATTGCGGTAGCGATCCAGCGGCCGCTTGTCGGCGATCTCGCGTCCGGCGAATTTGTTGAAAAACCCGACCTGTCCGAAAATCGGCCCGATCGCCGCCATCTGGAAGAACACCCATTGGATGGTCTCGTAGCGCCGCGCCGGATCGGCAGGGATCAGCTTGCCGGTCTTGTCGGTGAGGTAGAGCAGGATGGCGCCGGATTCGAACAGGCCGAATGGCCTGCCGCCCGGCCCGTCGGGGTCGATGATCGCAGGTATCTTGCCGTTCGGGTTCAGCGACAGGAATTCCGGCGTCCAGCTCTGGTCCTTGCCGATATCCACCAGATGCGCCTCGTAGGGGAGGCCGAGTTCTTCCAGCGCGATCGAGACTTTCACCCCATTCGGCGTCGTCGCGGAATAGAGCTGCAGGCGGTCGGGGTGGCTGGCCGGCCAGCGCTTGGTGATCGGAAAGGCGGACAGGTCGGTCATCGAAAGCTCCGGTCGGGAATTTGGCGCGGTATCGCGCCGTCTGGCGAGTTGCGAAGGATTATCCTCGGCTTCTTTGCCGATCAACCGGTCGAAGGTGCACACACCGTCTTCGCAGTCATTCAGGGCCAGTCGCTCAGGCCAGTCGCTTGCCGTCAGACCGCCTTGAACGCCACCACGGCATTGGTGCCGCCGAAGGCAAAACCGTTGCTGATC
The DNA here is from genome assembly GCF_040320665.1 of Mesorhizobium sp. M0626. Classification (NCBI taxonomy): domain Bacteria; kingdom Pseudomonadati; phylum Pseudomonadota; class Alphaproteobacteria; order Hyphomicrobiales; family Phyllobacteriaceae; genus Mesorhizobium; species Mesorhizobium sp. M0626. Next base: position 159,349 of record NZ_JAMYQD010000009.1, on the reverse strand, counting down.
GCCGCGCGCACCTTGCGCTCGCGCGCCACATTCGGCGTGATGTCGAGATCGCAGTCGGGGTCGGCCTGCCGGAAATTGGCCGTCGGCGGCACGATGCCTTCGCGGATCGCCATCACGCAGGCGATCATTTCCAGGCCGCCCGAGGCGCCGAGGCAATGGGCATGCATCGACTTGGTCGACGACACCGACAGCTTATAGGCATGGTCGCCGAAGACGCGCTTGATTGCCGCCGTCTCGATCTGGTCGTTGGCCTTGGTGCCGGTGCCGTGGGCGTTGAGATAGTCGACGTCCTCGGGATTGAGCCCGGCGTCCGCCAGGCAGGCGCGCATCGCCGCCGTCGGTCCCTCGACAGTCGGCGCGACGATATCGGAAGCGTCGGCGGAAAGGCCGGCTCCAGCAAATTCGGCCAGAATGGTCGCGCCGCGCGCCATGGCGTGTTCATACGTTTCCAGCACCGCCATTCCAGCACCTTCGCCGAGCGACAGGCCTTGGCGATCGGCCGAGAACGGCCGGCAGGTATCGGGCGCCAGCACCCGCAGGGCCTCCCAGCCCTTCAGGATGCCCCAAAGCAGCGGCGCGTCGGTGCCGCCGGCGACCATGACATCGGCGCGGCCGAGCCGGATCTGGTCGACCGCCGAGGCAAAGGCGTGATTGGACGAGGAGCAGGCCGAAGTGACGCCGAACACCGGCCCGCGCAGGCCGAGATTCATGCTGACATGGCCGGATGCCGCACTCGGCATCACTTTCGGCACGGTGAAGATGCCGGCCCGGTTCTTGCCGTCGACCAGGATGGCGCGATAGTTCTCCTCGATCGCCTCCCAGCCGCAGACGCCGACGCCGACAACCGCGCCCATCCGGTAGGTGGTTGCTTCAGTCGATGTCAGGCCGGCATGCTGCATGGCTTCGCGCGCGGCAATCGTCGCCAAAAGGCTGAAGCGGTCCATCGACACGGTCTGCTTGTGGCTGATGCCATGGTCGGGCAGCGTCTTGATTTCGCAGCCGACCTTGACCTTCAAATCATGCAAACCGGGATTGCTGATTTGACCGATGGCCGATCGGCCGGCCCGCATTTCGTTCCAGATTGCAGGCGCATTGGCGCCGAGCCCGCATATGCCGCCGATGCCGGTAATGACGACGCGCTTTTGCATTCAGCTCAGGCTTTTTTCGCAATCAGCGCGCGAACAGCCTCAACCATATCGCCGACATTCTTGAGATTGCTCCAGGCATCGACCGTGTTCATCTCGATCTCGATGCCGTACTGCTCCTCGAGATCGAAGATGATCTCGGTCAGTTCCAGGGAATGGATGCCAAGCGCGGTCAATTCCGTATTGGTGGTGATCTCTTCGCCACCGGGCTCCGCATGTGCCCTGATCTTGGCGATGATTTCCGTTGCCAGCTCGTCAGCCATTCGATTCCTTCCCCAATTTTATAACGTCGCGGTGCCGATTGGTTGGCGCCCCTGTTGCCTGGACTGAAATCGCCGTCGCCTTCAAAAACCCGCCAGGCGCAGCATGACCGTTCCAAAGAGGCTCCCTCTATAGAAACGGAAACGCTGTCAAGCAACAAGCTATATCAACAAGCACCATATCGACAAAGCGCCGGGAGTGCTTAACGTTAGCGCCGTGGATACGTTGCAGCATGTCTTGATCCCAGCTCTTCCGGCCCAGCGCGCGGCCGGGGCGGCCCGGCTTGCGTGCGGCGTCAGGGATGGACGCACCCGGCTTTTGCGCCTCTATCAGGACGGCTCGGCCAAAATCCGCATGCCGGCCGTTGCGGCCGATCCGCTCGAAGCCGTGCTCATCAACACCGCCGGCGGTCTGACCGGCGGCGATCGGCTCGGCTGGGAAATCGATGTCGGGCCAGGTGCCTCCGCCTCGATAACCACCCAGGCCTGCGAAAAGATCTATCGTGCCGCTAGCGACCGCGCCGAAGTTCGGGTGAAGCTCAGCGTCGGCGCGGGCGGGCGTATCGCCTGGCTGCCCCAGGAAACCATCGTCTTCGACCGCTCGGCCTTTGCCCGCACGCTCGAGGTCGAGCTTGCCGCAGGCGCCGAGGCATTGCTGCTTGAAGCCACCATATTCGGCCGCCTCGCCATGGGCGAAGAGGCCGCGCACGGCCATTTCCACGACCGTTGGCGTGTCCGCCAGGATGGTGCGCTCGTTCATGCCGAGGATTTCCGCATCGGGCCGGCTATCGCGGCGGCACTTGGCCGCCCGGCGGTCGCCGGCGGCGCCATTGCCGCTGCGACGCTGCTGATGGTCTCGCCGCAGGCCGAAGCCTTGCTCGATCCGGCCCGCGACATCGTCGGCGCCGACGGCGATGCCAGCGCCTGGAGCGTCAAAAAATCTGGCAAGCTTCTTGCGAGGCTGTTTGCCGAGGACGGCTATCAGCTGCGCAAGCGGCTGGTTCCGCTAGTCGAACTGCTCAACGGGCGGGCGGGTCTGCCCAAATTATGGTCACTCTGAGCCAAATACAGGCCAAATCCAGGAAAGCGCATGAACCTGACGCCGCGTGAAAAGGACAAGCTGCTCATCGCCATGGCGGCGATCGTGGCGCGCAAGCGGCTGGAACGCGGCGTCAAGCTCAATCACCCCGAAGCGATCGCGCTGATCACCGATTTCGTCGTCGAGGGCGCCCGCGACGGCCGCCCGGTCGCCGAACTGATGGAGGCCGGCGCCCATGTCATCACCCGCGGGCAGGTGATGGAAGGCATCGCCGAGATGATCCACGACGTGCAGGTCGAGGCGACCTTTCCCGACGGCACCAAGCTGGTGACCGTTCACGAACCGATCAGGTGAGGAGAAAACGATGCTGGAGCTGCGACCGAATTGCGAATGCTGCGACAAGGACCTGCCGCCGGAAGCGGCGGACGCGCTGATCTGCACCTTTGAATGCACCTTCTGCGCTGACTGCGCTGAACATGTGCTGGGCGGCGTCTGCCCGAACTGCGGCGGCAATTTTTCCGCACGCCCGATCCGCCCAGTGGAGAAACTGGTGAAATATCCGGCCTCGACCCAACGCGTGCTCAAGGCCGAGGGCTGCGGCCCGCGCAAGGCTGCGTGATTGTTTTCGTGACTTCGAAGGGAAGACCGATGATCTCTGCTTCAACCAAACGCACCACGCTTGCAGCGATCCTGCTGCTGGCGGCGGCGATGCCCGCCTATGCCCATGTCGGATCGGCACGACCTCGTCCTTCGCGGCGGGCTTCGCGCATCCGCTGTCCGGCCTCGACCATATGACCGTCATGGTAGCCGTCGGCCTGTGGGCGGCGCTCAAGGGCGGCAAGGCAATCTGGGCCTGGCCGCTGGCCTTTGTCGGCGTCATGCTGGTCGGCGGCGCGCTCGGCATGCTCCACGTGCCGGTGCCTTTCGTCGAACCGGGCATCCTTGCCTCCGTCGTCGCGCTTGGCTTGCTGGTGGCGTTGGCGGTCGATCTGCCGGTCTCGGCCGGAGTCGCCATCATCGGCCTGTTCGCGCTGTTCCATGGCCATGCCCACGGCACCGAAGTGCCGGAAAATGCCGGTGGACTTGACTATATGGCCGGCTTTGCCGTTGCCACCGCACTTCTCCATGCCATGGGCATCGCTGCCGGCCTTGGCCTCGGCATGCGCTTTCGCGGGCTTGCCCGCGCCGCTGGCGCCGCTTGTGCTGCAGTCGCCGTCGGCCTGGTCTTCGGCGTTTTGTGAGGCTAACGATGATTCCCGGCGAAATCATCACGGCAAGCGGCGACATCGAGCTCAACAAGGGGCTGCCGACGGTGACGCTGAAGGTGGCCAACAGCGGCGACCGGCCGATCCAGGTCGGCAGCCACTACCATTTCTTCGAGACCAATGAGGGGTTGAAATTCGATCGCGACAAAGCGCGCGGCATGCGTCTGGACATTGCCGCCGGCACCGCGATGCGCTTCGAACCGGGACAAGAGCGGGACGTCACGCTGGTGCCGTTCGGAGGAAAACGCGAGGTCTACGGTTTTCAGCAGAAGATCATGGGCAGGCTGTGAGATCGACGGGGTCGGGCGCCCTGAGGTCAGTTCGACGGCCTGGCCGCCGCGTAGATGACGATTCTTGCCGAGCCGTCGAATTCCACCGCAAGGACGTCTTCCGTAAGCACGCGCCGCGAATCGATGGCGTTGAACAGCAAGGCGTTGGCGTCGATCTCCTTGCGCAGTTCCGCAATGTCATCCTGATGCTGTTCGACCTTGCTCTCGACCGCCGGCGGCGGGCCGCCTTCGCTGCGCGCCGCGTCGGTGAGGAAGACGATATCCACAGTATCGAGCTTGGACGTCTTGCGCACGGCGCCGATGTTCTCACGCGTCCGCTCGATCGCGGTGATGATCTTGTTGGTCTGTGGTTCCGTCCGCGCCTCCTCCTGCCGGACATCGGAGCCGACGATCCTGTTGACGGTGTCGGCCCGGTTGACGGCGTCAGCGCTTTCAAGACCTTGCGCGGCTTGCGGGCCGAAAGCTGCGAGAAATGTGCAGGCAGCAAGGCTCTGGAGCCATCTGGTGTCGGCAAAGACAGGCATTGCTCGCTCCTGGTGGACTTTTCTGTGCAACGCCGTTCGGCGCCAAAGGAACGAAACGCCTCCTGTCGGGCGAAGGTTCCCTGTGGGCTGGCGGGCCGGGGGCCGGCCCGCCAAGCGCTTCTTTCAGCTTGCCTTCTTGGTGACAAGGGTCAGCGCGCCATCGGTGGTCATGCTGGCGGCGACCACCTGTGCCGAGGTGAGCCCCTTGGCTTCGAGCGCCGACTTGATCTGCGGCGTCGCGTCGATCGAAGAGCGCAGTTTCTGCAGCCCGGCATCGCCACGCTGGGCGATCACCTGATTGACCTGCGTCTGGGTGGCCTTGGGCAATTCGCTGATATCGACGATGTTGACCTTCTGGATCGCCGGCGCCGCCGGCTGAGCGCTGGGCGCCGCCGGCTTCGGTTGCGGCGTGGGCTGCTGCTGGGCGCCGGCTACGGTTGCGGAGGCCAGCGTGGCGGCGGCTGCAAGAACGATGATTTTGCGCATGTATTTTCCTTTCATCGATTTGGCCAAGGGTTTGGCAAACGGGCGGTTTGGGGTGGCACGGCCACCTCAACGGCCAAATGGGATCAGAAGGTGTCGCCGAGCGGGTCATTGCATGACCATTGGATGGCGACGATGTGGAGTTCGGCTGCGGCCGGACTCTCGTTTGGGGAGCATTGACTGATGGCTAGAATTACCCGCGCCGCCTACGCGCAGATGTATGGCCCGACGGTCGGCGACAGAGTGCGCCTGGCCGATACCGAGCTGTTTATCGAGGTCGAAAAGGACCTCACCGTCCATGGCGAGGAGGTGAAATTCGGCGGCGGCAAGGTCATCCGCGACGGCATGGGCCAGAGCCAGGTGTCGCGCGCCGGCGGCGCGGTCGACACGGTCATCACCAACGCGCTGGTGGTCGATGCCACTGCCGGCATCTTCAAGGCCGATATAGGTCTCAGGGACGGCCGCATCGCGGCGATCGGCAAGGCCGGCAATCCCGACACGCAGGACGGTGTCACCATCATCATCGGCCCCGGTACCGAGATCATCGCCGGCGAGGGCAAGATCCTGACCGCCGGCGGCTTCGACGCGCACATCCACTTCATCTGCCCGCAGCAGATCGACGAAGCGCTGATGTCGGGCATCACCACCATGCTCGGCGGCGGCACCGGCCCGGCGCATGGCACGCTGGCCACCACCTGCACGCCGGGACCCTGGCACATGGCGCGCATGATCCAGTCCTTCGACGCTTTCCCGATGAACATCGGCCTGTCCGGCAAGGGCAATGCCTCGCTGCCGGCGGCGCTCGAGGAAATGGTGCTGGGCGGCGCCTGCTCGCTGAAGCTGCACGAGGACTGGGGCACGACGCCGGCGGCCATCGACTGCTGCCTGTCGGTTGCCGACGATTACGACGTGCAGGTGATGATCCACACCGACACGCTGAACGAATCCGGCTTCGTCGAGAACACCGTCGCCGCCATCAAGGGCCGCACCATCCACGCCTTCCACACCGAGGGTGCCGGCGGCGGCCATGCGCCTGACATCATCAAGGTTTGCGGCCTGCCCAACGTCATCCCGTCCTCGACCAACCCGACCCGGCCCTACACCGTCAACACGCTGGCCGAGCATCTCGACATGCTGATGGTCTGCCATCATCTGTCGCCGTCGATCCCCGAAGACATCGCCTTTGCCGAAAGCCGCATCCGCAAGGAGACCATCGCGGCGGAAGACATTCTGCATGACATCGGCGCCTTCTCGATCATCTCGTCGGACTCGCAGGCAATGGGCCGCGTCGGCGAGGTGGCGATCCGCACCTGGCAGACCGCCGACAAGATGAAGCGCCAGCGCGGGTCATTGCCGCAGGAGACCGGCAACAACGACAATTTCCGCGTCCGCCGCTACATCGCCAAATACACCATCAACCCGGCAATCGCGCATGGCCTGTCCAGGGACATCGGTTCGATCGCGGTCGGCAAGCGCGCCGATCTGGTGCTGTGGAACCCAGCCTTCTTCGGCGTCAAACCGGACATGGTGCTGATCGGCGGCATGATAGCCGCAGCCCCGATGGGCGACCCAAACGCCTCTATCCCGACACCGCAGCCGATGCACTACCGCCCGATGTTCGGCGCCTATGGCAAGGCCAGGACCAACTCGTCGGTGACCTTCGTTTCGAAGGCGGCGCTGGAGTCCGGCCTGCATGGCAGGCTCGGCGTCGACAAGCAGTTCGTGGCGGTGGAAAATACCCGCGGCGGCATCGGCAAGCACTCGATGATCCTCAACGACGCCACGCCGCATATCGAGGTCGATCCCGAAACCTATGAGGTTCGCGCCGATGGCGAACTCTTGACTTGCGAGCCGGCAACCGTGCTGCCGATGGCGCAGCGGTATTTCCTGTTTTGAGGCGAGGGGCGATTTGATCGACCCGGCAAATTCCATTGCGAGCCGGTCGGTCCCACCGCAATATGCGGCTCAAAGAAACCGCGTAGCAGGTCATGGTCACCGAAATAGCCTCCGCCCACGACATCTTCCCGCATATCCGCATCGTCATGGGCATGGTGATCGGACTTGGCGTCGCTCGCCTGCTGTCGGGGGTGGCGCGAATCGTCCAGCATCCCGGCCAGTACAGGCTCTATCCCGTGCACCTCGGCTGGGTCGCCTCCATGCTGTTGCTGCTGGTGCATTTCTGGTGGTGGGAGTTCGGCCTCTACACCATAGAGGTCTGGACTTTCGGCAAGTACCTGTTCCTGATCTTCTACGCCATCACGCTGTTCCTGCTGTGCGCGCTGCTGTTTCCGGATTCGATGCTCGACTACACCAGCTACGAGGATTTCTTCTATTCACGCCGTGGCTGGTTCTTCGGCCTGCTGGCGACGACCTATCTGCTCGACGTCGTCGACACGCTGCTGAAGGGTCCCGAGCATTTCGCCCGCTACGGCAATGAATATCTGTTCCGAACGCCGGTTTTCGTGGTGTTGTGCATCGCCGCCATACTGGTGCGTGACCGCCGCTTCCACATCGCCTTCGTCGCCGGCACGCTGATCTATCAGATATCGTTCATCCTGCGGCTCTTCGACACCATCGTCTGAACAGTGGCTATGGTTTAGGGTCGCAGGAAAGAGGGTTCAACCATGTACAAGGCCATCGGATCGCGTGGATCCCGCGTCAGCCGCGTTCTGTGGATGCTCGAGGAACTCGGGCAGCCCTATGAATTCGTCGAGGTCAAATTGCGTTCGCCCGAAGCCTATGCGCTCAACCCGTCGGGCAAGGTGCCGATCCTGATCGATGGCGAACTGACGGTGACTGATTCGGCGGCAATCTGCGTCTATCTCGCCGACAAGCACGCCGACAAAGGCATGGGCGCCAATCCAGGTGTGGCCGGACGCGCCGAAATGGATTCCTGGATGCATTTTGCCCAGTCCGAGTTCGAAGCGCCGCTGTGGAACAAGCTGCGCCACCGCTTCCTGTTGCCGAAGGACGTGCGGGTCGATGTCGGCCCCGCCGCCGCCTACGATTTCGCCTCGGAGGCCAAGGCGCTCGACGGCCGGCTGGGGGATCGGGAGTTTGCGCTGGGCGACCGGTTTTCCGCCGTCGACGTGCTGTTGGGCGACATGGGCGGCTGGGCCCGCGCCGGAAAATTTCCGATCGAATCCGAGCGCGTCAACGCGTATTTCGACCGCGTCCTGGCGCGGCCTGCCCGTGCGAGAGCCCAGGCTAACGGTGGAGCCATGCGATGAAACTCAACCTGAACACCGACTTCACCAAGTTCCCCCGGGCCGTCTCGGTGGTGCCTGCCGGCACTGCCGGAACTACGCCGCCATCCGGCCGTGCCGTCCTGCCCCATGACGAGCGTCATTTGCGCCGCCGCGCCATTGAGCTTGCCGACGGCAGCAAGGTGCTGGTCGATCTGCCCGAGCCCGTGACCTTGAACGATGGCGACCGGCTGGTGCTGGAGGATGGCGGCCAGGTCGAGATCACCGCGGCACCCGAAGAGGTCTATGATATCCGCGCCCGCGATGCGGTGCATCTGACGGAGCTTGCCTGGCATATCGGCAACCGCCATCTGGCGGCAGCGATCGAGCCCGGCCGCATCCTGATCCTGCGCGACCATGTCATCAAGGCTATGCTGGAAGGGCTGGGCGCCACGGTGCGCGAAGTCTCCGAACCGTTCAAGCCGGTGCGCGGCGCCTATTCCGCCCAAGGTGCGCATGGTCACGATCATGGCCATGCGCATGCGCACGCCGAAGCGCATTCCCATGATGGACGTTCCCACGCACACAGCGAGTCGCATTCGCACAGCCATTCCCATGACGGGCACCATCACGATCATGACTGACCAGCCATCCGGCATCGCTTTGCTGCGGCTCATGGCGTGGCTGTCGCCGGCCTTTCCGGTCGGCGGCTTTGCCTACAGCCATGGCCTCGAACGCGCCGGGCAAGACGGGCTGGTTGCCGATACCGCCAGCCTCGCCTTCTGGCTGGAGACGCTGGTCGAGATGGGCTCGGGCTGGAACGACGCCGTGCTCTTCACGGAAGCCTGGCGCCGCGCCCGCGACGGCGGCGATCTCCATGAAATTGCCGATCTCGCCGAAGCGCTGGCCGGCTCGCGTGAGCGTCACACCGAAACCATGCTGCAAGGCGCCGCCTTCCTGAAAGCGGCAGCGGCTTGGGCGAATCCGGTGTTGGGCCGCCTGCCGGCCGAATGCGCCTACTGTGTCGCCGTCGGCGCCGTTGCCGGCGGCAACGGCATCGCGCTTCAGGACGCGATGTCGGCCTTCCTGCAGGCCTTCTTCTCCAACCTCGTCCAGGCGGCGATCCGACTCGGAATCGTCGGCCAGACGGACGCTATGGCCTTGCTCGCCGGCTTCGAGCCGTTGGCGCTGTCGACGGCCGCGCGCGCCGCCGGCTCGACATTGGACGATCTCGGCGGCTGCGCCTTCATCTCCGACATCATGGCGATGAAGCACGAGACGCAGTATTCCAGGCTGTTCCGCTCATGATCGTCCTCGCCTTCGCCCTCTCGGCCGTCCTGCTGCTGATCACCGCGCTGCATGTCTATTGGGGCCTTGGCGGCATCTGGCCGGGCAGGGACGGCGTCTCCTGCGCCCACGCCGTCGTCGGCTTTCGCGGCGTCGACGAGATGCCGACGCCGTTTGCCTGTCTCGCCGTTGCCGCGTGCCTGTGCCTCGCAACCCTGTGGCCGCTGGCGCTGACCGGGGTCTTCGCCACCCCCTTTCCAAGGGAAGGCCTTGCCGCCACAGCGCTGCTCATAGGGCTGGTCTTCCTCGGCCGCGGCATTGCCGGCTTCACGCCGTGGTGGCGCCGTCTGGCGCCGGAACAGCCTTTTGCGCGGCTCGATGTCAGCTTCTATTCGCCGCTCTGCCTGTTGATCGGGCTCAGCTTCGCCATCCTCGCCATCACGGAGTTTTTCGGCATGACGGATTTTTCGCTATGACTCAGGCCAACGGTCCCCTGCGCATCGGCATCGGCGGTCCCGTCGGCTCCGGCAAGACGACGCTAACCGAAAAGCTCTGCAAGGCGCTGCGCGACGATTTCTCCATCGCCGTCGTCACCAACGACATCTACACCAAGGAAGACGCCATGATGCTGGCTCGCCTGCAGGCGCTGCCTGAGGACCGCATCGTCGGCGTGGAGACCGGCGGCTGCCCGCACACCGCCATCCGTGAGGACGCCTCGATCAATTTGCAGGCGATCGCCGGGCTGAACAGGAAATTCCCCGATCTCGACATCGTCTTCATCGAATCCGGCGGCGACAATCTTGCCGCCACCTTCTCGCCGGACCTTGCCGACCTGACCCTCTATGTCATCTCGGTTTGCCAGGGCGAGGAAATCCCCAGGAAGGGCGGGCCGGCGATCACCCGTTCCGATTTCCTGGTCATCAACAAGAGCGATCTGGCGCCCTATGTAAACGTCAACCTCGATGTCATGGAGAGCGACGCCGCCCGAATGCGGGGCAAGCGCCCGTTCGGCTTCACCGATCTATCGCGCGGCAAGGGACTGCAGGAAGTCATCGACTTCATCGTCGAACATGGCGGGCTGCAGTCGGCCCGCTCGGCGGCCTGACCCAGTACTTACCGGTTGCTGGTCGGCATTGGGCGCGGCATTCTCGGGGAAATGGAGGATTTTTTGATGAGCATCGCCCGTTTGCAGAAAGAGCCGCTGACCAACCTGCCCTATTATGAGGAGCGCGTCGACCTTGCCGCCGCCTTCCGCTGGACGGCGCGGCTCAACATGCATGAAGCCGTGGCCAACCACTTCTCGCTGTCGGTCAACGAGGCCGGCAGCAAATTCCTGACGAACCCCAACCAGGTGCATTTCTCGCGCATCAAGGCGAGCGACCTTGTGCTGATCGACGCCAACGATCCCGAGACATTGTCCGGCCCGAATGCGCCCGACCCGACCGCCTGGGGTCTGCACGGCGCCATTCACCGCAACGTGCCGCATGCGCGCTGCGCCATGCATGTGCATTCCATTCATGCCACTGTGCTTGCATCGCTGGCCGACTCGACTCTGCCGCCGATCGACCAGAACTCGGCCATGTTCTTCAACCGCCACGTCGTCGATGCCCACTATGGCGGGCTGGCCTTCGAGGAGGAAGGCGAGCGCTGCTCGCAACTGCTCACCGACCCTAAGGTCAAGGTGATGGTGATGGGCAATCACGGCGTCATGGTCATCGGCGACACCGTTGCCGACGCCTTCAACCGCATGTTCTATTTCGAGCGTGCCGCCGAGACCTACATCAAGGCGCTGTGGACCGGCCGTCCGCTGCGCACGCTCTCCGACGCCATTGCCGAAAAGACCGCCAGCGAAATGGACGACTATCCCGGCCAGGCGGAGCGTCACCTTGCCGAGCTGAAGGCGATCCTCGACGAGGAGGAGCCGGTGTACCGCAGCTAAGCGACCATCCGTGCTTCTCCCGTTTACGCTACGCACTCACCTTCTGTGATTTGTTATGACTGATCGGCGTAAGGTTGATTGCCAGGTGGTTCCCCCAATCCGTCGCTGCTTCGCAGCGCCACCTTTCCCCCTCCGGAGGGAAGGAAGGGAGCCTTTCTGGACGAGCGTTTGACGGCAAAAAGCTTGGCGCCTTTCCTCTACCCCGTCGATCGGGGGGTCCGAAGGACGGGCGAGACCCGTGGCTCGCCCCGGCAGGGTGGCTCGGCGAAGCCGAGACGGGGGTCGACCAGCGCAACATTAGACAATGCATGGCCAAGCTGAAGGGAGGATGAGGGGCAGCGCCGACGTTCATAGGCTCACTCAGAGTCCCAACTGAGCCCGCAACTCTTCCGCACTGTTGATCACGACAGCGCCCTTCGGTCCTGCCATCGGCGCTTCCGGCCAGAAGATCGTCCGCATCCCCGCGGCCAGGCCTGATGTGGCGCCGGTAACGCTGTCGTCGACGGCCACCGCGTCTGAAGGATCGACGCCGGCCAGCCACGCGGCGCGCAGGAACGGTTCGGGATGCGGCTTGCCTTCGCGCACGTCGTTTCGGCTGATCGTGCGCATGCCGGGATAGATCAGGCCGACGGCGCTCAGATTTGCATCGACGATCACCCGGTCGGAATTGGACACCACCGCCTGCTGCACGCCGAGCGCGCGCAACTCGTTGAACACTTCGATCGCGCCGGGGCGCGGCTTCAGCGTCTCGGCCATCGGCATGTAGTGATCGTATTTGCGCACGATCCAGTCGTCGAAGGGCAGGTCGAGGCCGAACTCGCTGCGCAGCATCTCGTAGACCGGTGCGGCGGCGACGCCCAGCACCCGCTCATGCAGGTCGGCCGGCGGCGTGATACCGACGCTGCGCAGCGCCGCCACCAAGGCCGCCTCGTGCAGCGGCTCGCTGTCGACCAGCGTGCCGTCCATATCCCAGAAAACCGCTTTCGGCGTCATGCGAGGCTCCTTTGCCGATCCCCTTAAAGCGTTTGTATCAGGAGATAAACCGCCGAGCCCGTCCGCTGGCGATTTTCGCTGGGTTGGTTGCCGCGCGGCGGCCGGATCGAAGCAGCAAGCAATTGTCTTCCCGATTGAACAATTGCGCGCCGACACATTCCCTGCAAGACTACGGCGCTTCGCCCAAGGGCGCGCAAAGGGGCAGGGCTGGAGGCACATTTTGAATTCGCGGCAAGATGGCGGCAGCAGCAGGCTGGACGAGGCAGCGCGCGCCGGCTGGCTTTATTATGTTGCCGGCAACACCCAGGACCAGATCGCCGCCACGCTCGGCATTTCCCGGCAGACGGCGCAGCGGCTGGTGTCGCTGGCGGTGTCGGAGGGGCTGATCAAGGTTCGCGTCGATCACCCGATCGCCAATTGCCTTGATCTCGCAGCTAGACTGAAGTCACGCTTCGCGCTCGACCTCGTCGAAGTGGTGCCGAGCGATCCAACCTCATCCTCGACCACGATCGGCATTGCCGAGGCGGCCGCGGCCGAGATCGAGCGGCGGCTGCGGTCACCGACGCCCATCGTCTTGGCCATCGGCACCGGCCGCACGCTGAAGGCGGCGATCGAGCAATTGCCGCCGATGGAATGCTCGCAGCACAAGGTTGTGTCCTTGACCGGCAACATCTCGCCCGACGGTTCGGCCGCCTTCTACAACGTCATCTTCACCATGGCCGACCGGGTCAAGGCGCGCTCGTTCCCGATGCCGCTGCCGGTCATCGCCTCGTCGCCGGAAGAGCGCGAGATGCTGCTTGCCCAGCCGATGATCCAACCGACGCTGGCGCTGGCCGCGGAAGCCGACGTGACCTTTGTCGGCATCGGCGATCTCGGCCCGAAGGCGCCGCTCTACGAGGACGGTTTTATCTCGGAAAGCGAGCTGAAGGCGTTGCAAAAGGCTGGCGGCGTCGCCGAGATCGTCGGCTGGGTGTTCGATCGGGAAGGCCGCATGATCGAGGGCATCACCAACGACCGGGTATCGTCGGCAGCCTTGCCGTCACGCGAAAAGTCGCTGGTCATTGCGCTCGCCATGGGCGAGCGCAAATTGCCGGGCATCCTGGCCGCTGTGAACCGCCGGCTGGTCAATGGCCTCATCACCGACGAGCGGACCGCCACGGCCTTGCTCGACGGTTCCTGATAGATTAAGCGGCCCATCGATAAAATCCAACACGTTTATTTGCAGCGCCCGGACGGGTCGTTGCCGTCGAGAAAACCCATGTCGCGCTGCAGATGCGGCGACAACTCCCGGACGTCGACGTAGCCGCGCCGGCGGTGCACAAGCAGGGAAAATTCATGCACCAGCAGGGAAAACCAGCTCTGCGCCGGGGTCGAATGGAGCTTTTGCTGTACCGTGGTCATGATCTTCAGCCTCCGCTATGCTTGAACTTGATTGATCGTCGACACCAGATATCGGCCTGATTGCCTCTTGCCGCCAATCAAACGTCGATCACGACCCATAAGGAGGGCTTATGCCCGATCTCAAGGCACCACAGCTCGCCCAGTTGCCGCCGCTGCAGGCAATCAGGGTGTTCGAAGCCGTCGCGCGGCATCTCTCCTTCACCAAGGCCGCGCAGGAACTCGGCATGACGCAGGCCGCCGCCAGCTACCAGATCAAGCTTCTGGAAGAGCGCATCGGTTCGCCGCTGTTCCTGCGCCAGCCGCGCCAGATTGTGCTGACGGAACCCGGCCAGCGCCTGGCGCCCGCCGTCAGCGAGGCGTTCAGCCTGCTCTCAAGCGCCTATTCCGCCGCGCGTGGGGGCGCCGATGGTGTGCTGTGCGTCTCGACGCTGCTGACCTTTGCCTCGAACTGGCTGGCGCAGCACCTCGGCTCCTTCCAGGTCGCGCATCCGTCGCTGGCGGTGCGCGTCGATACCTCGAACAGGGTGATCGATTTTGCCCGCGAGGACATGGACATCGCTATCCGCTCCGGCAGCGGCAAGTGGCATGGAGTGGAGACCCATCTTTTGTTCAAGGCCGATTTCACCCCGGTGCTGAGCCCGGCACTCGCTGCCACCATAGGTGGCGTCCACGAACCCGCCGACCTGTTCAAGCTGCCCATTCTCGATCCCGGCGACATCTGGTGGCGGGAATGGTTCGCCCTTGCCGGCGTCCCGGCGGACGAACTTGCCAGGCGCACCGGCACCAGCATGGGCGCGCAGGCCTATGAGGCGAACGCGGCCATCGCCGGCCATGGTGTTGCGATCCTGACCACCGCATTGTTCAAGACCGAGCTCGCCGCCGGCCGCCTGATCCAGCCCTTCGACCTGGTCGGCGACGACGGCCACGCCTATTGGCTGGTCTACCCGACGGCGCGTCGCAACGTGCCGAAGATAAAAGCCTTCCGGGACTGGATCCTGGCCGAGATCGCCTGCGCCTGAGGGCGAGCGATTCGCGGATTGATTTCCGAGATGCAAAGCGAGCCATGGATCCGCGACGAATGCTCGCTTTCGCGGACAAACAGCTGCGATCGGGCCACTCGGTTAACCAAGCTTGACAAAAACGCTGTCGATATCACTCGCCCGGCATAGGCTTGTGCTTGTGACGACCCAATTGAGCAGGATCAATCGTCTGCAGATTGAAACAGGGTCGATCAGCCGGCTGATGAAAGTCTATCGCGTCGAAGAAATCGAAAACAACACCGTGCGCACGACGCACGTGATCGAAGCATTTACGCCGTTTCAAGCTGCCGTGAAGGTAATCGGCCGGGAAGTTAGGCTGCGCAAGGACGAGCCCAGCTGGATCCAGGTGACGGAAGTGCTGACCAGAGCCAAGCAAACACGCGACGGCAGGGTTTTCGAATATTCCGTGGGAAGCTACCCGTCCCACGGCTGACGGGCTGGGCCCATGATTGGGTTGCGATGGGTCGGCATCAACCCGCTCTCACATCCCGTGCAAACA
This sequence comes from Mesorhizobium sp. M0626, assembly GCF_040320665.1. Classification (NCBI taxonomy): domain Bacteria; kingdom Pseudomonadati; phylum Pseudomonadota; class Alphaproteobacteria; order Hyphomicrobiales; family Phyllobacteriaceae; genus Mesorhizobium; species Mesorhizobium sp. M0626. The sequence continues at coordinate 143,999 of NZ_JAMYQD010000009.1, read as the reverse complement.
GCTTCCCAAATCCATTCAATATCCTCTACGCGCGCAATGTCGCGCACCTGCCCCGTGTGCTGCGCTGCAGCATCGAATCCGGCTTGACATAATTAACACCAAGTGAGTAATTGCCCATTACCAAGGCAAATGCTCATCTTGGTTCATGGGAGGAATTTGATGAAACTGCGCACGCTCACTTTGGGCTTGTTGTCGGCCAGCGCTTTCGCTTTTGCCGCACACGCCGAATCCATCACCATCGCCACGGTCAACAATGGCGACATGGTCCGCATGCAAAAGCTGACGGACGACTTCACCAAGGCGAACCCCGACATCCAGCTGAACTGGGTCACGCTCGAAGAGAACGTGCTGCGCGAGCGCGTCACCACCGACATCGCAACCAAGGGCGGCCAGTATGACGTGATGACGATCGGCACCTACGAGGTTCCGATCTGGGCCAAGCAGAGCTGGCTGTTGCCGCTCGACAAGCTCGGCGACGACTATGACGCCAAGGACATCATCCCGGCCATCGCCGGCGGCCTGTCGGTCGACGGCAAGCTCTATGCCGCGCCCTTCTACGGCGAAAGCTCCTTCGTCATGTACCGCAAGGACTTGATCGAGAAGGCCGGGCTGAAGATGCCCGACGCCCCGACCTGGGACTTCATCAAGCAGGCCGCCGACAAGATGACCGACCGCGCCAATGGCGTGAACGGCGTTTGCCTGCGCGGCAAGGCCGGCTGGGGCGAGAACATGGCCTTCCTCACCGCCATGTCGAACTCCTTCGGCGCCCGCTGGTTCGACGAGAACTGGAAGCCGCAATTCGACCAGCCGGAATGGAAGAACACGCTGCAGTTCTATGTCGACCTGATGAAGGCCGACGGTCCCGAGGGCGCCTCGTCCAACGGCTTCAACGAAAACCTGGCGCTGTTCCAGCAGGGCAAGTGCGGCATGTGGATCGACGCCACCGTCGCCGCCTCCTTCGTCTCCGACCCGAAGAACTCGACCGTCGCGGACAAGGTCGGCTACGCACTGGCCCCCGACAATGGTCTGGGCAAGCGCGGCAACTGGCTGTGGGCCTGGTCGCTGGCCATCCCGGCCGGCACGCAGAAGGGAGACGCCGCACAGAAGTTCGTCTCCTGGGCGACCAGCAAGCACTACGCAGAACTGGTTGCTTCGAAGGAAGGCTGGGCCAACGTTCCTCCAGGCACGCGCTCCTCGCTCTACGCCAATGCCGAGTATCAGAAGGCGGCTCCGTTCGCCAAGATGACGCTGGACTCGATCAATGCCGCCGACCCGACGCATCCGACCGTCAAGCCGGTGCCCTATGTCGGTGTGCAGTTCGTCGCCATTCCTGAGTTCCAGGGCCTCGGCACAACCGTTGGCCAGCTGTTCTCGGCGGCGCTCGCCGGCCAGACCAGCGTAGACGACGCGCTCAAGCAGGCGCAGGACGCCGCCACCGCGACCATGACCGAAGGCGGTTATATCAAGTAAGGCTCCTCCCGGTGCCGAATGCCGGCCGCCTCCTTGGCCGGCAACGGCCGCCCGAATCCCAGTTCGGGCGGCCCCTTTCACACACCTGAAAATTTGGCTGACCTTGAAGGGTGACCGTCATGGCTACTCAGCAGACCCGTTCGCTTGCCCGCTTTATGTTGGCGCCATCCGTGGTGCTGCTGTTCGTCTGGATGATCGTGCCGCTGGCACTCACGATCTGGTTCTCCTTCCAGCAGTACAATCCGCTCAATCCGATCCGCGACGGGTTTGTCTGGTTCTCGAATTACTCGCTGTTCTATTCCAACCCGGCATTCCTGCAGTCGATCCTCAACACGCTGGTCCTGGTGGGCAGCGTGCTGCTGATCACCGTCATCGGAGGCATCATGCTGGCGCTGTTGATCGATCAGCCGATGTGGGGACAGGGGATCGTCCGCATCCTCGTCATCTCTCCGTTCTTCGTCATGCCGCCGGTGGCTGCACTTGTCTGGAAGAACATGATCATGCACCCGCAATACGGCGTCTTTGCCGACATTGCGCGCTTCTTCGGGGCTCAACCGATCGACTGGTTCGGGCAGCATCCGATGCTGGCCATCATCATCATCGTCGCCTGGCAATGGCTTCCCTTCGCCACGCTGATCCTGCTGACCGCATTGCAGTCGCTCGACGGCGAGCAGAAGGAAGCCGCCGAGATGGACGGCGCCGGCTTCGTCAGCCGCTTCATCTATCTGACGCTGCCGCACATGTCGCGCGCCATCACCGTCGTCATCCTGATCCAGACCATCTTCCTGCTGTCGGTCTATGCCGAGATCCTGGTCACCACCAATGGCGGACCCGGCTATGCCTCCACCAACCTGCCCTTCCTCGTCTACCAGAAGGCATTGCTGGAGTTCAAAATCGGCCAGGCATCGGCCGGCGGTGTCATCGCCGTCATTCTCGCCAACATCGTCGCCTTCTTCGCCATGCGCGCGGTGGGCAAGAACCTGGACAAGTAAGGGAGGATACGATGGCACGTGCAGTCACCACCCAACACAAGGTCATTGCGACAGGCGCCGCCTGGATCGTCGCGCTGCTGATCTTCTTCCCGATCCTCTACACGATCATCACCTCGTTCAAGTCGGAGCAGGAGGCCATCCAGGGCTTCGCGCTGATCCCGTCGGGGACGTTCGAGAGCTATACCGAGGTCCAGGCGCAGAGCGGCTACTTCAAGTTCTTCTTCAACTCGGTGCTGCTCTCGGTCGGCTCGACCATCCTGGCCCTGATAGTCGCGGTTCCGGCCGCCTGGTCGATGGCCTTCTCGCCGGGCAAGTGGACCAAGGACATCCTGATGTGGATGCTCTCGACCAAGATGATGCCGGCGGTTGCCGTGCTGTTCCCGATCTACCTCATCTTCCGCGATGCCGGACTGCTCGACAGCCGCATCGGCCTGATGATCATGCTGATGCTGATCAACCTGCCCATCGTGATCTGGATGCTCTACACCTACTTCCGCGAAATCCCCGGCGAGATCCTGGAAGCGGCACGCATGGACGGCGCCACCTTGTGGGGCGAGATCGTCTATGTGCTGACCCCCATGGCCGTGCCGGGCATCGCATCGACCATGCTGCTCAACATCATCCTGGCGTGGAACGAAGCGTTCTGGACCATCCGCCTGACCACCACCGAGGCAGCGCCGCTGACGGCCTTCATCAGTTCGTTCTCGAGCCCGCAAGGCCTGTTCTGGGCCAAGCTTTCGGCGGCCTCGACGCTGGCCATCGCCCCCATCCTGATCATGGGCTGGTTCAGCCAGAAGCAGCTGGTGCGCGGCCTGACATTCGGCGCGGTAAAATAACGGACGTTGCCTGAAGCAATCCGGCCAAATAACCCCTCGGGGAGGAAACCATGGGAAACATCACGCTCAAGAACGTCTCCAAGCATTTCGGATCGACGGTCATCATTCCAGGCCTCGACCTCGTCATCGAGAATGGCGAGTTCGTCGTCTTCGTCGGGCCGTCGGGTTGCGGCAAGTCCACGTTGCTGCGCCTCATCGCCGGGCTCGAGGACACCAGCGGGGGCACCATCAACATCGATGGCCGTGACGTCACCGGCGAGGCGCCGGCCAAGCGCAAGCTGGCCATGGTATTCCAGTCCTATGCGCTCTATCCGCATATGACGGTGGCCAAGAACATCGGCTTCCCGCTGAAGATGGCGGGCGAGGATGTGGCGACGATCGACAAGAAGGTGAAGGACGCAGCCCGGGTCCTCAACCTCACCAACTATCTCGAACGCCGGCCTGGCCAGCTCTCCGGCGGCCAGCGGCAACGCGTCGCCATCGGCCGCGCCATCGTGCGCCAGCCCTCGGCCTTCCTGTTCGACGAGCCGCTGTCCAACCTCGATGCCGCACTGCGCGGCACCATGCGGCTCGAAATCAGCGAGCTGCACCATCAGCTCAAGACGACGATGGTCTACGTCACCCACGACCAGATCGAAGCCATGACCATGGCCGACAAAATCGTCGTGCTCAACGCCGGCAACATCGAACAGGTCGGCTCGCCGATGGAACTCTACAAGTCGCCGAAGAACCTGTTCGTGGCGGGCTTCATCGGTTCGCCGAAAATGAACCTGATCGAAGGTGCGCCGGCGGCCAAATACAACGCCAAGACCATCGGCATTCGTCCTGAGCATATGGGGATATCGACCACGGCGGGCGACTGGAAAGCCCTTGTCGGCGTCGCCGAGCATCTGGGCTCCGACACCTTCCTGCATGTCCAGGCCGACGGCGTCGGTCCGCTGACGGTACGCGCCGATGGCGAACTGGCCGTACGCCACGGCGACACCATCTACCTGACGCCCGACAAGGTCCGGATGCATCGCTTCGGCCCCGATGGAAAGGCGCTGACGCAGTGAGACTGACGGGCAAATCGGCGCTGATCACCGGATCCGCGCGCGGCATCGGCAGGGCTTTTGCCGAAGCCTATACGCGCGAGGGTGCCACGGTGGCCATTGCCGACATCAATCTGGCGGCTGCCGAAAAGACGGCCGCCGAGATTGGCGCCAACGCCTATCCGGTCAGGCTCGACGTCAGCGACCTTGCTTCGATCCAGGCGGCGGTCAAGGCGGTCGAAAAGACCGGCGGCCTCGACATACTGATCAACAATGCTGCCTTGTTCGACCTGGCGCCGATCGTCGAGATCACCAAAGCGAGCTACGACAAATTGTTCTCCGTCAACGTCGCCGGCACCTTGTTCATGCTGCAGGCAGCGGCGCGTTCGATGATCGCAAGGGGCAAGGGCGGCAAGATCATCAACATCGCCAGCCAGGCAGGACGCCGCGGCGAGCCGCTGGTCGCCGTCTATTGCGCCACCAAGGCCGCGGTGATTTCGCTGACCCAGTCCGCCGGGCTCGACCTGATCAAGCACCGCATCAACGTCAATGGCATCGCGCCCGGCGTCGTCGACAGCGATATGTGGGATGAGGTCGATGCGCTGTTTGCCAAATATGAGAACCGGCCGAAGGGCGAGAAGAAGCGGCTGGTCGGCGAGGGCGTGCCCTATGGCCGCATGGGCAAGCCGGAGGACCTGACCGGCATGGCGGTCTTCCTGGCCAGCGACGACGCCGAATACATCGTCGCCCAGACCTACAATGTCGATGGCGGCCAATGGATGAGTTGATGGGCCGGGATCACGAAGGCCGCAGCCCGGCCAAAAGGGTAAAAAAATGACCGTGAAACTCTCCTCCTCGATCCTCTCGGAACTCCCCGCCAAGGTCGCCGGTCCCAGATATGATCGCTCCAGGCTCAAACCCGGTATCGTCCATTTCGGCGTCGGCAATTTCCATCGCTCGCATCAGGCGGTCTACCTCGACGATCTCTTCAATTCAGGCATCGGCCATGACTGGGCGCTGGTCGGCGCCGGGGTCTTCGAGGGCGAAAAAATCGGCCGTTCCAAGCTGCAGGAGCAGGACTGGCTGACCACCGTGGTCGAGCAGGATTCCGACCATATGAGCGCCCGCGTCACCGGCGTTATGATCGACTTCCTGACGCCCGGCGATGCCGATGCCATCATCGACCAGCTCGCCGATCCGGCGATCAAGATCGTCTCGCTGACCATCACGGAAGGCGGTTATTTCATCGATCCGGCCTCCGGCAAGTTCAACCCGACCCACCCCGACATCGTCGCCGACGCACAGGCAGGCACGACGCCGAAGACGGTGTTCGGCCTCATCCTTGCGGGCCTGATACGCCGCCGGGCCGACGGCATCGTGCCGTTCACCGTCATGTCCTGCGACAACATCCCTCACAATGGCCATGTCACCTCGGATGGCGTCATCGGCCTCGCCCGGCTGATCGATGAGGATCTGGCAAACTGGGTCAGCGACAATGTCGCCTTTCCCAACGGCATGGTCGACCGCATCACCCCCGCCACCTCCGACCGCGAGCGCGGCATTCTCGCCACCGAGTTCGGCCTTGAGGACAACTGGCCGGTGTTCTGCGAGCCGTTCAGGCAATGGGTGCTGGAGGATCATTTCACCGACGGCCGCCCGCCGCTGGAAAAGGTCGGTGTGCAATTCGTGAGGGATGTCGCGCCCTATGAGCTGATGAAGATCCGCATCCTCAATGGCGGTCATGCCACGATCGCTTATCCCGCAGGGTTGATGGACATCCATTTCGTCCATGAGGCGATGCAGGAGCCGCTGGTGCGCGGCTTCCTCGCCAAGCTCGAGCATGACGAGATCATCCCGACCGTGCCGCCGGTGCCGGACACCGTGCTGGAGGATTATTACCAACTCATCGAGCACCGCTTTTCCAACCCGAAGATCGGCGACACCATCCGTCGGCTTTGCCTCGACGGTTCCAACCGGCAGCCGAAATTCATCATCCCGACCATTGCCGACCGGCTGAAGGCCAGCAAAGGCGTCGCGGGTCTGGCGCTCGAGTCGGCGCTGTGGTGCCGCTACTGTTTCGGCACCACCGACAGCGGCGCGGTCATCGAGGCCAACGACCCGAGCTGGGACCGGCTGCAGGCAAGCGCGAAGGCGGCGAAGGACAGGCCCGGTGCCTGGCTTGCGATGGAGGATATCTATGGCGGTGTCGGCCGCTCGGCGCCGTTCGCCGAGGCCTTTGCCCATGCGCTCAACGTCTTGTGGGCGAATGGCACGCGCGCGACGCTGACGCGCTACATCTCCGGCAAGCTCTGACGCCAGCCGCAATGACGCCCGAACTGGTCATCTTCGACTGTGACGGCGTGCTGGTCGACAGCGAGGCGCTGTCGGTTTCGGCTCTGCTCGGCATGATCTCTGCCGCCGGGGGCTCGGTCAGCGAAGATACCGCCTACGAGCATTTCCTCGGCAAGAGCATGAAGAGCGTGCGCGAGATACTTCTTCGCGATTTCACCATCGACATCACCGACGTGCATCTTACCGACATGCGGGTCGAACTGATGCGCAAATTCCGCGAGGAGCTGAAGCCGATTCCCGGCATCGGCGACATCCTGCCGAGGCTGGGCGTGCCCTGCTGCGTCGCGTCCTCCGGCACGCTCGACCGGATACGCTACGCGCTCGACGTCACCGGTCTGCTCGGCCTGCTCGAGCCGCATCTGTTCAGCGCCGCCATGGTCGCGCGCGGCAAGCCGGCGCCGGATCTTTTTCTCCATGCCGCCGCCGCCATGGGCGCGCATCCCGGTAATTGCATCGTAATCGAGGACAGCCCGGCTGGCATATCAGCGGCGCGTGCGGCCGGCATGCGCGTCTTTGCTTTCACCGGCGGTTCGCACGCCGGCAACCCGGCCTTGAAAGCGCGGCTTGCGTCGAGTGAACCGGACTTTATATTCGCGGACATGCTGCAATTGCCCGATCTGATTGCAGGCTAGAGCATGATGCCGAAAAGTGTGAAGCGGTTTTCGGACGACATCATGCTCTACTTCTTTGATTTAGAGACGGATTCAGATTTCGGGTCGAACAGACCTGAAATCATCCGGCTCTAGGGAGCGAGAGTAAAAGCATCTTGACGAAAAGCTTCGTTTGCGCGGTCGATGTCGGCACCGGGAGCGCCCGCGCGGGCATTCTCGATACGTCAGGCACCTTGCTCGGCCGCGCCGAGCATCCGATCGTCATGAACCAGCCGAAGGCCGATCACGCCGAGCACAATTCGCAGGATATCTGGTCGGCGGTCTGCATCGCGGTGCGTGCCGCGCGCGAAAAGGCCGGTGTGTCAGCCGACGATATTGTCGGCATGTCGTTCGACGCCACCTGCTCGCTGGTGGTGCTGGACAGGAATGCCGGCCAGCTCAGCGTCTCGGTGACGGGCGAACGGCGCTGGGACACCATCGTCTGGCTCGACCATCGCGCCATCGCCGAGGCAGATGAATGCACCGATAGCGGCCACGCCGTACTCGACTATATCGGTGGCGTCATGTCGCCGGAAATGGCGACGCCGAAGCTGATGTGGCTGAAGCGCAATCTGCCGGGAACTTGGCATGAAGCCGGCTACCTATTCGACCTCACCGATTTCCTGACCTGGAAGGCGACCGGGTCGCTGGCGCGCTCGCAATGCACGCTGACCGCCAAATGGACCTATCTGGCGCATGAGGAAACCGGCTGGCGCCGTGACTTCTTCGACAGGGTCGGGCTTGGCGATCTGTTCGAACACGGCAGCCTGCCGGAGAAGGCAAGTGCTGTCGGCGCAGACATCGGCACGCTCACCCCTGAAGCGGCGGCGGAGTTGGGCTTGAGCGAAAACTGTCGGGTCGGCGCCGGCGTCATCGATGCCTATGCCGGCGCGCTTGGCGTGCTCGGCGGCTTTGCTGGCGACGAGCAGAATATCGGCCGCCATCTGGCATTGATCGCCGGCACCTCGTCCTGCGTCATGGCCATGTCGCCCGATCCGCAGCCTTTCGCCGGCGTCTGGGGTCCATACTATGGCGCCGCACTGCCAAAACTCTGGCTGTCGGAAGGCGGCCAGTCGGCGACCGGTGCGCTGCTCGACCATATCATCCGCTGGCACGGCGCCGGCGGCGAGCCGGACGCGGCCATGCATGCAAAAATCGCCAGGCGCGTCGCCGAACTGCGCAGCACCGAAGGTGACAAGCTGGCGGCAAGGCTGCATGTGCTGCCGGATTTCCATGGCAACCGCTCGCCGCTTGCCGATCCGCATGCGGTCGGTGTGGTCAGCGGGCTGACGCTGGATTCCTCCTTCGACAGTCTGTGCAAGCTGTATTGGCGCACCGCCGTCGGCATCGCGCTCGGCGTGCGCCATGTGCTGGAGGCGCTGAACGAGAACGGCTATCTCATAGACACGCTGCATGTCACCGGCGGCCACACCAAGAACCCGTTGCTGATGGAGCTCTATGCCGACGCCACCGGCTGCGCGGTGATCGAGCCGCTGGCCGACGAAGCCGTTCTGCTCGGCACCGGCATGGTCGCCGCCACCGCGGCCGGTCTGTTCCCGGACCTGAATGCCGCTTGCGTCGCCATGCAGCAAGGCGGCAGGGCGCGCACCTCGAACCCGGCCGCGTCAGGCCGCTTCGACCGCGACTACAATATTTTCCTCGAAATGCACCGCCAGCGGCAGGAGCTCGACGCCATCAGCTAGAGCAATTCCAGGAAAAATGTGAAACGGTTTTCCGTCCGGAATTGCGTACCAAATCTAGGCCTCCTCTCGCCGGCGCAAGGATGCGCCGGTCGCCGCGTCGAACAGATGCACGCTCTCCTCCTCGAATGTGTAGCGCACAGGCGCGCGCAACCCCGGGCATTCGCGGGCCGATACCAATGCGCCGACCTCCTTGCCGCCGCAGGCGAACGTCACCAGCGCGTCATTGCCATGGAACTCGATGAGGTCGGCGGTGCCTTGCAGAAGATTGATGCTCTGAGCGCCGGCGGTCTTCAGGTCCGGCGGTCGGATTCCAAGCACGGCGCGCTGGACGCCGCGTAGATCGAAGCCCGAGCCTTCTATGGAGAAGCTCGAGCCGCCGCCTGTCAGCGTCCAGCGTTCGTCCTTCCGCCCGACGGCCACGTCGATGAAATTCATGTTCGGCGTACCGATGAAGCCGGCGACGAACAGATTGCCCGGCTGGCGATAGATCTCCGCAGGCGAGCCGATCTGTTCGATAACGCCATCCCTGAGCAGCACGATCCGGTCGGCCAGCGTCATCGCTTCCAACTGATCGTGGGTGACATAGACGGTGGTGGTCTTCAGCGACTGATGCAGCCGGGCGATCTCGACCCGCATGTGGTTGCGCAGCTTGGCATCTAGATTGGACAGCGGCTCGTCGAACAGGAACACTTTCGGCGTCTTGATCATGGCGCGCGCAATCGCCACGCGCTGCTGCTGGCCGCCGGAAAGTTCGGTCGGCTTGCGGGCGAGGTAAGGTTCGAGGCCGAGCGTCGTTGCCACCGCCTCGACCCGCTTCCGGATCTCGGCCGGGGGCACTTTCTGTCGCTTGAGCCCAAAGGCGATGTTGTCGAAGATCGTCATATGCGGGTAGAGCGCATAGTTCTGGAAAACCATGGCAATGCCGCGCTCGCCGGGCTCGAGATCGTTGACCACTTTGCCGCCGATCGACACTTCCCCGCCGCTGATATCCTCCAGTCCGGCCAGCATCCTGAGCAAGGTCGACTTGCCGCAGCCGGACGGGCCGAGGAATACGACGAATTCGTGCTCCTCGATCGAGAGATTGAGGTCGCGGATGACGGTGGTGGCGCCGTAAGCCTTGTCGACATGGGAGCAAACGATCGCGGACATGGTCAGCCCTTCTCGCCGGTAAGAAGGATTTGCAGCTTGACGTCTTGCGGCTTGCCTTGCGCCGCCCGCTCGAAGGCCTCGATGCTGTCCGAGAAATCATAAGTGCCGGTGATCAGCGGCTTGAGGTCGACCTTCCCCGAGGCGATCAGCTGCAGCGCGCGGTCGAAGATGTTGGCGTAACGGAACACCGTCTCGATGCGCACTTCCTTGGAGATCGCCGCCGGAACGTTGAGGCTGACCGGTTCGACCGGCAGTCCGACCAGCACCACCGCGCCGCCCGGCCGCACGACATCGAACAGGTCGGCGAATGCCTTCGGGCTGCCGCTCGCCTCGAACACGATATCCGCGCCCCAATTGTCGGTCGCGGCGGAGACTGCGTCGACCAGCGATTGCTCACCTATATTGACCGGCACGATGCCGGGATATTGCGCGGCAATCTTGAGCTTGGGTGCGGAAAAATCGGAGATCAGCACCTTCGAGCAGCCGCCGGCCAGCGCCGCCAGCGCGATCATGATGCCGATCGGGCCGCAGCCGACGACGACGGCGACGTCGCCAGGCACGATGCGGGCGCGGCTCGCCGCCTGCATGCCGATAGCAAAGGGTTCGACCATCGCGCCTTCGGCGAAGGTGACATTGTCCGGCAGTCTGTAGGTGAAGGCGGCCGGGTGCACGGCATAGGGCGCCAGCACGCCATGCACCGGCGGTGTCGCCCAGAAGCTGACATCGGGATCGACATTATAGATGCCGAGCCTCGTCGCGCGCGACGACAGGTTCGGCACGCCCGGCTCCATGCAGACGCGGTCGCCGACCTTCAGCGTGCCGACATTGGCGCCGATCTCAACGATCGTTCCCGCGGCTTCGTGGCCGAGCACCATCGGGGCCCGCACGACATAGCTGCCGATCGCGCCATGGGTGTAATAGTGCACGTCGCTGCCGCAGACGCCGACCGTGTGGATGGCGATCTTGACATCGCCCGGTCCGACGTCGAGCGGCAGCGCGATCTCGCGCAGCGACAGTTCGCCTTTTTTCTCAAGCACCAGTGCCCGCATAGGTAAGTCCTCGCATCAAGTCTTTTTTTGCCGGAAAACGGAATTCAGGAAGCCGCTGAGCACGCCGAGGAACAGCAGCGGCGGTAGCGACAACAGCACGACCGAGGCGTTGAGGATTCCCCACGGCACGTTCATGCCTTGCTGTGAAAGTTCGGAAGCGACGATCGGCAATGTCTTGGCGTTGGAACTGGACAGCATCAGCGCGATCAGGAATTCGTTCCACACCAGCACGAAGCTGAAGGCGACGGCGCCGATCAGCGAGCGCGCCGCTACCGGCAGCGCAATGCGCCAGAACACCGAGTAAGCGCCGTAGCCGTCGACGAAAGCGGCTTCCTCGATTTCCTTCGGCACGGCCTGGAAGGCGGGAATGGCGAGCCACATGATCACCGAGATGGTGAGCAGCGAATAGGTGACGATCAGCGCCGGCAAGGTGTCGTAGAGCCCGATCTGCAGCCAGATCACCATCAGCGGAATGGCGACTGCCACCGGGGGCAGGAAGCGCAGCGACAACACGAAGAACTGGATGTCGCCAGCGAAGCGATTGGGATAGCGCGCCACCGCATAGGCTGCCGGAAGGCCGAGCATGACGCCGATCAGCACGGCGACGCCGCAGGAAATGACCGAGTTATAGAGACCAGTCATGACGCTGTCGCGGCCGATGATGTAGCTGATATTGTCGAAGGTCGGGGTAAACACCAGGCGCGGCACGCGGGTGATGATGTCGACATTGTTCTTCAGCGAATTGACCGCCGTCCAGGCGAGCGGAAACACCGCCATGAAGCCGGCGAAGGCCAGGATGATCTTGCCGATGAGGCGGCCCGGTCTCATGCGATACGGCCTCATGCCTGCACCCGCTTCCACAGCATGGTGAAGGTGATGACAGTCGCGATCATCATCAGCACCGCCATGGCCGAGGCATAGGACACCTTGCCGGATTCGATGAAGCCTTGCGAGAAGGCGTACATGTCGAGCGTCTCGGTCGCCACGCCCGGCCCGCCGCGCGTCATCACATAAATCAGGTCGAAGGAGCGCAGCGATTCGATCATCTTGACGAACATCAGGCTGATCAGCGGCGCCTTCAGCATAGGCAAGGTCACATAGGCATGGATCTGCCAGCGTTTGGCGTGGTCGAGCCGCGCCGCTTCGATCGGCTGCGGCGGCAAGGTCTCCAGAAGCTTCAGCACGATGACCGCGAAGAACAGTCCCCACTGCCAGACATCGACCGAGGCGACGGCAAACAGGGCCGTCGACGGCTTCGACAGCGGGTCGAAGATCAGCCCGCCGGTGATCAGCCTGTAGGGATAGGTGGCGATGCCGTAGAGCGGATGATAGGCAAACTTCCACACGAAGGCCGCCGAGACACGCGGCAACAGCACCGGGATGATGAACAGCAGGCAGTAGATGTTGCGCAGCCGCGGCGACGCTACTTCGAACATCAGCACGCCGAGCCCGATCGCCACCATCATCGTCGCCACCACGGTGACGATTTCCCACTTCACCGAAACCCAGACCGCGTTGAGGAAACGCCGGTCGGCGAACAGGTCGATGAAGTTCGACAGCCAGACCCAGGAATAGTCCGACGAGCTCAGCTCGCGGTTCTGCAGCGCAATGACGATGGCGTACAGCGTCGGCACCATCGACAGCACCAGAAGAATGGCGAGCGTCGGAACCAGAAACGTCACGGGCAGGGAAGAGCGTCGGCGCATTGCCTATCCTCGGGCTGTGCCTTTTTGGAGAGACCCGCGGCGCACAGGTCCCGGCATCCGGTCGAATGCCGTGGACCGCGCGCCGCGGGCGGGAGGATTACTTCTTCTTCACCAGCTCGTTGGCGTAGGCCTCGAGTTCGTCGAGGCCGCCCTTGACGTCGGTGCGCGTGCCGGTGACCAGCTCTTCCAGGATGATGCCCCAGCGGTCGCCGAGATCCGGCCAGCGCGGATCCTGCCAGAAGTTCACCGCCGTCACCTTGCCGGTATCGGCAAGCGCCTGGCCGAGATCGGCGCCATAGATGTCGGCGAACTCCTTGCTGGACAGCACGCTGGTGCGGTTGAGCTCGCCGAATTGGTGCGCGTCGAGCCGGCGCTTCTCGTTCTCCTTCGACGTCGCCCAGGCGATGAACAGGCCGGCGCATTGCTTCGCGGCGTCATCGGCATTGGCCTTGGCGGCGATGGCGAGGCCGTGGCCGTAGCCGCCGCCGGTCAGTGGCGAGGGCGGCGGCAGGAAGCCGATCTTGCCGACCACTTGCGAGGTCTTCGGGTCGACCGCCATGCCCGACAGCGGCGTCGATTCGACCAAGATGGCAACCTGGCCCGACAGGAAGGCGCCGGTCGATTCATCCCAGCTGCCGGTCTGCGTGCCGGGCGCTGAATCCTTGAACAGTTTAAGATAGGTCACGGTCGCTTTGACCGCGGCCTCGGAGTTGAAAGCCGGCTTGTCACCGTCGAACCATTTTCCGCCATAGGCCTTGAAGAACGGCATCCAGCGCCAGACATTGGCGCCCGAGCCACGCGCGCCGCGCAGCGCGATGCCGTACATGCCCTTGTCGGGATCTGTCAGCTTCGGCACGTCGGCGATCAACTCGTCCAGCGTCTTCGGCGGCTGGATGCCGGCGGCTTCCAGAATGTCCTTGCGGTAGACCATCAGGTCGCCGCCGCCGGTCAGCGGCGCGAACCACACCTTGCCGTCATAGGTGGCGACCTTCTGCCGGCCCGGGTCGAAATCGGCGTAGTCGTAGTCAGCCGGGTAATAGTCGGTGAGCGGCACGATCCATTTCGACGAGGCGAACAGCGCGACATTGGCTTCGTCGACATAGTAGACGTTGTAGTTGCCGACCGTGGACGCATCGGCGCGCGACTTTGCCCGGCGGTCGTTCTCGTTGAGATAGTCGATCTGGAAGCTGGCGCCGGCCAGTTTCTGGAACTCGTCCTTGGACGCCTCCAGCAGCGTCAGCCCGTCACGCGGTTGCGCCAGCACCTTGACCGGTGCCGAGCAGACCGGCGCCGCCAGCGCCATGGTCGAGAGGGTCGTGGTAAGCATGAAAGCTGCGCTTATGCTCGCAGCGAGCCGAATTGGTTTCATTGATTTTCTCCTCCAGGAACAGTCGCAGGAAGCGGAAGTCTTCGGTTGCGCGATCCTCGCCATCGCCCGAGCGACAAGCCACCCATCGCCAAAATGAGGAGTTGCTAAAGGCCGCGCTAGAAGCCCCGTTGCAGCAGACCTGTACTTTTATGCATTGTGCGCTGCAAAATCCGGCTCGCCTGCACGGCCTCTGTCACATGAGTACCGATGGAGTGAGGAAGGCCGGTTTTCAGGCGCGCATCGTCATCCGCTGCTTCGACAGCTTGCGGTAGGATGACGGCGTCATCCGGTGCTTGCGCAGGAAGGCGCGGTTGAAGTTGGAGATGTTCATGTAGCCGACCTGGAAGCAGATGTCGGTGATCGGAATATCGGTGTCCGCCAGCAGCTTGCAGGCTTGCCAGAGCCGGAGCTTGGCGATGTGGTCGCTGAAACTGTTGCCGGTGTTTTTCTGGAAGAAGCGCGAAAACGTGCTTTCGCTCATCCCCGCCAGCTCCGCCGCCTCCGGCAGCTTCAGGTCCTCGGCGAAGTGCTGGAAGAGATAGGTCAGCGTGCGCTGGATGATGTCCAGCGAGGTTGCGTCGAGCGCGGGTGAGAAATCCGGCGAGGACAAAAGCTCGTATTCGTCTGTCCTGGCCAGCAGATCGACCAGTTCGAGGAAGAGGCAAAACCGGGCGAGCCCGTGCACGGTGCCCATCCTTTCCATCAGCGCAGCGCCGTCGAGCGCGGCGCGGCCATGGAAGACGATGCCGCGCAGCGATCGCTCCAGGAACGGTTCCAGTTCGCGCAGCTCCGGCAGCAGTCCCGCCGAGCCGCGCAGCCGCTGCGGATCGAATTGCAGCACGATGTCGCGTCCTTCGATCAGCTCGCCGGGTTGCACCGATGTCACCCAGTCATGCGGCAGCCCGCCGCCGACGATGCTCAGGTAGCCCGGCCCGAATTCGCCGATGTGATCGCCGACCAGCGCGACCCCGGAAGACTTCCTCAGGAGATGGATCTCGTATTCCGGATGAAAATTCCAGACATTGCGCTCCCAGGGATAGTCGTCGAGCCGCCACAGGAAACTGTCGCTCGCCTCGGTGACGATGTGCTCGAAAGCCGGCACCGTGCGAGGGATCGCGGCCGTGTTCTTTCTGCGCCTGAATGCCATCGTCTGCTCTCCGGGGCGTATGAGGAAGCGACTGGTTTCGGGTAATCCGTAGCAGTCTGTCGCCCGCAAGTGAACGATGTCTGCCTCAGCGATTTCAACGCCGGCTCTCGATGATCTCGATGAAGCGGGCGAACAGCCCGGCCTGGGATTTGATGCCGAGTTTGCGATGGATGTTGCGGCGATGAACCTTCACCGTTCCCGGCACGATGCGCATGGCTCTCGCGATCGACTCGGTGGAATGCCCCTGCAGCACCAGATCGACGACATGCTTTTCGCGCGGGGTCAGCGACAGGCTTTCCCAAATGTGGGCGCGGTCGAACTCGTTGACGGCGGCGATCGTCTCGCCCTGCTCCGCTTCGTCCTGCTCCTCGGCCGCAAGTGCGGGCCAGCGCAACCGGGCGAAGTTGATGACCGCCGGCGCCATGTCGCGCAGCAGCCTGGCATCGGCGGTGCCGAAGGGACCCGAGGCGTGCAATCGCATCAGCGACAGCACCAGCGCATCCTTGCCGGGCAGCGGCACGAAGAAGCCGACCTCCTCGGCCAGCCTTGTCTGGCTATAGTAGGTGCGAAAATACTCGCTGGCATAGAAGCGGTCGGGCGCCAGCTCGCGCATGCGCCAGAACCCCTCCTTGCGCTCCACCGCCGCGTGATGAAATGGGTCGAGCAGATAAGGTCCTTCCTGATAGAGCGTGACGAAGACATGGCTCTCGGCCGGCGAGAAGGTTTCGAACAGCAGCGGCGGTCGCGATGCGCCGCGATAGCCGAAGATAACGCAGTGGTCGAAGCTGACATGCTGGCTCAGCCAATCGACCATTGCCTGGCCGAACATTTCGCCGCTGGTCTCTCGCGTTGCCGCGACAAGGGCTGCGAGCCGGCTGTATTCGTCGCTGCGGGACGCACTCAACCTATACCCCCTCAAACGAGAAAATAGATCAGATATACCACCTGCGAGGTATATACTAGCCGCCATTGGCTCTGGTAGCGTCCTGAAATAGCCCTGTTGCTGGAGCCAGCACTTTGACCGCAGTGCCCGACATCGAGTTTCGCGGCGTCACCAAGCGCTATGGCGCCGTGACCGCTGTCAGCGGCATCGATCTGGCTGTGCCGCCCTCCGCCTTTGTCGCCCTTCTCGGACCGTCCGGCTGCGGCAAGACGACATGCCTGCGCATGATCGGCGGCTTCGAACAGCCGAGCGAAGGCCAGGTGTTCATCCGCGGCCAGGACATGGCCGGCACGCCGCCCTATCGCCGCCCGGTCAACATGGTGTTCCAGCAATACGCGCTGTTTCCGCATCTCGATGTGGAAGCCAATGTGTCCTACGGGCTACGCCAGGCGAGGCCGCGCCTGTCGTCGCAGGAAATCGGCCGACGCGCTGGCGAGGCGCTCGAAATGGTGCGGCTTGCCGGCTATGGCAGCCGCAAGATCCACGAACTCTCCGGCGGCCAGCAGCAGCGCGTCGCACTGGCGCGCGCGCTGGTGAACAAGCCGGCGGTGCTTTTGCTCGATGAGCCGTTGGCGGCGCTCGACAAGAAGCTGCGCACCGACATGCAGATCGAGTTGCAGAACCTGCAGCGTGAAATCGGCATCACCTTCGTGCTGGTCACCCACGACCAGGAGGAAGCGCTGTCGATGAGCGACTTCGTCTGCGTCATGAACGGCGGCCGCATCGTCCAGCTCGGCCAGCCAAGTGAAATCTATGACGAGCCGGCCGACCTGTTCGTCGCCGATTTCGTCGGCAAGACCAATCTGTTGAGCGGCAAGGTCGCCGGGCATACCGGCGATCTGGTGAATGTGGCGCTCGCCGACGGCACCGTCATTGCGGCGCGCAAACGAACTGCCTTGCAGCAGGGCGAGGCCGTTTCCGTCAGCCTGCGCCCTGAATCGCTAAGCCTCGGCGCCACGGAAGGCAGCCTGTTCAAGGGCATCGTCCGCAACCGGATATTTCTGGGCTCGACCGCGGAATACGCCATCGAGGTCCAGGGCATCGGAACGCTGCTGGCCAAGGCCGACCATGTGATCGGCCACGGCAATCTCTTCAAGCCGGGTGAACCCGTCGCCATCGGCTTTGCCTCCGGGACGCCGCTGGCGTTTCCGGAGACCAAGAACAACGGGACCAACCAGAGGGTAGCAAAAAATGTCGAAATCATATCGTGACGGACTGCCGATAAGCCCTGAGAACTTCGTCGACCAACTGATGCGTTTGAAGCGCGGCTCGATCGGCCGCCGCGACTTCCTCGGCCTCACCGGGCTTGGCATCGCGACCGCGGTGATGGCGCGCGAGATCGGCATCATGCCGACGCCGGCCTTTGCCGCCGAAAACCTCGGCGACCGCATGTCGATCGCCACCTGGCCGAATTATCACGACCCGCAGACCTTCGAAAACTTCAAGAAGGACACCGGCGTCGCCGTCGAGGTCAATGTCTTCGGCTCCAATGAGGAAATGCTGGCCAAGCTGCAGGCCGGCGCCTCGGGCTGGAGCCTGTTCGTGCCGACCAACTACACGATCTCGACCTACAAGAAGCTTGGCATCATCGATCCGCTCGACATGGCGAAGCTGCCGAATTTCGACGGGTCCCAGGAAGACCCACGCTTCACTGGGGAAGGCACGATCGACGGCACAACCTACGCCGTGCCGAAGAACTGGGGCACGACCGGTTTTGCCGTCAACACCAAGAAGCTGACCAAGCCGATGACGAGCTGGAAGGAGTTCTGGGACGTCGCCATGGCTGAGGGCGATGGCCGCACCATGGTGCACGACTACCAGCTGACCACCATCGGCAACGCGCTGAAATATCACGGCTATTCCTTCAACTCGCTGAAGCAGGACGAACTCGCCAAGGCCGAGGAACTGCTGCTCAAGGTCAAGCCGCATCTGTTTGCGGTCTCGTCCGACTACCAGCCGGGTATGCGGGCGGGCGACGCCTGGATGACCATGTGCTGGACGAATGACGGCGCGCAGCTGCATCGCGATATCCCAGAGATCGCCTATGTGCTGGGCAAGGAGGGTGGCGAGATCTGGACCGACTTCTACGCCATCCCGAAGGACGCGCCGAACAAGCCGGCAGGCTATGCCTTGCTCAACTATCTGATGACCCCTGAGGTTGCGGTGAAGGAGCATCTGGCCAATGGCGCGCCCTCGACCGATGCGCGGGTCAACAAGCTGCTGCCCAAGGAAGTGCTCGACAATCCTATCCTCTATCCTGCGGCCGACCTGTTGACGCCGCTTGAGTTCGGCGCGGCGGCAACGCTGACTGACCCAGGCCGCGCCGAGCTGATGGCGCGCTTCAAGTCGGCCTGAGGCTGGCCTGAAGCAAACGGAAACCGGCGGGCCTCCGCCGGCATCGGGGCGGGTTCCATGCACGGCAACAGATTTCGGTATAACATCCTGACAGCGCTGCTGCTCGCTCCGGCTACAGCGTGGCTGGTGGTGTTTCTGGTGTTGCCGTTCGTCGCCATTGCCGTGTTCAGCGTCGGCGAGCGGGCGCCGGAGGGCGGCTACCAGGCCGCCTTCACGCTGGCGCAGTATGCCAATCTTCCGGCGCGGGCGACTGCTTTCTGGAACACGATGATGCTGGCGCCGGTGGGCGCGCTTGCCTGCCTGCTCGTCGCCTACCCGGTTGCCTACTACCTCGCCCTGAAGGCGCCGCAACGCTGGCGACTGATCCTGCTTGCGCTCGTCGTCATTCCCTTTTGGACCAGCCTTTTGATGCGCACCTATGCCTGGATGTACATTCTGGGCGGACGCGGCATTCCCGCACTGCTGGCCTTTGTCGGCATCGAGGATGTCAGGCTGATCAACACGCCGGGCGCCGTGCTGCTCGGCATCGTCTATGGCTATTTGCCCCTGATGATCCTGCCGATCTATGTCAGTCTCGAGCGGCTCGACCGAAGGCTGCTGGAAGCCTCCGCCGATCTCGGCGCGACCCCGCTCTCAACCTTTCTGGGGGTGACGCTGAAGCTGTCGCTGCCGGGCGTGATGACCGGCTTCTCGCTGGTCATGATCCTGTTGCTTGGCGAATACCTGATCCCGACCCTGCTTGGCGGCGGCAAGGTGTTCTTCATCGGCAACGCGCTGGTCGACCTGTTCCTGCAGTCGCGCAACTGGCCGTTCGGATCGGCCATCGCCATCACCTTGGTGGCGGTTTCGGTGGTGGTGCTGATTGCGGCAAACCGCGTTTCGACGCGGGTGTCGGGCGCCCGCAGGGTGGATCTGATCTGATGCGCGCCTTCGTCACAGCCGTCTTCGCCTTCCTCTACCTGCCGATCGCGCTGGTCGTGCTGTTCTCCTTCAACGCCGGCCGCCATGCCAGCGAGTTCACCGGCTTTTCGGTGCAATGGTACGGCACCGCGCTGTCGAACCCGTTCCTGGTCGAGGCGCTGAAGAACAGCCTGTTCATCGCCACCACCAGCGCGCTTCTGGCGGCGGTGTGCGGCACGGCGGCCGCGCTCGGCCTGGCGCGGGTCGGGCTTAGGACTCGCGCCGTCTTCGACGCGCTGATGGGTGCCGCGATCGTCGTTCCCGGCGTCGTCATCGGCATCTCGACGCTCGTCGCGCTGGTCCAGTTGTTTGGCGTGCTCAACCCGTTCCTCGCCTCGATCTGGCCAAACGACCAGCCGCCGCGCCTGTCGCTCGGCTATGGATCGATCATCGCCGCCCACGGCCTGTTTTCGATGGCGTTGGTGACGATGATCGTCGGCACGCGTCTCGCCAGCCTCGACCGCAACCTGGTCGAGGCCTCGAGCGATCTCTACGCCACGCCGCTGACGACGTTTCGCTCGATCGTGCTGCCGCAGATCATGCCGGCGGTGATCGCCGGCTTCCTGCTCGCCTTCACCTTCTCCTTCGACGATTTCATCGTCGCCTTCTTCGTCGCCGGCGCGCAGACGACGCTGCCGATCTATGTCTTCGCCTCGATCCGGCGCGGCGTGACGCCGGAAATCAACGCCATCGCCACCATCGTGCTCGTCGCCTCGGTCCTGCTGGTGGTGCTTGCCCAATGGCAGCTGCGCCAGCGCCAGCCGTCAAACTGAACAAGCCATCCAGCTGAAAGACAAATTCATGCTCCTCAAAGACCGCATCGCCGTGGTGACGGGCGCCGGTTCCGGCATCGGCCGCGCTGGCGCCATGATCATGGCCAGCGAAGGCGCTGTGGTGGTCATCGCCGACCGGGATAAGACCAGCGGCGAGACGACAGCGGCGGACATCCGGGCAGTGGGCGGGCAGGCCGAGGCGATTGTCACCGACGTCTCTGACGACGCCGCGGTCGAGAAGCTCATCACAGGCACTCTCGGCAAGTATGGCCGCATCGACATTCTGCACAATCACGCCGGCATCCAGGTCGGCGGCACGCTGACCGAGGTCGAGGTCGATGGTATGGATGCGTCATGGCGCATCAATGTACGGGCGCAGTTTCTGGCCGCGCGGCTGGTCATGCCGGCAATGGTCGCGCAAGGCGGCGGCGTCATCCTCAACACGGCTTCGAATTCGGGCGTCTTCTACGACCGCGAGATGATCGCCTATGCCACGTCCAAACATGCCGTGGTGGCGATGACCAGGCAGATGTCGCTCGACTATGCCCGGCACAATGTGCGCGTCAACGCGCTCTGCCCCGGCTGGGTCGACACCCCCTTCAACGAACCGTTCATCGCCCAGATGGGCGGCCGCGAGGCGATCGAGACCTATGTCCGCACCAGGATCCCGATGGGGCGCTGGGCGAGCGCCGAAGAGATCGCCGAAGCGATCCTGTTCCTCGTCTCGGACCGCTCATCCTTCATGACCGGCCAGGCGCTGGTGATCGACGGCGGCGAAAGCATCGGTTGATCCAAAGGCAGCCGGATAGGAGGGTTCCCGCCTCTGGCTCAATCGCCGGCTGCCCGTCCTCCCTTGCCTTCATGTCGCATTTCGTCCAATAGAACGACGCAAACGCTGCGAAACCGAAGGTTTTGCCGTTTGGAAGTGCGGCTTCCGGCCTCGTTGCCGACGCGCCGCAATCGGAAAGAGCAGGACAATGTCTGCGATCGAAGCCGGCGCTCGTGCGCCGGAAAATCTTTGGCGTCAGGAAATCAGGGCGACGCTGGCGCTGGCCTGGCCGATGGTGCTGACCAATCTCGGCCAGACCGCGATGACCGCCACCGACGTCATGATGATGGGGCGTTTGGGCGCGGACACGCTGGCCAGCGGCGCGCTCGGCGCCAACCTCTATTTCATGCCGCTGATCTTCGGCCTCGGCCTGATGCTGGCGACTTCGCCGATGATCGCCACCGAGCTTGGCCGCCGCCGCTATTCGGTGCGCGATTTGCGTCGCACCGTGCGCCAGGGACTGTGGCTGGCGATCCTGATCTCGATCCCGATCTGGATCGTGCTGTGGCATGGCGAGGCCATTCTGCTGGCCATGGGCCAGGAGCCGGCATTGGCGCGTCAGGCCGGCATCTATCTGCGCTGGCTCGAATGGGCGGTGCTGCCTTTCTACGGCTATATCGTGCTGCGTTCCTTCATCTCGGCGCTGGAGCGGCCGGGCTGGGCGCTGATCATCGTCTTCGTCGCCGTTGCCTGCAACGCCTTCTTCAACTGGGTGTTCATGTTCGGCAATCTCGGCGTCACCTCGATGGGCATTGCCGGCTCGGGGCTGGCGACCACGCTGTCGAGCACGCTGATGTTCTGCGGCCTGGCAGCCGTGGTGATGCTGGAGAAGAAGTTTCGCCGCTATCGCCTGTTCGGCCGCTTCTGGCGCTCCGACTGGCCGCGCTTCAAGGGTCTGCTGCGGCTCGGCATGCCGATCGCCGGCATCCTCGCCTTCGAGGTGACGATCTTCAATGCAGCAGCCCTGCTGATGGGCCTGATTGATGCGGATTCGCTGGCCGCGCACGCCATCGCCATCCAGATCGCCTCGATCTCCTTCATGGTGCCGCTCGGTCTCAACCAGGCCGTCACCGTGCGCGTCGGCCTGGCCCACGGCGCCGGCAATCCGGCCGGCGTTTCGCGCGCCGGCTGGACCGCCTTCGTCATCGGCGTCTCGTCCATGGCGCTGATGGCGCTGGTGATGGTGCTGTGGCCGCATCTGTTGATCAGCGCCTTCATCGACATGACCGATCCGGCGAACGCCAGGGTGATCGCGCTGGCCGTGTCGTTCCTGGCCTTTGCCGCGCTGTTTCAGATCTTCGACGGTGCGCAAGCCGTTGCCGCCGGCATGCTGCGCGGCCTGCACGACACCAAGCTGCCGATGATCTATGCCGCGATCGGCTATTGGGGCATCGGCCTGCCGCTCGGCGTGCTGCTCGCCTTCCATTTCGGCCTGCACGGCGTCGGCATCTGGATCGGCCTGGCGTCGGGTCTGGCCGTGGTGGCGGTGCTGCTGTTAGCGCGCTGGCTGCGGCGGGACCGCATCGCACCGCCGCTCGTCTTCAGCCATTGAAGACGCACCAAGCGGTCCGCCAACTGCCCGAAGCAGTCACTGCAGAGCAGGTGTCTGGTTGTCGCCTTTTGGGCAGACAGCGGTCTGGCGGCTTATGGGGAGCGAGGCAAGCAGAGCAGACCTCAGGCAATCCGTTTGTCGGCTGTCGGCGCAGAGGTGCGTCAGGATTGGCCTGTTAGGCTAAGCGCTCGCGCTATCGGCCGCGTCTCCTGGGGAACGACGAACCAGAAGCACTGCTTCGTAGGGGATGTCCCAGCGGTCCGTACAACGGGCAAGGACTACTATATGGTCTACCCGTTCGTCCTCCATCGCCTCTGCGGCCAATCCTTCCATGGTCTTGCGCGATTCCCCACGCAGTGTCTCGGGAAATGCATAGAAAATGATGCGCGCCTTGCGCCGCAGCGGGGGCTGAACCTGAAGCGAACTGATGTGGCCGGGTTCGCGGAAATTCTTGCGCACCATGGCACGCAGCTTGATCAGGTTCCTTTCGATGGTCTTCTGCTCGCTGGGATCAGCCGATGACAAAAGGTGCAGACCGACGGTCGTCCAGCCCGGTGATTTACGCTGTTCGAGCTGCTTGATGATAGAACCGAACAGAGGTCCCAACTGAGGTTTCGGTTTTGGTAGGGCGATGCCCGCATCGCGGCTTGTATAGTACCGGTCGAGCGGTTCGGACATTCCGCTAGGCGAGAAGATGGAATTTTCCTCCCGCAGGCCCGCGATGTTGAAACCCGTGACGAGATAGAGGCCGAGGAAGTCGAGTTCATCCCCGAGCAGGCTGAATGACTTTTGAAGGTAGATGCGCTCACCGAGGTAGTGAAGGTAGGTGAGCGGGTGATCGAGAATGTCGGCGATGCAGATGAGATCAGCGATCGTAATCGTCGGCGCAAGCTGGTGGTCGGCAGGCACCCAGCCAATTTCCTTGAAGTCCGCCTCAGCGGAACTGAGAACCGAAAAATCATCAAGGGTCACCGATATCCTGATGATCTGATCGACCGATACCGGATCAATACCGATCTGGCGGACAATCGCTTCGGCTGCGGCATCGCCCTCCTTTGCAGAAGTGATGAGTGTGGCGAGGCGCGCAGACTGCTGGGATGGATATAGGACCATGTCCGAGACGTGCCGTTTCACGCGACCCGGCGCACCGCGTAGCCCCTGTGGAGTAAGGTGATTGGACTTCGCCTCAGCGATAATCACGGTGCGATCGAGCGTGACGAGTAGGTCTGTTTCGAACTGCTCGGCGCCAACCAGCCACTTTGCTGCCGGAACGATCATCGCTCCCGGCAGGGCTTTTCGCATCGTGTCTTCGAGTTGGCTTTCGAGATAGTCCGCCCTGCGGCTTTCAAGCTGGGTCTTGATGCCAGCTTCCTGCGCCAGCCGCGCCATCACGCGATGGATATGGCTAAAGACCATTTGCGGGATCGGGAACACGAATAGATCACCAAGATAGATGCCCGGAGCATCCCAGATCGGATTGGCAAGGAAGAGGTGGTCAGGGTTGGTTCCAGCCAGACTGCCCGGTGCGCGGGATAGGGACTCAAGGATCGCCTCGACGACATCTTTTGGTTTGCCCGAAAGCTTTGCGACTTCCGCGGCAGTGAAGCTGGCACGTTCGGAATGTCGCAGATCGCAATGCCCCATTATCATGCCCATCATGCCATCGCGTGAAACGCCCGGCGGCATGGCGGCTAGGAGGTCTTCTGGCCCACCTTTGAGTTCAGGAAAGTACTTGTAATAGTTTCGAACCATCTGCCGGACATTGGGCGAGCGAATGACCTTCGCCAGTCGCATGAAGTGTTCGGAATGCCGACGCTCAAACTCTCTGACGACGGCCGCCATAACCTCAATCAGGTCGGTGGCCCCGAAACCGAAATGCGGCTTCAGGCGATCGTCTAGGGATCCGTACAGATCGGTGCTGATACGGATGACATCGGAGTAGTAGCCCCAATTCCTGACCGCCTGCGTGTGAAGTCGAATGCGCTCCTGCAACGACAGGATCGTAAATTCCTGCTTATCCGCGACGTCCTCAGCGGCCAGGATGCGCTGATGCAGGAACGTCTCAGCGACCTTGGGAACAGTCTCGAACACCGTTCCCATGATAGCTGGTGTGAATGGGTCTTTTCCCCACTCGTCCAGCGGAATGGTCATCACCAGCGCCAGCAGCAACTCGGCGTGGTGCTGCTGAATGTCTTTGAGAACGGATTTGGTGTTCACGCCCTCACGTCCCGCCAGGGTCTGAAGCCCATAAACAGCGAAGGTTGAAACGATCCCGATGGCGTCCGACTTTCGAAGCTCATCCGTGACAATCTGGAGGGTCGCGGGGAACTCATCAACGCTGTGTCGTGCAGCAGCCAAGACGGCCTTCTTAAATTCGTCGTGGTGCTCTTCCTTGATGGCAAACGTTGAGAGTTCGAGCTTCAGCTCTTTTCTCTGTGGCGGCTTCTTGCGGCGGTTGTTCTTTCTTCGTGGCATGCAGCGATGGTATCGCGAAGTAGCGCCTGCTGTATGCAGGCGACTTATCGATTCCGTGGCCATTCCTCTGTGAAGGTCGACCCTACCACCCAATCAGCCGTCTGCTTGCGGGAGTTGGCAGAAGCTCGACGATTGACCGACATGAGGCACAAAGCTGCCGCATCCGGGGATGCATAGGCACTCAGACACCTTGATGGCATTGGAGGTTCTGAGCAATCATCGAGGGATTTTGTTACAAATTCAATCAGTTCACGTCCGACGACATCGCGCCGAGCAGCCTGCGTATATCGCCGAACCTGGCGATCGAGCCGAACACCAATGCGGCCACCGCGACGAAGAACACCGACACCGAAGCCATGGTCGGCGTGTAGCCATAGCGCAGCGCGTTGAAGATCTTGATGGGCAGCGTCTCGGTGGTGAAGCCGATCGTCATGTAGGCGACGATGTATTCGTTGAGCGACAAGACGAAGGCGAAGGCGTAGCCCGAGACGAGGTAGGGCAGGATCAACGGCAGCACCACGGTTTTCAGCACTGTGCGGTCATCGGCGCCCATGGTCGCCGCGGCCTCGACCAGCGAGCGGTCGATCGAGGCAAAGCCGAGCGACAGCGTCACCAGCGGCAGCGTCACGAAGAAGATGGCGTGGCTGATTATGGCGGTGAAGAACTGGCCGAACAGCCCGACCGTCGCCCAGAAGGAGAGGAAGCCGAGCGCGGTGATGACCGGCGGCAGGATGAAGGGGGCAAGCCCCAGCACCTGGAAGATGTTCGCCCATGGCGCGATGCGCCGCCACAGGAACCAAGCCAGGGGCAGCGCGACCGCCACGGCAATGGCTGCCGAGCAGACGGCCAGCGTCACCGAATGGATCAGCGCCAGCCGCCATTCCGGATCGGTGAAGATCTGGGCGTACCAGGCGAGCGAGAAACCGACCGGCGGGAAGCTGAGCTCCTGGCGCGAATTGACCGACACGCCGGCGACGACGATCAGCGGCGCCGCCAGGAACAAAGCGACGATGGTGAAATAGACACGGCGCAGCAAGGTCGCGGTCATAGGGCGTTCTCCCTTCGTCCGACGAGCAGTGTCAATCCGACCAGCGCCAGCGAGATCAGCACCAGGAACACCGCCATTGCGGCCGCGAACGGCATGTTGGACTGGTAGATCGCCTGGTCGGTGATCAGCACCGACAGCGTCCAGTGTTGCGGCCGTCCCAGAATCTGCGGCAAAAGATACGAGCCGAGGGCGAACACGAAGACCATGATCAGTGTCGCCACAATGGTGTTGCGCAGTGCCGGCGCGACGACGGTGAAGAAGGCGCGGATCGGCGAGGCGCCGAGCGTGCGCGCTGCCTCGAGCAATGTCGGGTCGAGGCGCACGAGGGCGGGGTACAGCACCAGGATCGTATAGGGCAGCGCCTGGTAGACCATGCCGGTCAGCACCGCGCCAAAGGTCGGCAGCAGCGCCACCGGCTTGTCCATCAGCCCGATCGCCACGAACAGATTGGTGATGCCGGCGGTGCGCGAAAACAGCGTCGACCAGGCAAAGCCGATAATGACTTCCGACAGCGACAGCACCGACAGGAGGCCGACCAGCCACAGCGTCTGCACGCGGCGCGGCCGACGGGTCAAAAGGTAGGTGAAGGGGAAGGCGATGGCGACGCAGCAGACGGCGACCAGCACCGCCAGCAGCAGCGAAAAGCCGAGCACGCCGCCGAAGAACACCGACAGGAAGCGGGCGTAATTGTCGAACACGAAATCCGGCGTGTAGAAACCGGACGGGTTGCGCTTGAAGAAGCTCACCGCGATCATCGTCGAGAACGGCACGACGAAGAAGACGATCAGCATCAGCGCCGGAAAGAACAGCGGCGTGTAGTCGGCTATCGACTTCGGCGCTTCGCGTCTCATGCGCCGAGCACCACGCAGCTTGCCGGCGGCAGTTTGACGCCGACCTTGGCGCCGACCGGCACGTCATGCCGCTCGCGCGGCGTCGTCACCGCAATGATGCTGGTGCCGCCGACGTCGACGAAGGTCTCGATGGTGCCGCCGAGATCGCGCACGAAACTCACCTCGCCGGTGATGGCCGAGCCGCCGGGGCTGCCGAGATGCACATCCTCGGGGCGGACCGATACAGACGCTTTGGTCTGACCCGCCGGCATGGCAAGACCTGGAATGGCTGTGCCCAGAATGGTGGTGCGCCCGGTGCTGTCGATCTCGGCCGGCAGCAGATTGGTGATGCCGATGAAGTCCGCGACGAAGGCGTCGGCCGGCTTGCGGTAGATCTCGATTGGCGGCGCCGCCTGCAGGATCCTGCCGTGGCCCATGACGACGACCAGGTCGGCCATGGTCATGGCTTCGCGCTGGTCGTGGGTGACGACGATGGTGGTGATGCCCAACCGCTGCTGCAACTGGCGCAGTTCTACCTGCATGGCCTCGCGCAGTTTGGCGTCGAGCGCCGACAGCGGCTCGTCGAGCAGGAACAGTTTCGGCGACAGCGCCAAGGCCCGCGCAATTGCCACGCGCTGGCGCTGACCGCCCGACAGTTTGGCCACCGGACGGTCGGCAAAGCCGGTCAGATGGATGAGGCCCAGCAACTCGTCGACGCGTTTCTTCTGCTCCTCGTTCGAGGCGCCGCGAATGCGCAGCGCATAGGCGATGTTGTCGCCGACGGAGAGATGCGGAAACAGCGCCAGCGACTGGAACACCATGCCGAGATTGCGCTTGTGCGTCGGCAAAGGCGTGATGTCCTCGCCGTCGAGCACGATGGCGCCGCTGGTCGGCTCCTCCAGTCCGGCAATCATGCGCAGCAGCGTGGTCTTGCCGCAGCCCGACGGGCCGAGCAGACACACGAACGTGCCATGCGGCACGTTGAGCTGGACATTGTCGACGGCGGCGAAGTTGCCGAATTTTTTGGTGACGGCGTTGATGTCTAGTCCGGACATGCTCATCCCTTGGAGGGTTTGCTAAGGGGCCGCCGGACTATGCCGGCGGCCGCTGTGGTTCAGACGGATCGAACGGCTCAGCCGACGATCAGCTCGGTCCACTTCTGGTTGATCCAGTCGGCCTTCGACGTATAGAGGTCGTAGCGCGGGATGATCGGATCGATATCCGACGACACGGCTGCGAACTCTTCCGGCTTGAGGTCGAGCACCTCTTTCTTCAGCGTCGGCGTGGTTCCGACCTTGCGCGACATCAGGCCCTGCATCGACGGCTGGCTCATATAGTCGATGAAGGCATGCGCCTCGTCGACCTTGGTCGAGGCGCGCGACAGCACCCAATTGCCGGAATCCTGGATGCCGCCTTCCTTCGGGAAGGTCGAGCGGACATGGAAGCCGTCGGCGACCGCGAGGCCGGTGACGTCGTGATAATACTGGCCCATCGGGATCTCGCCCGACTTCAGCGCCTGCTCGAACTGCGCCTCGTCGCGATACCACAGCCGGACATTCGGCTTGAGCTCGGCGAGCTTTTCGAATGCCTTGTTCAGTCCGTCCTCGGTGTCGAGCGCATTGGTGCCGCCCATGAAGGTCTTTGCCGTCACTTCGAGCAGGAACGAGTTCGAGGCAAGCGCCAGCAGGCCAAGCTTGTCCTCATTGGCCTTGTCCCACAGCGTCTCCCATGAGGTCGGCGCATCCTTGTAGACGTCGGTGTTGGAGACCAGCGTGATCCACCAGGCGACGGCGCCGATGCCAGCAACACGGCCATCCGGATATTTGTTGACGAAGCGCGGCAAGAGGTCGTTGTAGTGCTTGAACTTCGACGTATCGAGCGGCGTCCACAATTCGGTCGACTGGCCCTTCAGCGTCGAGGTCTGCGACATCATCGAAAGGTCGGCTGGCGCCTGGCCGGCCTTGGACGCCTGTTCGAGCTGCACCAGCCAGGCTTCGCCGGTCGGCTCGGCGACCGATTCCACTGCAATGCCGGTGGCCTTGGTAAAATCTGGGAAGACGTGCTCGTCAAAGGATTTCTTGAAATAGCCGCCATAGACGCCGACCTTCAGCGACTTGTCCTGCGCGCGCAGGATCGACGGCATGGCGAGCACGCCGGCTGTAGCGAGGCCCGCACCAAGCACGCCGCGCCGTGTCAGGGATTTTCCGATCAGTCTGTTCATCTGGTTTCTCCTCAGTTGATGCCGTTCCCGGCAGGTTCCCTTCACGCACTGTCGCCCCCTGGCGTCAGTGGGCCGCCGCTCGTTGTTCGAGCGTACGGGCGTATTGCGTCAGTGGAAAGCACATGACGAAGAAGATCAGCGCCACCAGCCCGTAGACCTTGAACGGTTCGAAGGTGGCGTTGTTGATGGCGTTGGAGGTTCTGACCAGCTCCTCGAAGCCGATGATCGAGGTCAGCGCCGTCGATTTGATCAACTGCACCAGGAAGCCGACGATCGGCGCCCTTGTGATCGAGAACGCCTGCGGCAGGATGATCAGCCTGAGCTCCTGCAGGCGGTGCAGACCGAGGCTGGCGCCGGCATCCCACTGTCCGCGCGGCAGCGCATCGACGCCGCTGCGCCAGATCTCGGCCAGATAGGCGCTGGCGAAGAAGGTCAGGCCGAGCACTGCTGCCGTCCATGGCTCGATGCGCAGGCCGAGCATCGGCAGGCCGAAGAACATCAGGAACAGCTGCATCAACAGCGGCGTTCCCTGGAACAGGGCGATGTAGCCCGAAGCGACCCGCTGGCTCCATTTATTCTCTGCGATCCTGAAGAACAGCACGATCAGCCCGACCAGCGCCCCGCCGACAAAGGCCGCCAGTGACAACAGCACCGTCCAGCGGGCGGCGAGCAGCAGATTGCGAACGATGTCCCAGAAGGTGAATTCGATCATGTGACACCTGCCCCCAATACGCGGCGCCCGCCTGTGACCAGCAGCCGGCGCAAGGCCATGGACAGGACGAGGTAGACCAGGGTCACGACGAAATAGGTTTCGAAGGACCGGAAGGTGCGGGCTTGCAGCATGTCGGCCTCATAGGTCAGCTCGCGCACGGCGATCTGCGACACCACGGCCGATTCCAGCATCATGATGACGATCTGGCTGGTCAGCGCCGGGTAGATCACCTTGAGCGCCTGCGGCAGCACGATCTTGATGAACACCTGGCGCGGTCTCAAGCCCAGTGCAAGCGCTGCTTCCGTTTGTCCGCCGGGCACGGCATCGAGACCGGCGCCGACGATTTCAATGGTGTAGGCTGCCATGTTGAGCGTCATTGCCAGCATGGCGGCCAGGATCGGATCGAGCCTTATGCCGAGGCTGGGCAGGCCGAAGAAGATGAAGAACAGCTGCACCAGGAACGGCGTGTTGCGCATCACCTCGACATAGACCGCGATGGCGCGCTTCACGAATACCGGGCCGTTGCGCCGGCCGGCAGCGCCCAGGATGCTGAGCAGCGTGCCCACGAGCGTAGTCACGACGATCAACAGGATCGTCGTGGCCGCGCCGCGCGCGATGTCGCCCACAGCACCTGGGAGCCAGGCAAAGGCCACGAGAACTCAATCCTTGAGGTTGTCGGGATTGAGCGGCGTCTTCAGCCAGGCCTTCGAGCTCTCGTCGAGCTTGCCGTTGGCCAGCATCTTGGCAACCGCATCATTGACCGCCGTCTTCAGCCGGTCCTCTTTCTTGTTGAGGCCGATATGCGAAGGCGAGGTCAAAAGCTGGAACTTCTGCTCCGGCTTCAGCGCGTCCTGCTTGGCCAGCACCTGCGCGCCGACATCATTGCCGACCACCATCAGCTGGGTCTGGCCGGAGATGAAGGCCTGGATGACGGAATTGTAGTTGTCGAAGCGCTTGATGTCGGCCGATGACGGCGCCGCTTCGGTCAGCGACGTATCCTCCAGCGTGCCGCGATTTACGGCGATCGACTTGTCGGCAAGGTCTTCCTTGCCTTTGACGGAGAGCGCCGCCGGACCGATGACGGCGATGTAATAGGGCGCGTAGGCGGCGGCGAAATCGATCACCTCCTCGCGCTCCTTGGAATAGCCG
This sequence comes from Mesorhizobium sp. M0626, assembly GCF_040320665.1. Classification (NCBI taxonomy): domain Bacteria; kingdom Pseudomonadati; phylum Pseudomonadota; class Alphaproteobacteria; order Hyphomicrobiales; family Phyllobacteriaceae; genus Mesorhizobium; species Mesorhizobium sp. M0626. Next base: position 112,698 of record NZ_JAMYQD010000009.1, on the reverse strand, counting down.
ACGCTCATCAGGATATCGACGCGCTTGTCGGTGAGATACGGGATGCGGTTCTGGCCGGTGACGCTGACCAGATTGAGCTTCACCTTGAGTGAATCGGCGATCGCCTGCGCGACGTCGACGTCGTAACCCTTGATGCTCATATCGGCGCTGGCCGAGGAGAAGGGCGGAAAGTCGGAGAAGATGCCGACATTGATGGCGCCGGCCTTGGTGATGTCGTCGACGGCGTCGGCATTGGCCTGGGCGGCGAAGCCGAGGCCGGCGAGCATCAGCGCGGCGGCGATGGTTGATTTCATTTGGATTGTCATTGGTATTCCCCTTCTGGAAGCTTGTTTGTTTTGGAAACGGCCGCCGGCTCCAGCGCGGCGGCCGCCTTTGCATGTGAAATCCGTCAGGCCCCCTTGGCGGTGATCGCCGGGCTGAACACCATCAGGCTCAGGATCTCGAACAGGACCTGGGCGCCGACATGGGCGGTGTTGGTGGTCGCGTCATATTGCGGCGCCACCTCGACGACGTCGCCGCCGACGATGTTGAGGCCTTTCAAGCCGCGCAGCAGTTCGAGCACTTCGCGCGTCGTCAGGCCGCCGATTTCCGGCGTGCCGGTGCCTGGCGCGAAGGCCGGATCGACACTGTCGACGTCGAAGGAAATGTAGGTCGGGCCGTCGCCGACTATTCTGCGCGCCTTCTCGATGATGGCCGGGATGCCGAGACCCGTCACCTCTTCGGCATGCACGACCGTCATGCCGGATTCATAGGTGAACTCCCACAGATACTCCGCCGAGCCGCGGATGCCGATCTGGATGGTGCGGGTGGGGTCGAGCACGCCGTCCAGCACCGCGTTGCGGAACGGTCCGCCATGATGGAACTTGGTCATGTCGAACAGCCCGCTTGTGTCGCAATGAGCGTCGATATGGATCATGCCGACCGGCGCCTTTTTGCCGACCGCCTTCAGGATCGGATGGCTGATCGAGTGGTCGCCTCCGACCGAGAGCGGCAGCACGCCGGCATCGACGATCTGGTTGGTGCGGCGCTCGATATCTTCGTGGCTGACCTCCAGCCGGTAGCGGCTGCGGAACGGCGTATCGCCGATGTCGGCGACGCGCAGCTCATGCGTCGGCGCGCATTCCAGCACATGATTATAAGGGCCGATGCGCTCGATGGCGCGCAGCGCCCTTGGCCCGAAGCGCGAGCCGGGCCGGTTGGTGACGCCGAGATCCATCGGCACGCCGATGATCGCCACCTGCAAATCGCCGAAATCCGGATTGTCGGCAGCGATTTCACGGTAGGGCGCGGCGAGGAAGGTGGGGATGCCGGCATAGGGCGCCAGCCTTGTGCCGCTCTTGGAGAAGATCTTGTCCGCGACCTTGCGGAACTTCGGGTCGAACATCTCGCCGCCATGGCTCTCGCCATACTTGCGGCGCAAGGCTTCCAGCTTGCCTCTGTCATAACCCATGTCGGTCTCCTCCTGCGGGCTGATGCATGCGGCCGTGGCGACATCTGCGAACTGACCATCATCCGGCCGGGTCGCTGTCCCGCTGGCTGCCTGTAGATTTCACGTCATTGATGCTGTTGACCTGCCAAAGTGTCCGGCAGCCGCATTGAAAAATCAATTGATATTGTTACGGTGCTGATTGTGAGAAAATCTCACAGAGTATCCGGTTGCTCATGGCCAAGCGTCTGCCCCCCTTGAATCCCTTGCGCGCCTTCGAGGCGACGGCGCGGCATGCCTCGCTGACCAAGGCGGCGAGTGAGCTCAACGTCACCCACGGCGCAATCAGCCACCAGATCAAGGCGCTCGAGCAATCACTCGGCGTAAAACTGTTCGAACGCACCGGACAGCGGGTAAAGCTCACCCCGCACGGCGCCGAATTGCTGCCGGCGGTCTCGACCGCCTTCGACGGCATCGCCGCCGCCACCCAGCGCATGACCAGGCCAGCCAGCGCCGGTACGCTGTCGGTCTCCTGCGTGCCGGCGCTGCTGCTTCTGTGGATGACGCCGCGGCTCGGCAGCTTCATGGCGCAATATCCTGATATCAGGTTGACGCTGATCCCGTCCAACGACCCCAAGGACATCCGCGCCCCACAGGTCGATGTCTGCGTGCTCTATGGCGACGGCAGCTGGACCGATTGCTGGATGCGCAAATGGTCGGGCCTCGAACTGTTCCCGGTGGTCAGCCCGACGCTGATCAACAACCGGCCGCTCCGCATCTGCCGGGATCTTGCTGGCCATGTCATCCTGCATGGCGATGATGGCCGCGAATGGCACACCTGGCTGGCCGCCGCCGATGGGCTCGACCTCGAACGTGGCCGCCGCCACCATCTCGGCGACGCCCGTACGGCGATCGAAGCCGCGGTGCACGGACATGGCGTGGCTCTCGGCGATTCCGTCACCGCCAGCATGCTGCTCGCCAGGGGCCTGCTGGTGGCGCCGTTCAGCCTGTCGGTGCCGGCGGTCGATGATTTCTACGTCGTCTGCCGCAACGAGATGCGTTCGGCGCCTATCGTGCAATTGTTCGTCGACTGGCTGTTTGCCGAAAAGGAACAGGCCGACAGCCGGGCCGACGCGCCGGTGGCCGGCCGCATCGGCAGCCGCAGGAAGCGTCCGGCGCTGCGGGTGGTGGGCGCCAAGAGTTGAGGCTGGACCTGAGCGGCTGCTTTTTGTCGGGCCAGCCCGGAAAGCGGGAGGCGCTTTCAAAAATTCAATGCTAATAAGCTCTTGCCCGGCAATTCCAGGAAAACTGTGCGGCGGTTTCCCGTCCGGAATTGCGTAAGAAAGACGTGAGCAGCGAAGGCGACGGCAGGACATGGCAAGAACCGATATAGCGCGGCGCGTCTACAACCACACCTGGAAGCTGGACCCGATCGTCCGCAGCCTGCTCGACACCGATTTCTACAAGCTTCTGATGCTGCAGATGATCTGGGGCATGTACCCCAAGGTCGACGCCACCTTTTCGCTGATCAACCGCACCACCTCGGTGCGCCTGGCCGACGACATCGACGAAGGCGAATTGCGCGACCAGCTCGACCATGCCCGCACGCTGCGCTTCTCCAAGAAGGAGATGATCTGGCTTGGCGGTAACAATTTCTATGGCCGCAAGCAGATCTTCGAGCCGGAATTCCTCGCCTGGCTGGAAGGTTTTCGGCTGCCCGACTACGAGCTGTCCAAGCGCGACGGTCAGTACGAGCTCTCCTTCAGCGGTCCCTGGATGTACACCACCCTGTGGGAAATCCCGGCGCTGGCGATCATCAATGAGCTTCGTTCCCGCGCCGCCATGCGCGCCTTCGGTCCCTTCGCGCTTGACGTGCTCTATGCACGCGCCAAGGGGAAGATGTGGGCCAAGACCGAACGCTTGAAGGCGCTGCCCGGCATCCGCATCTCCGATTTCGGCACCCGCCGCCGCCATTCCTTCCTGTGGCAGCGCTGGTGCGTCGAGGCGCTCAAGGAAGGCATTGGCGAAGCCTTCACCGGCACCTCGAACGTGCTGCTGGCCATGGACAACGACCTCGAAGCGCTCGGCACCAACGCGCATGAATTGCCGATGGTTTTTGCCGCCCTTGCCAAGTCGGAAAAGGAATTGAAGGAATCGCCCTACAAGGTGCTGCAGGACTGGCAGCGCTATTACGGCGGCAACCTGCTGATCGTGCTGCCCGACGCTTTCGGCACCGCATCCTTCCTGCGCGACGCCCCGGACTGGGTCGCCGACTGGACCGGCTTCCGCCCCGACAGCGCGCCGCCGATCGAAGGCGGCGAAAAAATCATCGACTGGTGGCGCGAGAAGGGCAAGGACCCCAGGCAGAAGCTGCTGATCTTCTCCGACGGTCTCGAGGTCGAAACCATCGAGGAGACCTACAGGCACTTCAAGGGCAAGGTGCGCATGTCCTTCGGCTGGGGCACCAACCTCACCAACGATTTCGAAGGCTGCGCGCCGACCGAAACCAACAGCCTGGATGCGATATCGCTGGTCTGCAAGGTGACGGAGGCCAATGGCCGGCCGGCGGTGAAGCTGTCGGACAATCCGGCGAAAGCGACGGGCGACAAGAAGGAGATCGAGCGCTATCTCCGGATTTTTGGGGCGAAGGACCGCGTGGAGCAGCTGGTCAAGGTTTGAGGGTCGGCGGGTGCCTTGCTGGACGAAATGGAAATCGCGATAGCGTGAGTTGCCGCCCACCCCCCTCTGTCCTGCCGGACATCTCCCCCGCAAGGGGGGAGATTGGCAGCATCGAGTACCGCGCCTCTTTCTTTACCCTTGAAAGTTGGCGAAAGCCCCGGCGACATCCAATCTCCCCCCTTGCGGGGGAGATGGCCGGCAGGCCAGAGGGGGGTGTGAAGGATCGCGTCAGGCTGACATATGTCGCCTGCTCCCCCACCCTCACACTCCTCCCCACCCCTGCCTTCGCCCACGCCTCCGACCGCGGCCACGTCCTCCTCCTCCCGACCGGCTACTACATCGCCGGCGGCGCGCTTGCCGTCGCGGTAAGCTTCCTCGTCCTCGCCCTGCTGCCACCCGCAACCCTCGACCGCTTCTGGCGCCGCCGCCTGCCGCTCTTCCCATTCGCCGACACCCCTCGCACAATCATCAGCCTCATCTCCTTTGCCGGTTTCGCAACGCTCATCGCCGCCGGCCTGTTCGGCAGCCGCGATCCGCTCTCCAATCCGCTGCCCCTGACCATCTGGACGCTGCTCTGGGTCGGCCTTGCCATCGCGCAAGGCCTGTTCGGCGATGTCTGGTCGTGGCCGAATCCATGGTATGGCCCGTGGCGGATCGTAAGCCGCCTGTTCAAGCTTCGTGGCGGTGAGGGACAGAAATTGCGTTTGCCTTCATGGCTCGGCTGCTGGCCAGCCGTTATCCTGCTCTTCGCCTTTGCCTGGTTCGAGCTGATCGACCCGGCGCCCGACGACCCGGCGCGGCTGGCCTATGCCGCCGGCCTCTACTGGTTGCTTACCTTCATCGCCATGCTCGCCTTCGGCTACCGCGATTGGAGCCGGCGCGGCGAATTCCTGACGGTGTTCTTCGCCATGGTGGCGCGCTTCGCCATCGTCGAGCGCGATGAACACGGGCGGCTCGCTCTCTGCTGGCCGGGCTCAAAACTGCTCGGCGCGGCACCCCTGCCGGCAAGCGGCATCGCTTTCCTGCTGCTCAGCCTGTCATCGGTGTCCTTCGACGGCCTGTCGAAAACCTTCTTCTGGCTCGGCCTGTCCGGCATCAACCCGCTGGAATATCCCGGCCGCACCGCGCTCATCGGCATTAGCAGCTTCGGCCTCGTGCTGACCTTCGTTCTGCTGGCGGCGGCATTCCTGCTGGCCGTCATCCTCGGCCAGCGCCTCGCCGGCAGCCGACATTCCCTCCGCGAGGCCGCCGGGCTGTTGGTCTGGTCGATCGTGCCGATCGCGCTCGCCTATCATGTCGCGCACTATCTGACGGCGCTGCTGGTCGACGGCCAGTATGCGATCGCCGCTTTGTCCGATCCGTTCGCGCTGGGCTGGAACCTGTTCGGCGCCGCCGACATGCAGATCGAGGCCGGCATCGTCGCCGGCGCCGACTCCGCCTGGTGGCTGTGGAACCTGCAGGCCGGCATCATCATCGCCGGGCACATGCTGGCGGTGCTCGTCGCCCATGGCCTGGCCTGGCGACTGCACCATGTGCCATCGCGCGCCGCCCTCAGCCAGTTGCCGCTCACCATACTGATGATTGCCTACACGATCTTCGGCCTGTGGTTGCTTGCCACGCCGACGGCCGGATGAGACAAGCTGATCAATATGCCTTTGCGGAAAGCCCGCTTGCAAGCTCTGTGCTTTGGTGATTTAGTTTGTACACATGCAATTTCTGCCCCTCCTGCAAGGGAGTGGCCTTGCCTCGTTACAGACAGTCAAAACTCAAAAACAGGGGAACTGCCGTGACTGACAAGAATGGGTTTTTCGATCTCTCCAAATCCACCCTTAGCCGCCGCACCGCGCTGAAAGGTCTCGCCGCCGGCGCCGGGCTGACGCTCGCGCCCGGCTTCGTCCGCTACAGCCAGGCGCAGAGTTCAGCGCCAATCAAGATCGGCTTCCAGTCGCACCGCACCGGCATCGGCGCCGCCTATGGCCGCTGGTATGAAAAGACCAGTGCCGCCGCGGTCAAGGCGATCAACGACGCCGGCGGCATCAACGGCCGGCCTGTCGAACTGGTGATCGAGGATGACGGCACCGATCCCGGCCGTGGCGCCGAGGTGGTCGGCAAGTTCGCCACCCAGCACAAGACCGACATCGTCTTCGGCACGCTGTTCTCGCATGTGGTGATCGGCTCGGCGCCGGCCGCCGGCGAAAACAAGATCCCTTATTTCGTCGTCAGCGAAGGCCACCACGTCGCTTCGACCAAGCTCAACCGCTACGTCTTCCAGCCCGGCATCACCGATGTGAAGAGCCAGATCCAGTCGATGGCGCCATGGATCGCGGCCAATGCCGGCAAGAAGGTGACGCAGATCTTCCCCGACTTCGCCTTCGGCTACGACCATCGCGACTACCTGCCGCCGGCGCTGAAGGCGCAAGGCGCCGAGGTCATCGCCCAGATCGCCATCCCGCCGACAGAGTCGTCTTTCACCAAATACTTCCCGCAGATCCCGGCCGAGACCGAGGTCATCTACCATGTCATGGTCGGCCCCGCCGTGCTCACCTTCGTCAAGGAACTCGGCGAGTTCTACGGCTCCAACCGGCCGCAGCTGTTCGGCTTTATCGATTCGCTCGAAGCCACCGACATAAATAGCCCCGGCCTCGAATTTTTGGACGGCAGCCATTTCTGGGAAGGCTCGCCGCGCTATGCCCAGGCCAATGACTCGGCCGCGCAGAAAGCCTACCGCGCCGCCGTTGGCATCGACGAAAATGGCGCTGCCGTCGGCGACCCCAAGGACGTCTCCACCGCCGCCCACATGTTCGGCTGCTGGGAGACGCTCTATGTCGTCAAGAAGGCGATGGAAGACGCCGGCTACAAGGGCCTGGAAGACCGCGCCAAGCTGGTCGAGGCGACCGAGGCGCTGACCGAATTCGCCGAAGGGCCGGAGCATCCGCAGGGGCCGAAGACCTTCAACGGCAAGATCCACCAGTGTTTTGGCATCCAGAACATCTCCAAGGTCGAAGGTGGCAAGCTGAATGTCGTCCACAAGACCAAGATCGAGGACGGGCTTTACGAGGCCGAAGGGGATTATACGACGCAGGCGCTGTGAGGCGCCTTACCCTCCCCCTTGTGGGGAGGGTCGGCACCCCAACTTCGGCCATTTTCGAAGGATGGGAGAACGGGTGGGGGTCGCGACGGCCCGGGCCCAACCCCCCCCCCCCCCGCTGGCGCGGCCGGCCCCCCCCCCACGCAGCCCCGCTCCCCCCCCCCCGGGCGGGGGGGGCGCCCCCCGCGACGGCCCGTGCCCAACCCCCACCCGACCGCTGCGCGGTCACCCTCCCCACAAGGGGAGGGTAAGGGCGCCCTGAATGCATTTCGGACCCCATCTCCTCCTCGCCGCCCTCGAAGGCCTTGTCACCTCAGCCGTGCTGGCGCTGACGGCGCTTGGGCTGTCGCTGGTGTTCGGCGTCATGCGCGTCGTCAACGTCGCCCATGGCGAGTTCTTCATGCTGGGCGCGGTGCTGGCCTGGGCGATCTCGACGGCGATACCCGGCCATCCCACGCTCGGCTTCCTGGCGGCGCTGGTGATTGCGCCGCTGATTGTCGGCGCCATTGCGCTGGTAGCCGAGCGGCTTGTGCTGCGGCGGCTCAATTACAATCCGGAAGCCACCATCGTCGCCACGATCGGCATGCTCTACATCATCCAGCAGCTGGCGTTGAGCTTCTATGGCCCGGAAGCCCGCCCGGTGGAGCCGCCCTTCAGCTACCGCATCCTTTTGCCCTGGTTCGGCTATTCCGGCTACAAGCTGTCGATCATTGCCGCTTCGGCCCTTCTGCTCATCGCCACCTGGCTGGTGCTGACGCGCACCAAGATCGGCCTCATCATGCGCGCCACCCAATATGACAGCGAGACGGCGCAGGCCTTCGGCATTCCGGTCGCCCGCGTCTATGCCGGCGTCTTCGCGCTCGGCGCCATGCTGGCGGCCATCGCCGCCGTGCTGATCGTGCCGATCAGTCAGGCGCACTACCTGATGGGGCAGGACCCGCTGCTGTTGTCCTTCATCGTCGTCATCATCGGCGGCCTCGGCTCGCTGCGCGGCACCGTCGTTGCCGCCGTGCTGATCGGCCTGTCCGATGGCATCATCTCGGTGTTCTTCTCGCCGACTTTGGCCAAGATCATAGCCACGCTGCTGGTGGCCATGGTGCTGGTGTTCAGGCCGCAAGGCCTGTTCGGGCAGGCGCCGCGATGAGCGAAGCTTCGCCGGCAAAAGCGTATGCATTGCATATCGGCGCCATCGCGCTGCTGTTCGCCCTGAGCTTCGTCCTGCCGGATTATCATCACGGCCTGCTCGCCCGCATCATGGTGCTGGCGGTGTTCGCCATGGGCTACAACATGCTGTTCGGCTATGTCGGCCTGCTCAGCCTCGGCCACGCCATGTTCTTCGCCGCCGGGCTCTATGGCGCTGGTCTCGCCGTCATCCATCTCGGCTGGAGCGTGCCTTTGGCTTTCCTCGCCGGTATCGCCTGCGGCGCGCTGCTGGCACTTGTGATCGGCCTGCTGGCGCTGCGCACCACCGGCGTCGCCTTCATGATCGTCACCATGATGTTCGCGCAGGTGTTTTACCTCACCATCCTCTATTTCGCCGCCTGGACCGGCGGCGACCAGGGTCTGGTGGTGCCGCAGCCGGCGCGGGTTCTGGCCTTCGGCTCGACATCGCTCGACCTCACCAACCCGACCGTGCGCTACATGAGCGCGCTGGCGCTGTTCTCGGTCGTGCTGCTGATCACCCTCGCCATCGTCCGCTCCCGCTATGGCCGCGTGCTGGTCGCGGTGCGCGAGAACGAGGAGCGCACGAAAATGCTGGGCTACGACACCTTCTCCAACAAGCTGATCGCCGTCGTCGTCTCCGGCACCATCTGCGCCGCCTCGGGTGCGGCCTATGCGCTGCTGTTCGGCTATGTCGGCTCGAGCTTTGCCTCGGTGCAGTATTCCATCCTGCCGCTGCTCTGGGTGCTGCTCGGCGGCGCCGCCACGACGCTGGGCGCGCTGCTCGGCACGGTGTTCATGTACTATGTCATCGACACCGCCAGCGGCTACACCTCCGCCTATCTCCTGATCGTCGGTATTGCGCTCATCCTGCTGGTGCTGTTTTTCCCCAAAGGCATTCTGGGCACCATCCGCCAGCGCTGGCTCGGGTGGCTGCCATGATGCCGTTGCTGACCACCAAAGGCCTGGCGCGCAGTTTCGGCGGCCTGCGCGCCGTCGACGGTGTCGATTTTCAGCTGATGCCGGGCGAGATCCGCGCCGTCATCGGTCCCAATGGCGCTGGCAAAACCACCTTCGTCAGCCTGGTCAGCGGCCGCATTCAGCCATCGTCCGGCATGATCGTCTTCGACGGCGCCGACATCACCAGCCAGCCGGCCTATCTCAGGGTGCGCCGGGGCATCGCCTACACCTTCCAGATCACCAGCGTCTTCGCCAACCTCTCTGCCTACGATAATGTCGCGCTGCCGGTGCAGCGCACGCTGACCGATGCCCGCTCGAAAGGTGCGGTGCGCACCGGCGTCATGGCCGCGCTGGAACGCACCGGACTGGCCGGCCGCGCCCATATGCCGGCCGGCCAGCTTTCCTACGGCCATCAGCGCCTGCTGGAAGTGGCAATGGGCCTGGCGCTGAAGCCGCGGCTTTTGATCCTCGACGAGCCGACGCAAGGGCTGGCCGACAGCGAGATCGACAATTTCATCGAACTGGTGCGCGAGATCGCCAAGAGCGCCACCGTGCTTTTGATCGAGCACAACATGCCTGTCGTCATGCAGCTGGCCGACCGCATCACGGTCTTCAACGCCGGCAGGATCCTGGCCGAAGGCACGCCCGAACAGGTTCGCGCCAACACACAGGTGCAGGAAGCCTATCTGGGGACGGCGCCATGAGCGAAGCCCCCAAGACTGAAGCCCACGAGACTGAAGCGCTGACTATCTCCAGGCTCGACTGCTTCTATGGCGAGGTTCAGGTGCTCTATGGGCTCGACCTAGTGCTCAACAAGGGCGAGGTGCTGTGCCTGTTCGGTCGCAACGGCGCCGGCAAGACGACGACGCTGAAAGCGATCATGGGGCTGGTTCGGTCGAGCGCCGGTTCGATCCGGCTCGCCGGCAAGGAGTTGACCGGCCTGGCGGCGCATGAGGTGCCCAAGGCCGGCGTCGCCTATGTGCCCCAGGGCAGGCGGCTGTTCGCCGAGATGACGGTGGCGGAAAACATCGAGATCGGCCTGATGGCGCGCGGCAAGGGAAGAGCGACGCGCGAGAGCGTGCTCGACCTCTTCCCGCTGCTGCGCCAGCGGCTGCGGCAGCGCTCCGGCACTTTGTCCGGTGGCGAACAGCAGATGCTGGCCATGGCCCGCGCGCTTTGTCTGGAGCCGCAGGTGCTGTTGCTAGACGAGCCGACCGAAGGGCTGATGCCGTCGATGATCGCCAAGATCCGCGAGACGGTGGTGAAGCTGCGTGAGCTAGGTGTCTCCACCATTCTGGTCGAACAGCGCGTCGACGCCGTGCTGTCGGTCGCCGACCGCGTCTGCTTCATCGAAAACGGCCGCAACCGCGAGACCGTCGATGTCGAGCAATTGCGCGCCGACCCATCGGCAGTCAGGCGCTATGTCGGCGTCGGCTGATCAGCCGAAAAACAGGAACCCGGCGATCAAAAAGATCGGGATCAGCACCAGCCCTGACCATGCCATGTAGCCGAAGAAGCCCGGCATCTTCACACCGCGGTGTCGGGCGATGGCGTAGACCATGAAGTTGGGTGCATTGCCGATATAGGTGTTGGCCCCCATGAACACCGCGCCGGCCGAGATCGCGGCCAGCGTCGAGGCCGCCTCCGTCATCAGGTGCCGCGCGTCGCCGCCTGCGAGTTCGAAGAACACCAGATAGGTCGGCGCATTGTCGAGGAAGGACGACAGCCCGCCGGTCAGCCAGAAATAGGCGAGATCATTGGGCTGCCCGGTGGGTGACGTCACCAGCGCGACCAGCGGCGCCAGCGCGCCGTCATGGCCGGCGCGAAGGATGGCAATGACCGGCACGATGCAGATGAAGATGCCAGCAAACAGTTTCGCCACCTCCGCGATCGGGCCCCAGGTGAAGCCGTTGGCCTCGCGATGGCTCTTGAGTGACACGACAAGCGACAGTCCGGCGAGCCCCAGGATAATGGCGTCGCGCGCCAGGTTCTGCAGTTCGAGGCTCACGCCCAGCACTGAAAAGCTCACGCCCGGCTTCCACGCTGCCGACAGCAGGATCGCGGCAATGACGCCGGCCAGCAGCGGCAGATTGGCCAGGCCGCGAAGGCGCACCTTCGTATCCGGCGTCGGATCCTTGATCTTCGGCGCGCCGCCTTCACGGCGATGCAGCATGATGTCGATGGCCAGGAAGACAAGCAGCACCAGGCCGCCGGTAAACAGCGTCTCGCGCCAGAGGTTCGCCGACGTCCAGAAGAAGTCGACGCCGCGCAGGAAGCCGACGAACAATGGCGGGTCGCCCAAGGGCGTCAACGAGCCGCCGATGTTGGACACCAGGAAGATGAAGAAGATGACGACATGGGCGTTGAACTGCCGGTTGTCGTTGGCGCGCAGCATCGGCCGGATCAGGATCATCGAGGCGCCGGTGGTGCCGATCACCGAGGCCAGCATCGCCCCGACGAGCAGCAGCCCGGCATTGACCAGCGGCGTGCCATGGATGTTGCCGGCGACAAGGATGCCGCCCGAAATGGTGTAGAGCGCGAACAGCAGGATAATGAAGGACATGTATTCGGTGAGCAGCGTGTGCAGCACGGCTTCACCGGCTACCGGAACGCCGAATGCAACCATCAGCGGGATGACCGCCAGCGCTGCCCAGCCGGCGGCGATCTTGCCGTAATGATGCTCCCAGACATAGTGGAACAGCAGCGGTCCGGTGGCGATCGAGAGCAGCAGGCCGGCGAAAGGCAGCGCCCACCACAGCGACATGGCAGCATCGGGCAGGCCGCGGGCCTCGGCCGCGAAGGCCATTTGCGGAGACACAGCGGAAGCGAGTACACCTGCCGCGAAAGCCTTCCCCAACTGTGTGCAGCCCCCTCGATGCGTCACGATCCAGTCACTCCGAGATCGGGTCTTCGAGCTTCACCCCGGCATCGCGCATCCTCTTCAGCATCGCCTCGACCGAACCGTTTAGATCGATGCCGCGGCACGCGTCGAGCCGCACCGTCGTCTTGAAGCCTTGCTTGACCGCGTCGAGGGCCGAAAAGGCAACGCAGAAGTCGGTCGCCAGGCCAACCAGGGTCACACTGTCGATGCTGCGCTCCTTGAGGTAGCCGGCGAGCCCCGTCGGCGTCTTGTGGTCGTTCTCGAAGAAGGCGGAGTAGCTGTCGATATCAGGGCGAAATCCCTTGCGGATCACCAGCTCGGCCTTGGTCCAGGCGAGCCCCGAGTGAAAATCCGAGCCGAGGCTGCCCTGGATGCAATGGTCCGGCCACAGCGTCTGCGGCCCATAGGGCATCTCGATCGCGCTAAAGGGCTGCGCCCCCGGATGGCTGGAGGCAAAGCTCGAATGTCCGGCCGGGTGCCAGTCCTGCGTCAGCACGACATGCTCGGCATGCCGAATCAGATCGTTGACCAGCGGCACGATTTCGTCGCCGCCGGCAACCGCCAGTGCGCCGCCGGGGCAGAAGTCGTTTTGCAGGTCGATGACAACAAGCGCTTCGTCGGCCATGGCGCCTCTCCTCTTCTACGTCTCGAACGGGGGATCGAGTGAAATACGCCGCTGATGCGACCGGATGCTGAAACTTGACCGGATGGCCGCCTGCGTCAACCTCTGCAAGCGTAAGAAATGCTTGGCGGCCGGGTTCCCTTAAACTCCGGCTTTGACAATTTCCGCCAGCTTGATATCATTTGCATACGAATGAATTTGGCCTGATCAGACACTGGCGGGTTCGGGAAGTCCCCACCTTTGAAGGCCCCAATGGGAAGGCCGATTTTTTTGGAAGGCAAAGCGTGATCCGTTACGCGAAACCCACCACGCTCGACGAGGCGCTCGCTCTGCTGGGCGAGGGCGCCTGGCGCGTGCTTGCCGGCGGCACCGATTTCTATCCAGCGCAGGGCGCCAAACCGTTCCGCGACAATGTTCTCGATATTAACGGCCTGCACTCGCTGCGCGGCATTGCCGAGACCGAAACCCATTGGGTTTTGGGCGCCCGCACCACCTGGACCGACCTTGTCCGCCATCCATTGCCGGCGGCTTTCGATGCGCTGAAGCAGGCCGCGCGCGAAGTGGGCTCCCTGCAGATCCAGAATGTCGCCTCGATCGCCGGCAATCTCTGCAATGCTTCGCCTGCCGCCGATGGCGTTCCGGGACTGCTGGTGCTGGACGCCGAGGTCGAGCTGCGCTCTGCAGCCGGGACGCGTCATCTGCCGCTGCAGGAGTTCATTCTCGGCAACCGCCGCACCGCGCTGCTACCGGGCGAGCTGGTTACCGCCATCCGGGTGCCGAAGCCCAGGGCCACCGGCACGTCGGCCTTCGTCAAGCTCGGTGCGCGGCGCTACCTCGTCATCTCCATCGCCATGGTGGCGGCGCGCCTCGTTGCCGAGGATGGCATGGTCATGGAAGCCGCTGTCGCGGTCGGGTCCTGCTCGGCCGTGGCCAAGCGGCTCGCCGCTGTCGAAGCCGTGCTGGTGGGCAAGCCTGTCGGCCCGGCACTCGCCGATGCGCTCCTGTCCGCGCCGATGGCCGAGCTCTCGCCGATTGCCGACGTGCGCGGCAGCGCCGAATACCGGCTCGACGCAGCGCGCGAGCTTGTCGCCCGCGCCGTGCTGAGGGCTTGCGGACTGACGAACGACAACAGCATGGTGGCGGCATGAGCCACTCCGAGATGATTGAAGCCCTGCCCGACCTCGTGCCGGGCGTCGGCCTCGATCGCGCCGAGATCGCCTTCGCCGTCAATGGCGCCGCCGTCTCGGTCAATGTGCCGCCGCTGCGCCGTCTGTCGCAGGTTTTGCGCGACGAATTGCAGCTGACGGGCACCAAGGTTGGCTGCGATGCCGGCGATTGCGGCGCCTGCACGGTGCTGGTCGACGGCGACGCCGTCTGCGCCTGCCTGATGCCGGCGGCCTCCGCAGCCGGGACGTCCGTAACGACCGTCGAAGGCCTCGCCAATGGCCGGCTCTCGGCTCTGCAGGCGTCCTTCCTGGCACATGGCGCCGCGCAATGCGGCATCTGCACGCCGGCGCTGCTGGTCGCGGCAACGGCGCTGGTGGATGGCACGCCGAATCCGACCGAGACCGAGGTGCAGGATGCGCTGGGTGGCATCCTGTGCCGTTGCACCGGGTACAGAAAGATCATTGCGGCAGTGATGGATGCGGGACGGTTCGAGACGTCGACCGACGGCGCTGCCCCTCATCCGCCTGCCGGCACCTTCACCCCGTATAGTGACGGGGAGAAGGGAAGTGCTCCAGCGCCGACGCTCCCCTCTCCCCGTTCTTCACGGGAAGAGGGTAAGGGTGAGGGGCAGCGCCAACGTCATTCGTTGGAATTCAACTTTGAACGTAGAATGCCAACCACAGGGAATGCTGTAGGCGCCTCCCCGGTCCGGCTCGACGGCGTGCCAAAAGTCACCGGCGCTGAAAAATTCGGCGCCGATGCCTTTCCCGCCGATGCGCTGGCCGTGCTGGTGGTCCGCTCGCCGCATTATCATGCCGGCTTCGCCTTCGGCGACCTGGAGGGCTGGGTGAAGTCGCATCCCGGCATCGCCGGCGTCTTCACCGCCGCCGACATTCCGGGAAAAAACTGTTTCGGCGTCATCGGTCCGTTTGCCGACCAGCCGGCGCTGGCCGAAGGCTTTGCGCGGCTGCGCGGCGAGGCAGTGGCGCTGGTCGCCGGCGAGCGCGAGGCCATGCTCGATCTCGACCTCCAGGATTTCCCGGTCCGCTGGACCGAGCTGCCGCATTTTCTGCAGCCCGGCGACGCGCAGGCAGAAGGGGCGGCGCTCATCCACGCGAACCGCCCGGCCAATTTGTTGACCAAGGGCTTTGTCGAGCGCGGCGACCCCGAGGCGGCGCTTGGCGAGGCTGCCTTCACAGTGTCCGGTGCCATCGACACCTCCTATGTCGAGCACGCCTATATCGAGCCGGAAGCCGGCCATGCCTACATGGACGGCGACACGCTGGTCGTCGTCGCCTGCACCCAGGCCCCCTACATGGATCGCGACGAAACGGCGAAGGTGCTCGGTCTTGCCGTCGACAAGGTGCGCATCGTGCCGACCGCGACCGGCGGCGGCTTCGGCTCGAAACTGGACGTTTCACTGCAGCCGCTCATCGGCCTTGTGGCACTGAAAACCGGCCGGCCGGCGGCGCTTGCCTACACCCGCACCGAATCGATGATGTCGACCACCAAGCGCCACCCCGCCGAGATGAAGGCGACGATCGGCACTGACGCCGAGGGCCATGTCACCGGCATGATCTTTTCCGGCGATTTCAACACCGGCGCCTATGCCAGCTGGGGCCCGACCGTCGCCAACCGCGTGCCGGTGCATGCCTCCGGTCCCTATGCGACGCCGAATTACCGCGCCGAAGGCCGCGCCATCCACACCCACGGGCCGATTTCCGGCGCCTTCCGCGGCTTCGGCGTGCCGCAGGCGACGATCATGCAGGAGACGCTCTATGATGAGCTCGCCGGCAAGCTGGGCATGGACCGGCTCGATTTTCGGCTGAAGAACTGCCTTCGGAACGGATCCGAAACGGTTACCGGACAGCGACTGGAGTCGGGCGTCGGCATATTCGAGTGCCTCGACTCCTTGCGGCCGCATTGGGCTCGCGCGAAGGCCGACGCAGATACATTCAACAATGCCAATACGAGCAAAAAGCGCGGCGTCGGCATCGCGTCCTGCTGGTATGGCTGCGGCAACACCTCGCTGCCCAATCCGTCGACCATAAGGGTCGGTATCTCGCCGGAGGGCGAGGTCATCCTGCACCAGGGCGCCGTCGATATCGGCCAGGGCTCCAACACCGTCATCGCCCAGATCTGCGCCGACGCATTCGGCCTGCCGCTGGAAAAATTCAAGCTGAAGAGCGCCGACACCGCGATCAGCCCCGACGCCGGCAAAACATCGGCCTCGCGCCAGACTTTTGTCACCGGCAAGGCGGCCGAGAAGGCCGGCCGCGCCTTGCGCGAAAAGATCCTGCGTTTTGCCAATGTCTCGGAGAACGCGAGCCTGCAATTGGACGGCCCGGCGATCGTCATTCGCGAGGGCGAAGCCACTCGGCGCATCGATCTCCCCGCCCTCGATGTCGATGCGGACGGCTACGTCTTCCGCGCCGAGGAAACCTACGACCCGCCGACGCTGCCGCTCGACGCCAAGGGCCAGGGCAAGCCTTACGCCGTCTATGGCTATGGCGCGCAGATCGCCGAACTGGAGGTCGACCTCAAGCTCGGCACGGTGAAGCTCTTGAAAATCACCGCCGCGCACGATGTAGGCAAGGCGATCAACCCGCTTCTGGTCGAAGGCCAGATCGAGGGCGGCATCGCGCAAGGCATCGGCATGGCGCTGATGGAGGAATACATCCCCGGCCGCACCGAGAATCTGCACGACTATCTCATTCCGACCATCGGCGACGTGCCTGAGATCGAGCACATATTGATCGAGGTTCCCGATCCCGAGGGGCCGTTCGGCGCCAAGGGCCTGGGCGAGCATGTGCTGATCCCGACCGCACCCGCCATCCTCAATGCCATACGCCACGCCACCGGCGTTCTCATCACCAAGGTTCCGGCGACGCCGACGCGCATCCGCGCCGCCATCCGCGAAAAAGATGGCATCGACGACAAGGAGGCACGCCGATGAGCGAGCTTGCCGAACGCTTCGAAACCCACGATCCCGGCGAAAAGCTGGTGGCGGAAAAGATCCGCTGCGATGCCTGTCCGGTCATGTGCTACATCGCCGATGGCCGCACCGGCGCCTGCGACCGCTACGGCAATGTCGGTGGCCGCATCGTGCGTATGGACCCGCTGACCATCCTCGACCATGCGGCAGAGAGCGGCGCCGCGGTCGTGCCTTTCACCGCCGAGGGCGAGCAATGGGACGGCGAACTGGTCAACACCGGCCGCCGCTTCGTCACTGCAATCGGCGCCGGCACCACCTATCCCGACTACAAGCCGGCTCCCTTCATCGTCAGCCAGGAGGTCGAGGGGGTCGATCTGGTGACCGTGGTCACCGAAGGCATTTTTTCGTACTGCGGCGTCAAGGTGAAGATCGACACGGACCGTCATCTCGGCCCCGAAACGGCAATCGTGCGCGCGCAAGGCGAGCCGATCGGCCACGTCACGACAGGCGAATATGGCTCGCAGATGCTGTCGCTGGGCGGCGTGCATCATCTGACCGGCGGCTCCAAGGCCGAAGGCCGGGCAACCTGCGACGCGATGCTCAATCTGTGCAACCGCAAGCCTGTCGAACTGACCATCGACGGTGGCGCCACCATCATCGTCGAAGCCGGCAAACCACCTGTCATCGACGGCAAGCAGGAACATCGCATGCGCGTCGGTTGCGGCTCGGCCACCATCGGCATGTTCGCCACGCAATGGCGCGGCCTGGTCGACGAAGTGGTGGTGGTCGACGACCACATCACCGGCGTCGTGTCGGAGCATCAAGCCGGCAAGGTGCTGGGCTGGCAGGATACGGGGATAAAAATCATCGGCCGCCGTTCGACGCCGGGCCGCTACTTCAAGGTCTCCGAGCCCGGCCTCGGCTGGGGCGGCACAAGCATTTCCGACCCGCTGTCGATCCTCGGCGAATGGAATTCCAAGAAGGGCGCGCGTCCTGGCCTGTCGCTGTTGATGGTGTCGACCACTGGCGAGCAGTTCGCCTATTACGAGCTCGACGACGAGTTGAAGCCTGTGGAAAAACCGTTCCCGGACCGGTTGCAAAAATCGGTCGGCCTGATCGAGGACAATTGCGAACCGGCGCTCTGCACCGTGCTGTTCATCGGCGGCGCCGGCGGGTCGCTGCGCGCCGGGGTCACCGAAAACCCGGTCAATCTCACCCGCTCGGTGCAGGGCTTGAAGACCTATGTCACCGTCGGCGGCGCGCCGGTCTATGTCTGGCCGGGCGGCGGCATCACGCTGATGGTCGACGTCACGCGCGTGCCGGAAGGCGCGTTCGGCTATGTGCCGACCCCGGCCCTGGTGGCGCCGATCGAGTTCACGCTGCGCCGCGACGACTATGTCAGGCTGGGCGGCTACGAGGCCGAGATACGCAGCGTCGAGGATATTGTTGCCAAGGGCGGCGAATACCTCAATCCGCGTCGCGGCTCCGGGGCTGCCTGTCAAAATCCATGGCCGCCGCTGGCGCAGTTGCGCCGCGCCGGCTCGAACGGGGCCGCGTGATGCAAGGCCCGCAAGTCCACTGGCTGCAGGACGGCAAGCGGCTGCACCTCAACCACGGGCCGATCGACCTGATCGTCGAGGCCTTTGGTGAGGCGGCTGAGTGTCGTGCCGCCTACGATCAGGCGATCGAGCGCTTCCAGACGATCCTGATCGAGTTGGTCGAGGAGCTTCCCGAATTGCGGCTGCCGGCATTTTTCCTGGCGCCGCGCACCTTCGCCGGCCCGACCGCGCGGCGCATGGAAGCAGCCGTCATGCCCTTGGCGGAAAGCTTCATCACGCCGATGGCCGCCGTCGCCGGATCGGTAGCCGACGAAATGCTCTCGGCATTGCTTGCAGGCCGCAGACTCGACCGCGCCTATGTCAACAATGGCGGCGACAGCGCACTCCACATCGGCAAGGGCCAGTCGATGAACCTGGCGATCGCCGGCACCGGCAACGGCTTGGCCGACCGTCTCACCATTCGCTCGGCGGACGGCGTGCGCGGCGTCGCCACGAGCGGCTGGCGCGGCCGTTCGTTCTCGCTTGGCATTGCCGACGCCGTCACCGTGCTCGCGCGCACCGGCGCCGAGGCCGATGCGGCCGCGACACTCATTGCCAACGCCGTCGACCTGCCCGGCAAACCCGCCATCAAGCGCATTCCCGCGCAGGACTTGGTGCCCGACAGCGATCTCGGTGCACGGCTGGTGACACAAGCCGTCGGCATGCTCGCGCGTGGCGATGTGGAGCGGGCGCTGGACAATGGCCTTGCCGTCGCCGAAGATTTTCGCCGGCGCGGCCTGATTGCCGCATCGGCGCTGTTTCTAGGCGGGGAAGCCCGCATCAGTGGTTCCATGGCGCTTGCCGCGCCCAACAAAAGTCCAGGGAAGGAAGTTGCCCATGCCTGAGTTTCCGATCCGCAAGATCGCGGTTCTTACCGAAGAGATCTTTCACGATGGCGGGCCGGTCGCTGCTCTGCCGCGCCGCCGCGCTGCAGCCGTGGCCCTGGTGAAGAACCCGTTCGCCGGCCGCTACGTCGAAGAACTGCAGAGCGCCATGGACGATCTGAAGCCGCTCGGCCTGCTGCTCACCGACAAGCTCATTGCCGCATTGGGCGGCGACATCAAGCAGATCGACGCCTACGGCAAGGGCACCATCGTCGGTTCGTCAGGGGAGCTGGAGCACGGCGCGCTCTGGCATGTGCCGGGCGGTTATGCCATGCGCGAGCGGCTGGGCGACGCCAAGGCGATCGTGCCGTCGGCAACCAAGGTCGGGGCGTTCGGCTCGCGGCTCGACGTGCCGCTCGGCCACACCAACGCTGCCTATGTCCGCAGCCATTTCGACGCCATGGAGGTCGGCCTCAGCGACGGGCCGCGTGCCGACGAAATCCTGTTTTGCCTCGCCATGAGCTGCGGCCCGCGCGTGCATGACCGCATGGGCGGCCTGGCTGCAGGCGACATCAAGGCCTGGGATGGCCTGCGATGAGCGGCGGTGACAATCTTCTCAAGCTGGTCGAGGCCGAAGAGCCCGACGAACATGATTACCGCCTGCAGGAGCAGGTCGGCTTCATCCTGCGCAAGGCGCATCAGCGCCATGTCTCGATCTTTGCCGCCCAGATAAGCGACCTGACGCCGCCGCAATTTGCTGCACTTGCCAAGCTGCACGATGTCGGCGAGACCTCGCAGAACCAGTTGGGCACGCTGATCGCCATGGACGCGGCGACGGTCAAGGGCGTCATCGACCGGCTGAAGGCGCGAGGCCTGGTAGACCTGACCAAGCACGAGGTCGACAAGAGGCGGCTGCTGGTCAACCTCACGCCAGAGGGACGCGAGGCGATCGAACGGCTGATCCCGTTGGCCCGCGCCATCACCCAGGAGACACTGGCGCCGCTGACGGCCAAGGAAGCGGCCACGTTTATGCGGCTGCTAGCGAAGTTAGCCTGATTTAGGCCCGCAGCCGAGCGCCTTCAGGATCGAAGAATGGCATCGGCGCCACCACCGCGCGGGTCGGCTTGCCGTCAATGTCGATGCTGAGTTCGGTCCCGATGGCGGTGAACGGCAGCCGCAAATGCGCCGTCGCCAGAACTTTGCCTAAGGAATAGCCGTGATCGCTGTAGGTGACGACGCCGGCATCCTCGCCGTCGGCGAAAACCCTGGCATCCGTCGCGGCCGGCTTGTCACCGTCGAGAATCAGCCCGGTCCAGCGTTCGTCGAGCCCTTTGTCGCGAATTTTGAGCAGCGCCTCGCGGCCGATGAACTCGCCCTTGTCGAACTTGATCCAGCGATCGAGCCCGACATGGAAGGGCGTACGGCTCTCGTCCATGTCGATGCCATGCGCCGGATAGGCCTTTTCCAGCCCGAGCGTGAACATGGCCAGCACGCCGTATGGCTTCAGGCCGAAATCGCTACCGGTCCGCATCAGCGCGTCCCAGAAGGAAGTGGCCTCGTCCGCCGGCACGAACAGTTCGAAGCCGAGCTCGCCGGTCACCCCGGTGCGTGAGATCAGGACTTTGGTCTCGCCGACGCGCCCTGAAGTGAACGCCCAGCGTTTCAACTCATCGAGATCGGCATCCGAAAGTGCTTTCAGCAGCTCGCGTGAACGCGGCCCCTGTATCGTCGGAAAGGCGACGGCCGCCGTGATGTCGGTGACATAGGCCTTTCGCGCTTCAGCATGATGTTGCAGCCAGGGCAGCATCTTCAGCCGGTTGACCGAGCCGGTCACCAGCATGAAATGCTCAGGCGCCAGCCGGAACACGGTGAGGTCGTCCATGATGCCGCCATCGTCGCGGCAGACGGTGGAATAGCGCACCTGGCCGGGGCTCATCGCGGCCGCATCGTTGACGATGATGTGGTTGACCAGCGCCTCGGCTTCCGCCCCCTTGATGTCCATCTTGCCCATGGTGCTGAGATCCTGCACGCCGACATTCTTGCGCGTGTTCAGGTGCTCGTCGGCAATGCCGGAGTAAGTTTTGGCCGAGACGAAATCGCCGCCGACCCGGCCCATCGTGGCGCCGAGGCCAACGATGCTGGTGTAGAAAGGGGAGCGCCGCTCAACCAAGAAACTTCTCCGTCATCTCATGAAAACGGCAGCGCCTGATGGCGCTGCCGAGGTAGGAGCGGTGAAGGGGTTAACTTCCGTAGACGTCGAACAAGAAGTATTTGTCGTTGATTTCCTTGTACTTGCCGTTGGCACGCAGGGCGTCGATGGCGGCATTGAACTTGTCGGCCAGTTCCTTGTTGCCCTTTTGCAGGGCGATGCCGACGCCGGGTCCATGAATGGCCGGATCGGCGGCCAGCGTGCCGAGCAATTTGCAGCAGGCGCCATCGGGCTTCTTCAGCCATTCGGTCAGGATGATCGAGCCGTCCATCATCGCGTCCAGCCGGCCATTGGCCATGTCGGTGCGGGCGTCGTCGCCGGTCGGATAGGCCTTGACGGTCGAGCCGGAGTATTTCTTCTCGGCGAAATTCTGGTGGATGGTGGCGCTCTGCACACCCAGCACCTTGCCCTTCAGATCGTCAGGCGACGTGCCTGCAATGGTCGAATCCTTCGGCACGGCGATGGCCGGTGGCGTCTGGTAATATTTGTGGGTGAACTCGACCTTCTCGGCCCGTTCCGGCGTGATGGTGATGTTGATGATGGCGTCGAACTTGCCGGCCTGCAGCGCCGGAATGGAACCATCGAAATCCTGTACGGAGAATTCGCACTCGGCCTTCATCTCGGCACACAGCGCCTTGCCGAGGTCGATGTCGAAGCCGCCCAGCGTGCCGTCCGAATTGGCATAGTTGAAGGGCGGATAGGCGCCCTCGGTCCCGATCCTGAGTTTCTCGGCGGAGGCAGCACCGGTCCCAAGCAGCAGGGCGGCGGAAGCGGCAAGCACGAAACGACCGAAAAGACGCATGTTCCTGATCTCCGTTGACTAAGCAATTCCAGGGAAGGTGTTGGCGGTTTCCCGTCCGGAATTGCGCGAAAACAAGGATAGAAGTCTATGGTCTTTTGCAGGCCCCACGGAAACGACATGCTCTGCGGCGATCACGGCGTGGCAAGCCGTCCTTCCCCAGGAATCTTACTGTGATCTAAATTACAGACCGATCATGGACATGGGCGCATGCTCAGCTGGAAGTAGACGGTCGTGGGAGGGACCTGGGGATGGACCAGCAGGAATTCGTGCAGGAAGCCGCGCAGCGGCGCATAGACGACGACATCGCCAAGCGCATCAGGGTTCACCAGGCCAACATCGAGCGGCTCGAAACCGCAAGGGAAAGTGCCGGCAATCTCGAGGCGGCCGTCGCCAACCGGCCGCTGGTGATGCTGGCGCAGGGCGATTCCTGGTTCGACTATCCGCTCACCGGGAACGGATTTCCGTTCGTCGACACCGATGTGATCGCGCAGCTGCGCCGCATCGGCTCGATGCCGCCGACCATCCTCAACCTTGCCCATCATGGCGATGCGGCGACCGACGAGATGTCGCTGCCCAAGCAGCAGCGCATGATCGCCGCCCTGCGCAACAAGGCCAACTGGCTGGACGGCAAGCCCGATGCCATCCTGTTCTCTGCCGGTGGCAACGACATTGCCGGCGACCAGTTCTGCATCTTCCTCGACTTCAATGACGGCCACGCCCCCGGGCTGAACAAGAACCGCTTCACCAAGGCGCTCGGCATGGTCGAGGCCTGCTATCTCGATTTGTTCGCGCTGCGCGACCGCGTCGCGCCAGGCGTGCCGATCTTTGGCCATTGCTATGATTTTCCGATCCCGAACGGAGCGCATCCGTCCTGTGTCGGCCCGTGGCTGAAACCGTCGCTCGATTTCTGCAACTGGACGGTCGCCAAGGGCACGGTCATCGTTCACGACGCGCTGGCGGCGTTCCGCGATGTGGTGAAGCGCCTGGCCGACGATCCCAACAACAATTTCCATCTGGTCGACACGCAGGGAACGTTGAAGGTGGCCGACTGGGCCAACGAACTGCATCCCGATCCCGCCGGCTTCAAGAAGATCGCGCAAAAATTCGCCGATGCGCTGAAGGCCAAGCTGCAGACCTGACGCGGCTCGGGCCTGTCGGCTGTCAGGTTCCGAACAGCTCTTTGGCTTGTTCAACGGTGTAGTAACCAAGCCTGATGTCTTCGGCGACCAGTTTCGGGTCGCGCTCACGCGGATCACCATAGCCGCCGCCCCCGGGCGTGCCGACCCTCACGCGGTCGCCGGCCTTGAGCGCGATGTCCTGTTCCTTGGACAGATGCGGCGGCACATGTGCCTCGCCGTCGCGGAACACGGTCACCGTGTTCACCGCGCCGTCCTTGCCGCCGAGCGCGCCTTGCGGGCCGAAACGGCCATGGTCCATGACGAAGGACGCGCGCGCCTCTCCTCGCAATATCTCGACCTCATAGGCGAGGCCGAAGCCGCCGCGCTGCTTGCCGGCGCCGCCCGAGCCTTCGCGCAAGGCATAGTGGCGGTAGAGAACCGGAAAGGCCTGCTCCATGATCTCGACCGGCGGCGATTTCGAAATGCCGATGGTCGAGCAGCCATTGGTCAGGCCGTCATGGCCGGAATTGCCGCCATAGCCGCCGCCGGAGATCTGATACATCACATAGTCGCGGCCGCGCGCCGGATCGTTGCCGCCCAGCGCGAAATTGCCGCTGGAGCCGGCGGGCGCGGCCGTCACCTTTTCCGGCAGCGCCTGCACCATCGCCGCGAACACCGCCTCGGCGATGCGCTGCGAGACTTCAGCCGCACAGCCGGAGACGGGACGCGGGTATTTGGCGTCGAGGAACGTGCCTTCCGGCCGCTTGACGATCAGCGGCTCGAAAGCGCCGGCGCTGATCGGCACATCAGGGAAAATATGGCGCATGGCGAGATAGACCGACGACAATGTCGTCGCCAGCACGCTGTTCATCGGCCCGGCACAGGGTTTTGACGAACCTGTGAAATCGAAGGTCAGCGTATCGCCCTTCTTCTCCACCGCGAGCGCGATGGTCAGCGGCTCGTTGACCACGCCGTCCGAGTCGACAAAGGCCTTCGAGCTGTAGGTGCCGTCGGGAATGGCGGAGATGTTGGCGCGCATCTGCTCGGCGGCGCGGCGACGCAGTTCGGCGATCGCCCCGACGACGGTTTCGTCCCCGTAACGATCGAGGATTCCATTGAGCCGGTCCTGACCGATCAACAGTGCCGCGGCTTGCGCCCTTATATCGCCGATGCGCTGGTCGGCGACGCGGATGTTGGAGCAGATGATGGCGTAGATTTCGGTGTCGAGCACGCCCTTCTTGAACAGCTTGACCGGCGGCAGCCGCAGGCCTTCCTGCTCGACGGCTGTGGCGGAGGCGGAGAAGCCGCCCGGCACCGAGCCACCGATATCGGGCCAGTGGCCGGTATTCGATAGCCAGCAAAATATCTTGCCGTCGCGGTAGACTGGCATGGCGAAGCGCACGTCCATGAGATGCGTGCCGCCGAGATAGGGATCGTTGACGATGTAGATGTCGCCCGGCTCAGGCGGCAGGCAACGGCCGTCGGCGATCATCTCGATCACCGTTTTGGTCGAATACTGCATGACGCCGACGAACACCGGCAGGCCCTGGCTGCCTTGTGCGATCAACGAACCATCGACGGCCGAGTAGATGCCGTCGGAGCGGTCATTGGCCTCGGCGATGACAGGCGAGAAGGCAGCGCGGGAGAAAGTGAGATCCATCTCGTCGCAGACCTGCTGCAAGGCTGCCTGCAGGACCGAAAGCGTGATGGCGTCGAGCTTTTGCATCTCAGGCCTCGCCAATGTCGATGATGATGTTGCCGTCGGCGTCCGATCTTGCGCGGTCGCCGGGTTCGAGCACGGTGGTGGCGTCCATCTGTTCGAGGATCGCCGGCCCTTGGATAACGGCATCGAGCGGCAATTTTTCGCGTGCGTATATCGGCGTATCGTGCCAGCGTCCGGCATACCAGACCGGCCTTGTCTCGCGCAGCGCCTCGTCTAGCGTCTTTGTACGTCCGGCCGGGTCGATCAGCCGTGACAGGTCGATTGCCGGCCGCACGCCCGTCACCGACGTGTTGAGGTTGACCAGATTGGCGCGGATCTCCGGCAACTCGACCTTGAAGCGGGCGAAATAGGCTTTTTCGAACAGCGCCTGCAACTCCTGCCTTGTCACCGATGAAGACGGCAGCGCCACGTTGATGATGTGGGTCTGGCCGACGAACTGCATGTCGGCAGAGTGCGTAACGCGGATCGTTTCCGGCTTCACCGCTTCCTTGCCGATCAGTTCCTCGCCTTCCCCGCGGTGACGTTCCAGCACCTCGCGAAGCCGGGCTTCATCAAGCACGGCGACCGGCTGGTTGATGGTGTTGACGAAGTCATGGCGCAGATCGGCCACGACGCAGCCGAGCGCGTTGGTGATGCCCGGACGGGCCGGCACCAGCACGCGGGGCAGGCCGAGTTCGCGCGCCAGCGCGGTTGCATGCAGCGGCCCGGCGCCGCCGAAGGCGAACAGCGCGAAATCACGCGGATCATGGCCGCGCGACACCGAGACCATGCGGATGGCGCCGGCCATTTTCATGTTGCCGAGCCGCAGGATTGCACCCGCCGCCTCGACGCCGGAGAGGCCGGTGGCCTTGCCTATTCTGTCTTCGAAGATGCCGGTGACGCGCTCGACGGTGACCGGATTTTCGACCGCCAGCAGTTTTTTCGGCGCCAGCCGTCCCAGCACCAGATTGGCATCGGTGATGGTCGGCTCCAAGCCGCCGCGGCCGTAGCAGATCGGACCGGGATTGGCGCCGGCACTTTCCGGGCCGATCTGGATCAGGCCGGCCGCATCAACGCGCGCGATCGAGCCGCCGCCGGCGCCGACCGTATGCACCGCCACCATCGGCACGTGGATCGGCATCGCATATTCGATCTCGATCTCGTTGGAGACCGCCGGCTCGGCGTTGCGGATCAGCGCCACATCGGTCGAGGTGCCGCCCATGTCGTAGGTGACGAGGTTTTCAAAGCCGGCGCGCTTGCCCGTATAGGCAGCCGCGATGACACCCGAAGCCGGGCCTGACATCACGGTCTTGGCCGACTCGCGCGTGACGAAGCGGGCCGAGATCATGCCGCCATTGCCGTTCATGATCAGGAAGTCGCGGGCATAGCCTTTGGCGGCCAATTCCTTGCGCAGCCGCTCGACATAGCGCTCGAGGATCGGCTGCACCGAGGCGTTCACCGCGGCGGTCACGCCGCGCTCGAATTCTCGGGCTTCCGACAGCAGCGCATGGCCAGTCGTGATGTAGCCGTTCGGCCAAAGCTCGGCGGCGATTTCGGCAGCGCGCCGCTCATGCGAAGGGTTGGCGTAGGAATGCAGGAAATGAATGACGAGGGACTCGCAGCCGGCCGCGATCAGCGTCTTCACGGCGTCGCGCATCTCGGTCTCGTCAAGCGGGGTGCGCACCGCGCCCGACGCCTCGACGCGCTCCGAGACTTCGAGCCTGAGATCGCGCGGGATGATCGGAACGAAGGTGCCTGTCATGCCATAGGGCTGCGGCCGTGTGCGCCGTCCCAACTCGATCACGTCGCGAAAACCGCGCGTGGTGATCATGCCGGTTTTGGCCAGCCGGCGTTCCAGAACTGCATTGGTGGTGGTGGTCGTGCCATGCACGATGAGGTCGATGCCGTCTATGGCAAAGCCGGTGGCGCCGAGCGCTGAAACCACGCCGAAAGCCTGGTTGTCGACGGTGGTCGGCGTCTTGGCGATATGCACCTTTCCGCCGTCTTTTCCGTCGATCAAAATGAGGTCGGTGAAGGTTCCGCCAACATCGATGCCGGCAACGACGTGACCCAGGGAATCCGGTTGTTGCACCGAAAAATTCTCTTTCATTGTCGAAATCCGAAATGGCGGAACTACGAATATGCCGCAGTTTGGAAAGCTGTTTTAGCGTGGTATCTTGACACAAATATCGTTTGTATACTAATAAATTTGGGACACAAGAGCGCACTGCTTTGGAGTGTGTGAACGGCTCGCCGGGACCTGAATGGTCTGGGCGCGCAGGAAACGGTTTGGCGCCCGCACAGGCGTGGGCAAGACAGAGTTGGATTTGATGAACACCACATCCGCACTCAACACAGCCGGCGCCCGTCCGCTGCAGTTTCCGATTCCGGCCAATGTCTATGCCGAAACCGTCGTCTCGGTGAAGCATTACACCGACCGCCTGTTCTCGTTCCGCATCACCCGTCCGCAGTCGCTGCGCTTCCGCTCCGGCGAGTTCGTCATGATCGGTCTGCCCAATGCCGAAAAGCCGGTGTACCGCGCCTATTCGGTCGCCAGCCCGGCCTGGGACGAGGAGCTGGAATTCTTCTCGATCAAGGTGCCGGATGGTCCGCTGACCTCCGAACTGCAGAAGATCCAGGTCGGCGACACCGTCATCATGCGCCAGAAGTCGACCGGCACGCTGGTTGTCGACGCGCTGACCCCGGCAAAGCGCCTGTTCATGATCTCGACCGGCACCGGCATCGCGCCCTTCGCCAGCCTTCTGCGCGACCCCGATACCTACGAAAAATTCGATCAGGTCATCCTGACCCACACCTGCCGCGACAATGCCGAACTGACCTATGGCCAGGAACTGGTGGCCGCGCTCGAGAACGATCCCCTGATCGGCGAACTGACCGGCGGCCGCGTCACCCTCTACAATTCGACGACCCGCGAAGAGTCGGCGCGCATGGGCCGCATCACCGCGCTGATCGGCTCCGGCAAATTCTACGACGACCTCGGCATCGAGAAGCTCAATCCGGAGACGGATCGCATCATGATCTGCGGCTCGATGCATATGCTGAAGGACGTCAAGGAAATGGCCGAAAGCCTCGGCTTCCATGAGGGCTCGCTCAGCCATCCCTCGACCTTCGTCGTCGAGCGCGCTTTCGTCGGCTGACATCAGCAGGCGCCTCGGCGCCTGCTTCTCGATTGGAATTTTGACCATGCGGTCAAAATTCAGCTGCTTTCGCCGCCTTTTTCCGCTATGACCGCTTGAAGGACTCGTGAAGCGATGCTTCACGGGCTATCTTCGGTGTGCGTCGCCTAAAGCCGCCGTGCGGTCCGGGAGCAACGACACGCACCACGACGTAAAATCGTCGATCGAAAGGGCAGGAGATGAGCAGCACAATCCGCGAAGCCGATCTCGGCGGGTCCAAGGTCACGCCGCTGCCGGCGCGTGCCGCAGCCAACACGCCCGTTCCGCAATCGCATGGCATCGCCCGCAACACCGGCATGCGGCTCGATCTCGGCTTCATGGAATCGGTGCGCTCGGTCAATCGCTCGGCGCTGGAGCGCCGCGTCGCCAGCCTGATCAAGCGTCGTTCGATCAAGGCCGACAACCAGGCGGCATGGCTGCTGCGCGCCGTCTCCTGCATGGATTTGACGACGCTGAATTCCAACGACACCGAAGAGCGCGTCCGCCGCCTGTGCGCCAAGGCGATCAACCCGTTCCGCCGCGACATCGTCGAGGGGCTTGGCATCGAGGGCGAAAAAATCCGCCCGGCGGCGGTCTGCGTCTATCATCCATTCGTCGCGACGGCTGTTGATGCCGTGCGCGGCACCGGCATCCATGTCGCCGCCGTCTCCACCGCTTTCCCGCACGGCCTTGCGCCGCTGTCGACCCGCCTGCAGGAGATCGAGGCATCGGTGCGCGACGGCGCGGACGAGATCGACGTCGTCATCCCGCGCGGCCTGGTCTTCGGCGCCAAGTGGCAGG
This sequence comes from Mesorhizobium sp. M0626, assembly GCF_040320665.1. Taxonomy (NCBI): domain Bacteria; kingdom Pseudomonadati; phylum Pseudomonadota; class Alphaproteobacteria; order Hyphomicrobiales; family Phyllobacteriaceae; genus Mesorhizobium; species Mesorhizobium sp. M0626. The sequence continues at coordinate 83,549 of NZ_JAMYQD010000009.1, read as the reverse complement.
AGCTCTACAACGAGATCGTCTCGATGCGCGAAGCCTGCGGCGATGCGCATCTCAAGGTTATCCTCGGCACCGGCGACCTCGCCACGCTGCGCAATGTCATGCTGGCCTCGATGGTGGCGATGATGGCGGGCGCCGATTTCATCAAGACCTCGACCGGCAAGGAAAGCGTCAACGCCACGCTGCCCGTCGGCCTTGCCATGGTGCGCGCCATCCGAGCCTATTTCGAGGAGACCGGCTTTCTCATCGGCTTCAAGCCGGCCGGCGGCATCTCTACCGCCAAGGCCTCGCTCGACTGGCTGGTGCTGATGAAGGAGGAGCTCGGCCGGCCCTGGCTGGAGCCAGACCTGTTCCGCTTCGGCGCCTCGAGCCTGCTCACCGACATCGAGCGCCAGCTCGAGCACCATCTGACCGGGCATTATTCGGCCAATCACCGCCACGCGATGGCGTGAGGCGGAGAAGGCCTTGAACGTCGAGTTCCTTCGCGCCTCCCTCTGTCCTGCCGGACATCTCCCCCACTTGGGGGGAGATTGGCTAACGTCGACGATTTCGCCAATTGTCGACGTTTCAGAGCCGACAGGCGCGAAGGCTAATCTCCCTCCTTGTGGGGGAGATGTCCGGCAGGACAGAGGGGGGCGCCACAGAGCGCCTGCCAAGACGATTATCTGGAGCGCGTCATGAACATTCTCGAACGCTATCACGCCATGGAATACGGCCCAGCGCCGGAAGCCCGCACCGAGGCCGATGCCTGGCTTGCCGGACGCGATTTCGGCAAGGCGCTGTTCATCGACGGCGGCTGGAAGGCAGCAAGCGGCGGCAAGACCTTCGAGACCAGCGAACCCTCATCCGGCAAGCTGCTGGCCAAGATCTCCGATGCCAGCGCCGCCGATATCGACGCAGCCGTCGCCGCAGCCACCAAGGCCTTACCGAAATGGTCGGCGTCCTCCGGCTACCAGCGCGCCAAGGTGCTTTACGCCATCGGCCGCGCGATGCAGCGTCATCAGCGCCTGTTCGCAGTGCTTGAGTCAATCGACAACGGCAAGCCGATCCGCGAAAGCCGCGACATCGACGTGCCGCTGGCCATCCGCCATTTCATCCATCATGCCGGATGGGCGCAGGCGCTCGACATGGATTTCTCCGGCCACAAGGGCGTCGGTGTCGTCGGCCAGATCATCCCATGGAATTTCCCGCTGCTGATGCTGGCCTGGAAGATTGCGCCGGCCCTCGCCGCCGGCTGCACGGTGGTGCTGAAGCCGGCCGAATTCACCCCGCTCACGGCCATCCTGTTCGCCGAGATCTGCGAGCGCGCCGGCGTGCCGAAGGGCGTCGTCAACATCGTCCAGGGCGGGCCGGAAGCGGGCGTCGCCATCGTCAACCATCCCGGCATCCAGAAGATCGCCTTCACCGGCTCTTCGGAGGTCGGCAAGATCATCAGGAAAGCCACGGCCGGATCGGGCAAGAAGCTGTCTCTGGAGCTCGGCGGCAAGTCGGCCTTCATCGTCTTCGAGGACGCCGATCTCGACAGCGCCGTCGAAGGACTGGTCGACGGCATCTGGTTCAACCAGGGCCAGGTCTGCTGCGCCGGGTCACGGCTTCTGGTGCAGGAAGGCATTGCCGATGCCTTGATCGCCAAGGTCAAGGTCAGGATGAGCCGGCTTCGCGTCGGCAGCCCGCTCGACAAGAACACCGATATCGGACCGCTGGTCGACGGCACACAGCTCGACCGCGTCAAGGGTCTGGTCGCCGAAGGCGCCAGACAGGGCGCCGTCTGCTGGCAGCCCGACGCGGTGCTGCCGTCTTCCGGCTACTACCACCTGCCGACGCTCGCCACCGGTGTTTCGCCGGCAAATATATTGGCGCAGGAAGAGGTGTTCGGTCCGGTTCTGGCCACCATGACCTTCCGCAACACCGAGGAAGCGATCGAGCTTGCCAACAACACGCGCTATGGGCTGGCCGCCTCGGTGTGGAGCGAAAACATCAATCTCGCGCTGCATGTCGCGCCGCAGCTGAAGGCCGGCGTCGTCTGGGTGAACGGCACTAACATGTTCGACGCCGCCTGCGGCTTCGGCGGCTACCGCGAAAGTGGTTTTGGCCGTGAAGGCGGCCGCGAGGGCATGTTCGAATATCTGTCGGTGAAACTGCCGCTTGGTCCCGTGATCAAGCCGGCGACCTCTTCGGCGCAGCCGGTCGAGCAATCGGATGGCGGCGCCATCGACCGCACGGCAAAACTGTTCATCGGCGGCAAGCAGGTGCGGCCCGACGGCAATTATTCGCTGGCGATAGCCACTGCCAAGGGCAAGCTCGCCGGCGAAGTCGGTCTCGGCAGCCGCAAGGACATCCGCGACGCCGTTGCCGCCGCCCGCGCCTGCAAGGCGTGGCCGGAGGCTACCGCCTACAATCGTTCCCAGGTGCTCTACTACCTCGCCGAAAATCTGTCCGGCCGCACCGGCGAATTTACCGCACGCTTGACCGAACTGACCGGCGCCAACGCCAAGGCCGCGCGGGAGGAAGTGGAACAATCGATCGAGCGCCTGTTCCTCTATGCCGGCCTTGCCGACAAGTATGAGGGCAGGGTGCATCAGCCACCGGCCCGCGCCGTCACGCTCGCTTTGCACGAGCCGGTCGGCGTCGTCGGCATCGTCGCCCCGGACAGCGCGCCGCTGCTCGGCTTGATCTCCCTGATCGCACCTGCGCTTGCCATGGGCAACACGGTGGTGGCCGTGCCGTCGGAAAAATACCCGCTGCTTGCCACCGATCTCTACCAGGTGATCGAATATTCCGACGTTCCGGCAGGCGCCATCAACATCGTCACCGGCCGCACGGCGGAGCTTGCCGGCGTGCTGGCCAAGCATGACGATGTCGACGGGCTCTGGCTGTTTGCCGATGCCGACACTTGCTCCAAGGCGGAGGCCGATTCCGTCGGCAATCTCAAGCGCGTCTGGACCGGCAACGGCCGCAGCCTCGACTGGACGTCCGACGAGGCCGCCGGCGATGCCATGCTGCGCCGCGCCGTCGAAGTGAAGAACGTCTGGGTGCCATACGGCGACTAATGCCGCCTGAAGCGCGCTGTGCTTGAGTGAACCATGGCAGCGCGACTCGTTGCCCGGTTGTCATACATGTTGTTGCATCAGAGCAAGCGATGTGCATTACATCAGCCGTCGCGAAGGTGATCGCGTTCGGGCTTGACGCCCGGACGTGTGTTCTTTAACCAGAAAAAACATTTGTTATTTTGGACTGATGGATTGTGCAGGCCGCATAGTCGCGCCTGTCTGGCACAGGACGCCCTGGTCAGCCCGCATTAAATCGGGCCGGGAAGTGGCCAAAGAGGGCGAGGAGAAACGCATGGCGGATCTGGCAGGCAAGGTCGTTGTCGTCACGGCGGCGGCGCAAGGCATCGGCAGAGCGAGCGCTCTGGCCTTCGCCAAGGCAGGTGCCGTCGTGCACGCCACCGACATCAACGAGGCGCTGCTGGCCGAACTCGCCAAGACCTCCGGCATCAAGACCCGCAGGCTCGACGTCCTCAACGATGATGCCGTCACGTCGGGCTTCGCCGAAATCGGCCGCGTCGACGTGCTGTTCAACTGCGCCGGCTTCGTTCATTCCGGCTCGATCCTCGAGATGAAGGATGCCGATCTCGACTTCGCCTTCAATCTCAATGTCCGCGCCATGATCCGCACCATTCGGGCCGTGCTGCCCGGCATGCTGGAGCGCGGCGACGGCTCGATCATCAACATGTCGTCCGTCGCCGGCGCCGGCAAGGGTGTGCCCAACCGTTTCGCCTACGGCGTCACCAAGGCGGCCGTGATCGGCCTGACCAAGGCGGTCGCGGCCGACTATGTCGCCAAGGGCATTCGCTGCAACGCCATCTGCCCCGGCACCGTCGAGAGCCCGTCGCTGCAGGACCGCATGCATGCGCAGGGCGACTATGACGCCGCCCGGGCGGCCTTCATCGCCCGCCAGCCGATGGGCCGTCTCGGCACCCCCGAGGAAATCGCCGACCTTGCGGTCTACCTCGCCGGCGCCACGTACACCTCAGGGCAGGCCTATAATATCGACGGCGGCTGGTCGATCTGAGCAATAGCCTCGATCCGCAGGCCCAGGCTCGAACAGTTCTAAAGTCCGGCTTGCCCCAGGTCGGGTCCGATAGCCAGAGTCCGCCCAGTCGTCGCTTTGGCGGAGCGAGTGTTGAAAACGGCCTTGGGCCACAATTTGGAGAGCAAGATGAAACTGCTGCGCTATGGCGAGATAGGGAACGAACGCCCCGGCCTGCTCGATGCGGATGGCACGATCCGCGATCTTTCAGGTCATGTCGCCGACATTGCCGGCAAGGCGCTCGATCCGGCGTCGCTCGAGACATTGTCGAAGCTCGATCCGAAGTCGCTGCCGGTGGTTTCCGGCAAGCCGCGCCTCGGCGCCTGCGTCGCCGGCACGGGCAAGTTCATCTGCATCGGCCTGAATTATTCCGATCATGCCGCCGAAACCGGCGCCACCGTGCCGCCGGAGCCGATCATCTTCATGAAGGCGAGCTCGGCCATTGTCGGCCCCGACGATGATGTGCTGATCCCGCGCGGCTCGGAAAAGACCGACTGGGAGGTTGAACTCGCCGTGGTCATCGGCAGAAAAGGCAAATATGTCAGCGAGGCCGATGCGCTGGATTATGTCGCCGGCTATGCCGTTGCCCATGACGTGTCCGAGCGCGCCTTCCAGGCCGAGCGCCAGGGCCAGTGGACCAAGGGCAAGAGCTGCGACACGTTCGGTCCGACCGGGCCGTGGCTTGTCACCAAGGACGAGGTTGCCGATCCGCAGAACCTCAAAATGTGGCTGACGGTCAACGGCAAGACGATGCAGAACGGCTCGACCAGGACCATGGTCTACGGCGTCGCCTATCTCGTTTCCTATCTCAGCCAGTTCATGTCGCTGCATCCTGGCGACATCATCTCCACCGGCACCCCGCCCGGCGTTGGGCTGGGCATGAAGCCGCCCGTGTTCCTGAAGCCCGGCGATGTGGTGGAACTGGGCATCGAGGGGCTAGGCCAGCAGAAGCAGACCTTCAAGGCGGATGCCTAGCCGCCTCTGCCCTTAGAGCGTTTCACCGTTTGCCGGCGAAACGGTCTATCTCTTTGTTTGCCGGGCGGCTGGCGCCTCTTGTCAGCGCCAGCCCAGAGCCGGCGCGACGTGCTTCAGGATCGCCTCGATGACGTGGGCGTTGTACTCGACGCCAAGCTGGTTGGGGACGGTCAGAAGCAGCGTGTCGGCCTCGGCGATCGCTTCGTCCTCTTTCAGCTGATCGATCAGCACATCGGGCTCCGCGGCATAGGAGCGGCCGAAGACGGCAAGCTTCTCAGGCTCGATATAGCCGAAATGATCTTCGCTGCTGCCGCCGCCGAAATAGGCGCGGTCGCGGTCGTTCACCAGCGCAAAGATGCTGCGGCTGACCGACACGCGCGGCTCGCGTGTGTGGTCGGCCGCCTTCCACGCCGCGCGATAGGCGCGGATCTGTTCGGCCTGCTGGATGTGGAGCGGCTGGCCGCCCTCATCGAACTTCAGCGTCGAACTTTGCAGGTTCATGCCGAGCTTGCCCGCCCATTCGGCGGTGGCGTTGGTAGCGGCGCCCCACCAGATCCGGTCGCGCAGGCCGGCCGAGAACGGCTCGAGCCGCAGCATTCCCGGAGGATTGGGGAACATCGGCCGCGGATTGGGTTGCGCGAAACCTTCGCCGCGCAGCACGTCCAGGAACACCTCGGCATGGTTGCGCGCCATGTCGGCATCGCTTTTGCCGTCCTGCGGCACGTAGCCGAAGTAGCGCCAGCCGTCGATCACCTGCTCCGGCGAACCGCGGCTGATGCCAAGCTGCAGCCGGCCACCGGCGATCAGGTCGGCAGCACCCGCATCCTCGGCCATATACAGCGGATTCTCATAGCGCATGTCGATGACGGCGGTGCCGATCTCGATGCGGCTGGTGCGGGCGCCGACCGCGGCCAGAAGCGGAAATGGCGAAGCGAGCTGGCGGGCAAAATGATGGACGCGGAAATAGGCGCCGTCCGCGCCCAGCTCCTCGGCGGCGACGGCCAGGTCGATCGACTGCAGCAGCGCGTCGGAAGCCGAGCGCGTCTGCGATTGCGACGAGGGCGACCAATGGCCGAAAGAAAGAAAGCCGATCTTCTTCATGCGCGCATCCTGTTCTTTGATTCCAGTTGCCTACTTCGTCGCCCACGCGATCGGGTTCAATCGACACTCACACAACGCAGTGTCAATGCCGCCGGCCCTTGACGGTTTCGCGACGATACCCATCGGTGCGCAAAGGACCAAGGCCATGGTCCCCGGCGATGCCTTGCGCGACCGCGTCAGCATCTGCCGCGGCGCTTTTGGGGCCAAATGAACCAACCAAAGGCGATGTACCGCAAACTCCATTCGCTTCAGAGCCCGGTTTTGAAATCTTCTCGCTCATTTAATTCTACAAAATCGGTAGGCTTAATGCGGATAGTGCGTTTGCGAGAAGGAGCCTCGGATGTCAAAAAAGCTGGTGGTGGGGTTGTCCGGCAACCTGACCCGTCCGTCCAAGACGAAGGCATTCGTCAGCCACATCGCCGGTGAGGTGGCGAGCCGGGCCGGCTCGGCTTTGAGCGTTTTCGACATCGAGGATCTCGGCCCGTCCTTTGCGCCTGCAAGACAGCTTGGCGATCTCGATCCGGCGGCGCGCGGTATTATCGAGCAGCTGCTCGGCGCCGACGTGCTGGTGGTCGGCTCCCCGACCTTCAAGGGCAGCTACACCGGGCTGTTCAAGCACTTCTTCGACCTGCTCGACCCGTCGTCGCTGCGCGGCAAGCCGATCATCCTGGCGGCAACAGGCGGCGGCGAGCGTCATTCGCTTGTCGTCGAACACCAGTTGCGGCCGTTGTTCGGCTTCTTCGAGGCGCAGACCCTGCCGACCGCGATCTACGCCTCGGACAAGGACTTTGCCGATGGCGTGCTGGTGTCAGAGGCAGTCAAGGCGCGAGCCCGGCAGGCGGTCGCCGAGGCATGCCGGGTGGCCGGCGTGCCCTACAGCGTCGTCCTTGCCGCCTGAAACCATGATCCGCGACGCAATAGTCCATCCCGCATAGACCAGAAGGACGCCTGCAATGACCCGAACCAGCAAGTCCGATAGCAGGCCGCGGCAGATCAAGCTCGGCGCCTTCCTGCCCGGCGGCGGGCAGCATATCGCCGCCTGGCGTCATCCCGATGCGCCGGCCGACGGCGCCACCAATTTCGAGTTCCACAAGCAACTGGCGCTGACCGCCGAGCGCGGCCTGTTCGACGCCTATTTCCTGGCCGACAACCTGACCGTCGGCCTCGGCGCCCGCGAGGGCGGCAACGCCAAGATCGCCGGTTTCGAGCCGGTGACGCTGTTTGCGGCGCTGGCGCCGCTGACGACGCATCTCGGCTTCATCGCAACGGCCTCCACCACCTATGAGGAGCCCTACACGCTGGCGCGCAAATTCGCTTCGCTGGACCTGTTGTCGAACGGCCGCGCCGGCTGGAACGTGGTGACCTCGGCCGGCGACGAAACGGCACGCAATTTCAACCGCGACGTCCAGCCCAGCCATGCCGAGCGCTATGCCAGGGCGCATGAGCATGTCGAGACGGTCAAGGCGCTGTGGGACAGCTGGGAGGATGACGCCTTCATCCGCGACAAGCAGTCGGGCCGTTTCTACGACAAGGACAGATTGCACGACATCGACCACAAGGGCGAGCATTTCAGCGTCAAGGGTCCGCTCAACGTGCCGCGCCCGGTGCAAGGACATCCGGTTGTCGTACAAGCGGGGCAGTCGGAAGACGGCCGTGGGCTTGCCGCGCACTCGGCCGAGGTCATCTTCACGGCCCATCAGAAGCTCGAGACGGCGCAGGAATTCTACCGCGACATCAAGGCGCGCGTGGCTGAAGTCGGCCGCGATCCCGACCAGGTGCTGATCATGCCGGGCGTCGCGCCCTTCGTCGGCCGCACCGAGGACGAGGCCCGTGCCAAATACCAACAGCTTAACGACCTTATCCTGCCCGAGGACGGTGTCGCCCTGCTCAACGGGCTGGCCGGCCAGACGCTCGACATCAGGGGCTATCCGCTCGACGGCCCGTTGCCGCCGAGCAAGGAAACCGAAGGCATGAAAAGCCGCCAGGCGCTGATCCGGCAGATTGCCGACGAGCACAATTTCAGCATCCGCCAGCTTTACCAATGGGTAGCGACGGCGCGCGGCCACTACACCATCGTCGGCAGCGTCACGCAGGTCGCCGATCAGCTGGAGGAATGGTTCACCAGCGAGGCGGCCGACGGCTTCAACATCCTGCCGCCTTGGCTGCCCGGCGCGCTCGACGATTTCGTCGACCTGGTCATTCCCGAACTGCAACGGCGCGGCCTGTTCCGCACGGCTTACGAAGGCCGCACGCTGCGCGAGAATCTCGGCCTCAGGCGCCCGGAAAATCCATGGACCGTCGCCCGCTCGACCGTCCTTGCCGCCGAATGACCTTGGCATCGAAGGGGTGAAGCAATGACGTTGCAGCACATCGATCGGCAGATCACGGTTCGCCGCAGTGGTGGCGAAACTGGGCTCGGCACCGACTTCCTGAACCTCGGCAGCAAGGCGGCTGTTCGCTTCCTGAAGCGCTACGGCGTGCTTGCCGGCTTCCTGGCGCTCTGGCAGGTGGCGAGCAGCGTCGGCTGGGTCAACGCGGCGGTGCTGCCGCCGATCGACATGATCGTCGTCGCACTCTGGAAGGGGCTTGCCGGCGGCAGCCTGCTCGGCGACATCGCCATCAGCCTGCAACGCGCCGGCATCGCCTTTGCCGCAGCCGTCGCCGTTGCCATTCCGCTCGGCCTGTTCATGGGCCAGGTGCGCCCGGTCGAAACCGCGCTCGATCCGATCCTGCAGGTGTTCCGGCAGACGTCGGCGCTGGCGCTCTATCCGGTGTTCATCCTGCTCTTGGGACTTGGCGAGACCTCGAAGATCTTCGTCATCTTCTGGGCGACGCTGTTTCCGCTGCTGCTCAACACCATCAGCGGCGTCAAGGAAGTCGATCCCAAGCTGCTTGAAATGGCGCGCGTCTATGGTGCGAGCCGGCTCACCGTGTTTCGCCGCGTCGTACTGCCGGGCGCCGTGCCGTCGATCTTCGTCGGCTTGCGGCTGAGCGCCACCACGGCGCTGCTGCTGCTGATCGCGTCCGAGATGATCGGTGCCAACAAGGGCATCGGCTTCCAGGTGATGAACGCGCAGTACAATTTCCAGATCCCGCTGATGTTTGCGGCAATCGTCATCCTCGCCGGGCTTGGCCTGATCGCCAACCAGGCATTGGTCACCCTGCAGCGGCGGCTCTGTCGCTGGAGCAATCCTGTCAACTGAGCAGTCCGCCCCTCACCGTTTACCTCCAGGAAGGACCCGATCATGAAAATCACCCGCCGTTCGCTGCTTGCCGGCGCGCCGCTTGCCGCCGGCCTCATCGCCGCCGGCCTGCCGCGCATGGCCTTTGCGCAAGCCGCAGCCGTCAAGTTCCGCTACCTCGCCAGCCGTGGCAGCATCTCCCCGCACGAGCTGGCCGACGAGCTTGGCTACTTCAAAGGGCTCGGCGTCGAGCTGGAGAATGTCGGCTATTCCTCGGGCGGACCGGAATCGCTGTTTGCGCTGTCTTCCGGCAGCGTCGACATCGGCTCGGCCGCCACCGCGGCGGTGATCAACTCGATCTCCGGCGGCAACGACTTCGTCGCGGCGTATCCGAGCAACGGCATCAACAAGGATGTGAAGAGCGTCTTCTACGTGCTGGAAGACAGCCCGATCAAATCGATCGCCGACATTGCCGGCAAGACCATCTCGGTCAACACGCTCGGCGCTCATCTCGACTATACGGTGCGTGAGGCCCTGCACAGCGTCGGCCTGCCGCCGACCGCCGCCAACCTCATTGTCGTGCCCGGCCCGCAGCTTGAGCAGACGCTGCGCTCGCGCCAGGTCGACATTGCCGGCCTCGGCTACTGGCAGGCGACCTTTGCCGGCGCGCTGGTCGCCAATGGCGGCGTGCGCGGCGTGTTCGACGACACGCAGGTGCTCGGCGAACTCGCCGGCGGCTTCGTCGTACTCAGGCGCGACTTCATTACCGCCAACCCGGATGCGGCGCGCAACTTCGTCGAACAGTCGGCGCGCGCCTCGGACTGGTCGCGCCAGAACCCGGACGAAGCCCGCAAGGTGCTGGCCACTATCCTCGACAAGCGCGGTGAAAACGGCGATCTCGCCCGCTACTGGACCGGCTTTGGTCTGCGCGAAGGTGCGCAGGCGACCGACCGCGACATCGACTTCTGGGTCGCCGTGCTGGAGCGCGACGGCCGTCTGGCCAAGGGCAAGCTGAAAGCCGCCGACATCCTGTACCGGCCCGGCGAAACCAAGATCAACTGAGCTCTGGAATAGCTGAGAGATGAGATGACCGGTTCCAACCGCGGCGGGGAGGTCTCGATCCGCGACCTGTCCAAATCCTTCAGCCTCGGCGGGCGCCAGCTTGCCGTGCTGCGGACGCTCAACCTCGACATTCGTTCGGGGGAATGCCTGGTCATTGTCGGCGCCAGCGGCTCCGGCAAGACCACGTTGCTGCGTATTCTGGCCGGGCTGGAGGCGGCCGACAGCGGCGGTGTCGCCATCGACGGCCAGCCGGTGCATGGCGTCGGCGCCGAGCGTGCCGTGATTTTCCAGGAGCCGCGGCTGCTGCCCTGGCTGAGCGTGCTCGGCAATGTCGCGTTCGGCCTCGAAGTGCGCGGCGTTCCCAGGAAGCAAGCCGAGGAACGCGCCCGCTTCTACGTCGCGCTGGTCGGCCTTGCCGAATTCGCGGATGCTTTTCCGAGCCAGCTTTCCGGCGGCATGGCGCAGCGCGTCGGCATCGCCCGGGCGCTCACCGTGCAGCCCGAAATCCTTCTGCTCGACGAGCCGCTGGGGGCGCTGGACGCCATGACCAAGATCGGCATGCAGGAGGAACTGGCGCGCATCTGGAGCGAGGAGAACGTCACCATGGTGATGGTCACCCACGATCTGGAGGAGGCGATCTATCTTGCCGACCGGGTGCTGATCCTGCCCAAGGAGAAAGGCGGCGCGGCGCGGTTGATCGACATCGACCTGCCACGCCCGCGCGAGCGCAGCGAGAGCCGCTTCGTGCGCTATCGCGAAGAACTGCTGCGCGAATTCGGCCTGCACTGATCAAGGGAAGGGGCCAGCCGTGGCTCCCCCGGAAGATTAGCTCTCGCGATTACTGCTTGGTGAACGTGCCCGTATAGGTGCGGTCGGCAAGCCCATAGGTGACGGCCAGCGTTCCGTCCGCTTGAATGACCGCGCTGACGTCCGCGCCATTGGGAAGGCGCCGCAGTTTCAGCGTGTTGCCGAAAATCTTGCCTTCGCCATCTGCCACGCCCGGTTTGTTGTCGCCGACATCGCCCCAGGCATAGGTGGCGGTGACATTGCCGCCGCGCGTAATCGTCAGCACAGCGAGCTTGCCATCATACATCCCGTCCAGCTGTCCGCCCCATATGCCGGAAAACGCGACATATTTGGCCGGGACGCCTTCGCCGGGCGGCATGACCCGCACGGATGGATCGAGGACCGCCGCACCATCAGGAGCAGAGATCGCGGCAGGCGCCATGGGCTGAGGTGCGGGCGCTGGCGGCGGCGATGATGGTTCAGGCGCCGACTGGCAGGCGACAAGCATGAATGCCGCGAAACCGAGCGTCGGAAAGAGACTGTTTGGTGGAGCCAATCGGGATCGAACCGACGACCTCTTGAATGCCATTCAAGCGCTCTCCCAACTGAGCTATGGCCCCACTCCGGCAGTCAGCCGTCGCCGTTGCCGGCGAGAGGTCCGGCGCGGGTTTCAGGACCGCGCCGCTTAGTGCAGGCGGCTTCTAACCCCGCCTTCCCTGAAGATCAAGCCTTCGAGGGCCGCTTTTTCGTCATAGCCCGTCAACGCCGCTAAATGCATGCGTTCGAAGCGTTCTTAGACTTCGTCGTCGTCGTCGCCGACGCCGATCATGTCGGCGACGTCGTCGTCTTCTTCCTCTTCGTCGGCAAGGAAAGTATCGTCCTCATCGTCGCCTAGATCGACATCGTCCTCGTCGTCGCCCAGGTCGGGAAGCTCGTCGCCGGCCTTGACGTCTTCGTCGGCCTCTTCAAGCGAGACGACTTCAACGCCTTCTTCTTCCTCGGCGTCCACTTCCTTCTCGGCCACTTCCTCTTCCTCTTCGAGGGCGGCGATCTTGCCGTCCTCGAAATAGGAACGCGGATACGTCTTGCCCGTATAGGGCGAGACGATAGGGTCCTTGTTCAGGTCGTAGAATTTTCGGCCCGTTTCAGGGTCGACACGCTTTGTGCCAAGTTCGTTTTTTGCCACGTCAAGCCTCGTCAGTAAAAGAGTGGTCCCCTTAACCACAGTTTACCGCGCTGTCAAAGCGAAAAGCCGGCGTCACAAAACCAAGCACTGAAAGGCCTCGCGCCAAGCGACGACCATGGGGATGACCATTCGTGCCCGCCGTGATACGAGACCGCCGCAACAAATGAAAAGCGCCGGTGCGCCGGCATTCCGTCCAGGGAAATTCCATGTCTCACGCCGCCGCTGCCAAGCCGGCCACCGCCCGCAAATCATCCGCCCTTTCCGGCACCGCTCGCGTGCCGGGCGACAAGTCGATTTCGCACCGTTCCATGATGTTCGGCGGCCTTGCCTCCGGCGAAACCCGCGTCACCGGCCTGCTCGAAGGCGAGGATGTGATGCGCACGGCGGCCGCCATGAAGGCGATGGGCGCGCATATCGAGAAGCGCGGCGCCGAGTGGGTGATCCGCGGCACCGGAAATGGCGCGCTGCTGCAGCCGGAAGGCCCGCTCGATTTCGGCAATGCCGGCACCGGCTCCCGCCTCACAATGGGCCTCGTCGGCACTTACGACATGGAAACGACCTTCATCGGCGACGCATCGCTGTCCGGACGGCCGATGGGCCGCGTGCTCGAACCCTTGCGCCAGATGGGCGTGCAGGTGCTGAAGGCGACGCCGGGCGACCGCATGCCGATCACGCTGCATGGGCCGAAACACGCCGCACCCATTACCTACCGCGTGCCGATGGCCTCGGCGCAGGTGAAGTCGGCCGTGCTGCTGGCAGGCCTCAACACGCCCGGCATCACCACCGTGATCGAACCGGTGATGACGCGCGATCATACCGAAAAGATGCTTAGGGGATTTGGCGCCAATCTCTCGGTCGAGACCGACGAGCGCGGCGTGCGCCACATCTTCATCGAGGGCCAGGGCAAATTGACGGGGCAGACCATCGCCGTGCCCGGCGACCCCTCCTCGGCCGGCTTCCCGCTGGTCGCGGCACTGATCGTGCCGGGTTCGGACATCGTCATCGAGAACGTGCTGATGAACCCCACCCGCACCGGCCTGCTTCTAACGTTGCAGGAAATGGGCGGCCAGATCGACATCTTGAACCCGCGCAATGCCGGCGGCGAGAATGTTGCCGATCTGCGCGTGCGCTACTCCGAGCTCAAGGGCGTCACCGTGCCGCCCGAGCGGGCGCCGTCGATGATCGACGAATATCCGGTGCTGGCGGTTGCCGCGAGCTTCGCCGAGGGCGAGACGTTGATGCAGGGGCTGGAAGAGCTGCGGGTGAAGGAATCCGACCGACTGGCAGCGGTTGCCAATGGGCTGAAGCTCAACGGCGTCGACTGCACCGAAGGCGAAGCTTCGCTCGCGGTGCGCGGAAAGCCCGGCGGCAAGGGGCTGGGCGGCCATCCCAATGGCCAGGACACGACGGTGCAGACGCATCTCGACCATCGTATCGCCATGAGCTTCCTGGTGATGGGGCTGGCAACGGAAAAGCCGGTAACCATCGACGACGCCGCAATGATCGCGACGAGCTTCCCGGAGTTCATGGGGCTGATGACGGGGCTGGGCGCGGAGATTGGGTGATTTTCCCTGTCTCAATGTGCAGTATTCGTGCATGAGAGTGCAATGTCGGAATCGCGGCAATGATGGGCAGGCAGGTCAATTTCTGGTTGTCAGACAAAGATCAAACTGAGCTTCAGTCCCTCGTGCTTTCAAAGGGGGTATTCGCGGTGATCAACAGCCAGTCGAAGACCCCCGCACCCTCGCTGAAAGAAAAATTTGAACGAGTGCACCCGGGCCGTAAGGTCGAGGGCTTTCATCTCGTTCCCAAGGCACTGAGGGAGGAAATTGTTTGGAACCACAATCCATACAACGATACGTATGATCCCGATCTCAGCCGCTCATCTGTGATACAGTACAACCCATCCCGGACCGAAGGCAGTTCAATTTTTCAGGGCCGATTTTATTTCCAAGCGCGCGACTTCGACGATCTTGGGCAGTTGATAGAGAAGCATGCGGCATTCACCAAGATTGGCGACGCGCTGCTACGCCTGGTGCGGAAAAATCTAAATCATCTGCACAGTGGCTTTTACGCTGGAAATGAAGCTCTGAAGCTGAAAGATGCGGGTTTCCAGTTTCGATCCTGATAGCAGCAAATCTTCGAGGTCGCGAATTGCCGTTCACCATCGCCATCGACGGCCCGGCCGGCGCCGGCAAGGGCACGCTGGCCCGCCGGCTGGCCGACCACTACCGTCTCAACCTGCTCGACACCGGCCTCACTTATCGCGCGGTCGCCCATGCGTTGATCCGGCACGCGCTGCCGCTCGACAATGTCTCGGCCGCCGAAACCGCTGCCCGCCAGGTCAATCTAGCCAAGCTCGACCGGGCGGTCTTGTCGGCGCATGCTGTCGGCGAAGCGGCTTCGAAGGTAGCGGTTTACCCTACCGTTCGGCGCATCCTGGTCGAAAAGCAGCGCGATTTCGCCAAAACGCCGCCGGGCGCGGTGCTCGACGGGCGCGACATCGGCACGGTCGTGTGCCCTGACGCCGACATAAAACTCTATGTGACGGCGAGTGCGCAGGTGCGGGCGCAGCGCCGGCTGGCGGAAATCGAGAGCATCGGCGGCACTGCCAATTTCGCCGAAATCCTTGCCGATATCATGCGCCGCGACGAGCGCGACATGGGCAGGGCCGACTCGCCGCTGAAGCCCGCCGCCGACGCGCACTTGCTTGATACCTCCGAAATGGCTATAGAGGCCGCGTTTCTGGCGGCCAAAGCGATCATCGACGACGCCTTGGCCAAGAGAGATAAAGCCTGATCCAGGGTTTTCCCGCTGCCACCGATTGCCGGAAGCGAAGAAAATACCCATATCGGGCACGAACCAGCCTGCCAGCATTCTTCATGCGCCGGAATTGCCGCTTAGGCGGCCCAGGGCTTTTGTAGCCCGGAACGCCGGCAGGCCAACGCAACGCTAACCCACGGCGCCCGTCCCGCTTCAGATGCGGGGCACTCCAGGAGAAAATATGTCAGCTGCAAATCCCACTCGCGACGATTTCGCGAGCCTGCTCGAAGAATCATTTACCACCGGTCACTCCGGCGAAGGTCAGGTCGTCAAGGGCACGATCCTGGCGATCGAAAAAGACATGGCCATCATCGATGTCGGCCTCAAGGTCGAAGGCCGCGTGCCGCTGAAGGAATTCGGCGTCAAGGGCAAGGACTCGACGCTCAAGGTCGGCGACACGGTCGAGGTCATGGTCGAGCGCATCGAAAACGCGCTGGGCGAAGCCGTCCTGTCGCGCGACAAAGCCCGCCGCGAAGAGAGCTGGGTCAAGCTCGAAGAGAAGTTCACCAAGGGTGAGCGCGTCGAAGGCGTCATCTTCAACCAGGTCAAGGGCGGCTTCACTGTCGACCTCGACGGCGCCGTGGCCTTTCTGCCGCGCAGCCAGGTCGATATCCGCCCGATCCGCGATGTCTCCCCGCTGATGCACAACCCGCAGCCCTTCGAGATCCTCAAGATGGATCGCCGCCGCGGCAACATCGTTGTGTCGCGCCGCACCGTGCTCGAGGAAAGCCGCGCCGAACAGCGTTCGGAAATCGTGCAGAACCTCGAAGAGGGCCAGGTTGTCGAAGGCGTCGTCAAGAACATCACCGACTACGGTGCGTTCGTCGACCTCGGCGGCATCGATGGCCTGCTGCATGTCACCGACATGGCGTGGCGCCGCGTCAACCATCCGACCGAAATCCTCAACATCGGTCAGACGGTCAAGGTGCAGATCATCCGCATCAACCAGGAAACCCACCGCATCTCGCTCGGCATGAAGCAGCTCGAGAGCGATCCGTGGTCCGAGATCGGCACCAAGTTCCCGATCGGCAAGAAGATCAAGGGTACCGTCACCAACATCACCGACTACGGCGCGTTCGTCGAGCTGGAGCCGGGCATCGAAGGCCTCATCCACGTTTCGGAAATGTCGTGGACCAAGAAGAACGTGCACCCCGGCAAGATCCTGTCGACGACGCAGGAAGTCGACGTTGTGGTGCTCGAGGTCGATCCGGCCAAGCGCCGCATCTCGCTCGGCCTCAAGCAGACGCTGGAAAACCCGTGGCAGGCTTTTGCCGCGAGCCATCCGGTCGGCAGCCAGGTCGAGGGCGAGGTCAAGAACAAGACCGAGTTCGGCCTGTTCATCGGCCTCGAAGGCGACGTGGACGGCATGGTGCACCTTTCCGACCTCGACTGGACCCGTCCGGGCGAGCAGGTCATCGAAGAGTACAATCGCGGCGACATGGTCAAGGCGCAGGTGCTCGACGTCGACATCGACAAGGAGCGCATCTCGCTCGGCATCAAGCAGCTGGCCAAGGACACGGTCGGCGAAGCCGCGACTTCAGGCGAACTGCGCAAGAACGCTGTCGTCACCTGCGAAGTCACCGGCATCAAGGATGGCGGTCTGGAAGTGCGGCTGGTCGACAGCGGCATCGAGACCTTCATCAAGCGCAACGACCTCAGCCGGGACCGTGACGAGCAGCGCCCCGAGCGCTTCTCGGTCGGCCAGAAGCTGGACGCCCGCGTCATCGCCTTCGACAAGAAGACCCGCAAGCTGCAGGTCTCGATCAAGGCGCTGGAAATCGCCGAAGAGAAGGAAGCCGTCGCACAGTACGGCTCTACCGACTCCGGCGCTTCGCTGGGCGACATCCTTGGCGCCGCGCTGAAGAAGCAGGGCAGCTAAGCCGCTTCGCGCGCAGCGCGTAAGCCGCTTCGCGCAAGCTAGGCCTCGGCTGCGCCTCGCGCGCAGCCTGAACAAGAAAACCCGCGGGCCGCAAGGCTCGCGGGTTTTTCATGCTCGGCTGCGCGATTGGCACAAGACTAAGACCGTGCAACCCCCTCAATTCCGCACGCGCGGTTGTAGGCTCGGCCGTCGTTGCAGACGTAAACACGGAAGGCCCTTCGGGCAACAGAGAAGCATGCGGGATGAAGGTCGCCGAACTCTATCGCTATCCGGTCAAGAGCCTGCGCGGCCATGCCGTGCCGAGCGCCGACATCGAGACAATGGGCATGGAAGGCGACCGCCGCTGGATGGTCGTCGACAAGGATGGGCAGTTCCTCACCATTCGCCAGATACCTGATATGACGACGATCGACGTCGAGCATCGCGAAACGGGCATCCTGTTGAAACATGACAGGCATGGCTCGCACTTCGTCGAGGCTCCGGCTCCCGGCACCGCGCTCCGGCAAGTCAAGATCTGGAAGGATATGGCTGCCGCGCGGCCGGGCGATCCGGCCGCCGGCGCCTATCTCTCGGCTATTCTTGGCCGGCCCGTCGATCTCGTCTATTTCGATGATCCGCAAAACCGGCCGGTCGATGCGGAATTCGGCCAGCCCGGCGATTTCGTCGGCTTTGCCGACGGTTTTCCGCTGCTGATCGCCACGACAGGCTCGCTGAACCATCTGAACAGCCATCTTGCCAGGCCCATCGAGATGGCGCGGTTCCGGCCAAACATCGTCGTCGACGCAGACGGCGCATGGCTCGAAGACAGCTGGAAGACGATCCGCATCGGCGCTGTCGAGTTGCGCATCGCAAAGCCTTGCTCGCGGTGCGTCATCACGACCCGAGATCCGTTGAGCGGCGAGCAGCCGGACCCGCGCGAGCCGTTGCAGACGCTTGGCAAAATCCACCGCTCCGCCAAGGGCGGCATCATCTTCGGCCAGAATGCGATTCCCAACAACGCCGGCGCGATCGCCATCGGCGACGCAGTCGAGGTCGTGGAAGCGGGCGTCTCGAACCTGACGTAGTCGCAGGCCTTCTAATGCCGTGGAGGCGTCGGCGGTCGCCATGATTGAATGGCTAACCTCCGCTGTAGATCAGGCGAGGTCGGCAAAGGCCGCCATCGGAAGCCAAACCAAATGAGTCGCCTGCGCGGCGGAACTTCAGGCGCGGCCGTAAAGTGGCGCCAGCGTTCCGCTCATTGCCAGATTGGCCGGTGATGCCAGATAGGCGATTGCCTCGGCGGCGGCTTCGAGGCTGACCCATCTGCCGAAATCGGAATCCGGCATGTCGGCGCGGTTGGCCGGCGTATCGAGCGTCGAGGGCGCTACCGCGTTGACCAGTATGCCTTTATGCTTCAGCTCTTCCGCCATCGCCACGGTCATCGCCGCCACTGCCGCTTTGCTGGCGGTATAGGCGACCATGCCGGCGCCTCTGCGCGGGTCGAGCCCGGCGCGTGCCGTGACATTGACGATGCGGCCCGCTGTGTTCGAGCCCAGCATGGAGCGTACTGCCGCGCGGCAGCACAGAAAGGCGGTGCGGGCGTTGGTGTCCATCATTTCGGCAAAGGATGCGGATTCGATTTTCTCGACGGGGGCCATGGCAAAGCCGCCGGCCAGATGGATGGAGGCCCACAATTCGGGAACGCTGTCATAGAAGGCATCGACCTTGGCAGGATCGGCGAGATCGACATTATGCGCCAGCCGGACGCGATCATGGGCCGCGAAGGGGAAATGCGTGGGGGCCGACGCGTGGGCATTGGGCACATGGCAGATCGCGCCGTCCGCCAGCAATTTGCCGACGACCGCGGCACCCAGCGCCCCGGTGCCACCGGTCACCACGATATGCTTGCCCTGAACTGTTTCCGTCATCCTGGACGCTCCTGTCTTTCTTATGATTATGTCGCTTGTCGTGCCGCGCCGACGCAGAGCGTCGCGCCTTTTGCACGATCACTCAACCGACATCTCGACATGGCAGTTGTTGCGTCTTTGCATCGCTCGAAGCCGCCGACCGCCCCTTCCGACCCCCGCGCATGGACATCCGGCGCGCGGCCAGGCGTCAGTCGATGGTGATTTCGATGACGTGCGGCAGTCTGGTTGCGCGTGCGCGCTTGAGCGCATCGGCGAGACCGGCAGTACCGGCAAGCCGCTCGGCTGATATACCATAGGCCTCGGCCAGCTTGCAGAAATCCGGCGGCGCCGGGGACACGCCGACCGGCTCGACGCCGACATCGAGCATCGACGTTTCGATCTCGCGATAGCCTCTGTTGTTCCAGACGACGAAGATGACCGGTGCGGGTGCATCGAGCGCCGCGCCTAGCTCCGGCAAGGTGAACTGGAAGCCGCCGTCGCCGGTCAGGCAAACCACCGGCACGCCGGGCATGGCGAGCGCCGCGCCGATCGCCGCCGGCGGCCCGTAGCCGAGCGCGCCGAAACCGGTGGCGGCGTTGAACCAGCCGCCTGGCCGGTCATGGTCGTAATAGAGATTGGCGGCGTAGATCGGCTGGGTGGAATCGCCGACGATGATGGCGCCCGGCAGTGCGTCGCGGATGGTTTCCACCGCACGCACCTGCGCGGCATAGGCCGGGCTGAGCTCGGCAAAGGCCGCCTTTCTCGACGCGGCTGCGCGGCTCTCGCCGTCCTTCGCTGCGGCATGATCAGGGTGGAGCGCGCCTAGCAGTGCACCAAGCGCCTCCGCGCAATCGGCCTGGATGCCGACGCTCACCGGGCGGCGGGCGAGCTGGTCGGCGCCGATATCGATGCGGATCAGATTGGCGGGCAGCACGAAGCCGCCGTCGCTGTAACCGTCATAGTCGGTCGGGCCGAATTCGGTGCCGGCGGCGATGACCAGATCGGCGTCTGCCATCAGCGCACGCACCGCCTTCAGGCTGGGGCTGGCCGGCACGCAAAGCGGATGCGCGTGCAGCAGACCGCGCGCATTGGCGGTCTGGACGACAGGTGCGCCGAGCCGCTCGGCCAGGCGCTGCAGTGGCTGTTCGGCGCGCTTGGCGCCGCCACCGGCAAGGATCAGCGGTCGGCGCGCGGCTGCGATCAGTTTGGCTGCCTCGGCAATGGCTGCGCCATCCGGCGCCGGCGGCGCTGCATTGGTGAGCGAAGCAGCGATGCCGTCGGCCGGTTTGACCATGACGTCGGTCGGGATCTCGATATGGACGGGGCCCGGCCGCGACGACGAAAACAGCGCGAAGGCCCGCGCCAAAGCGCCAGGCAATTCGCTGGCCTCGGTGACACGCTGCGAAAACAGCGCCACCTTCTCCATCATGCCGCGCTGGTCCGGCAGTTCGTGCAGGAAGCCCAGCCCCTTTCCCAGCGTCGGCATCGCGTTGACGCCCGAAATCACCAGCATCGGCACCGAATCGGCGCGCGCCTGGCCCATTGCGGTGATGGTGTTGGTCAGCCCCGGTCCGGTGATGACAAAGGCAACGCCCGGCCGGCCGCTGGCACGGGCATAGCCGTCGGCCATGAAGCCGGCGCCCTGTTCGTGACGCGGCGTGACATGGCGTATCTTTGAACGCGCCAGCCCGCGGTAAAGCTCGACAGTGTGGACGCCAGGAATGCCGAAAACGGTGTCGACGCCATGCGCTTCGAGCAGCGTGATCAGCGCTTCGCCGATGGTGGTCATAGCTTCTCTCCCTTTTGCGGCGCGAGGCCGAGTTCGGCCTCTATGGCTTTGACGCCGATCGCCGCCAATTCTCCAGGCGAAAACATCTCTGCGGCCAGACAGCCTTCGATCCAGAGCCCGTCGATGATAGCGTTGATGGCAATGGCATGGCGGCGCAGCTCATTTGCGTTTGGCCTGCGCTGCTCGGCGCCGAGCACTTCGGCAACGACTGCTTCCACCTCGTTGCGAAAGCCAAGATAGCCTTCGCGGTGGGCGCGAGCCAGGCTCGGATCCGCGCCGGCGCGGCCGATGAAGGTTGCCCACAGCGAAAACACGCGTGCATCGATGATCGGCGCGTTGAGGTTGGCAGTAACGAAGGCCGCAAGGCGCTGGCGCGGCGAGGCGTTTTCCATGAGCAATGCCGCCTTCGCCTGCTCGATCATGCGGCCCATCAGCGCCGCGTACGCTTCCTGCAGCAAGTCTTCCTTGCCGGGGAAATAGTGCCGGATCAGCCCGGCGGTGACGCCGGCGCGCAGTGCGATGGTGCGCAGGCTGGCGCCCTCCAGCCCATGTTCGGCCACGCTGTCCAGGGTCGCGTCGATCAAATCCTGCCGCCGCCGCTCCTCGCCCTCGCGGCGGAACTTGCGGCGCTCATTCATTGCCGCAGGATGGGCCGCGTCAGGCATGTCGGCCCACCTTCGCAGGCGATGCAGAGGGCATCCGCCTCGAAGATTTGAACCGTGCAGCCGGCGGCTTCCATCGCGGCCTTGGTCTTGGGAAAGCCGGCGACGGCAATGACTTTATGCGGGCTCGTCGGCAGCACGTTCAGGCTGAGGCCGTTGGACGCGGCAAACTCTTCGGCGTCGCCTTCCACCAGCCGGATGCCGCGCGCCTTCAGCAACTGATAGAACGGCGCCGGCAAAAGCGGTGAATAGACCAGGGCCAGGTCGTCGGCCAGCGGGCTGATCACCGACATCAGATGCAGGCACGCCTCCTCGCCCTGCCACAGCGGCAGATCGAAGCCGTAGACGGAAATGCCGAGCGGCGTCAGCAGGTTGGAAACCTGCTGTATGCCTTCCTGGTTGGAGCGCACCCCGCGCCCGATCACCAGCGTGCTGGCATCCAGCCATACGCAATCGCCGCCTTCGACCTGGCCGGGAGCCTCGACGCGGCCGAGGATAGGAATACCCAGGCGTGTGTAGGTTTCCTCATGCAGCGATGGCTCCCGGGCGCGCAATGGCTTGCCCATGGACAGGATCAGCGCGCCGCGGTCGGTCATCAGCGACGGGTCGTGGGTGAATACGGAATCCGACAGCCCGTCGGCCTTGTCATCGATCCATTCGATTTCGGCGCCGGACGCCGTCACCAGCTCAGCGAGAGCCGCGTGCTGCGCCGCCGCTTTCGCCGGGTCGAAACCCGGGCCATAGTGCCAGGTAGCCCGGTCGGCACCGCGCATGGCATTGGCCGCCGACCGCATCAGCACGCGCCGCAACGGCGCCGCCATGGATTGTGATCCGAAAGCGCTCATCAGTGCCCTTTTCAATGCCGTGTTCAAGGTGAAAAAAATGGAAAAAATTTCATCGGAGGCTATTTATACACTTGCACAATAAGGCCGCAAGTGCCGTAATGAGCGGGATTGACGGGCTCGCGCTGTTGGGTCCATGCTGAAGTCTGGAGTGGGCATTACAGCGTATGTTGATTAGCCGGATAGACGTTCGACGATCTGCCGTGGACCCTGTGGCAGAGGTTCCCCGGTGAGCGCGGCGGGAACCGCCGCAGTCCAATCCGGCAAGGCGCAGGACGGCGCCGCCGAAGCCATCCATGTCGAGAACCTGCACAAGAAATTCGGCCATCTGCATGTGCTGAAAGGCGTATCGCTGTCGGCGCGCGACGGCGAGGTGATCGCCATTATCGGCGGCTCGGGTTCCGGCAAGTCGACGCTGCTGCGCTGCATCAACTGCCTGGAAAATCCGACCAGCGGCATCATCCGCGTCAATGGCGAGGAGATCAAACTCAAGGCAGACAGCCACGGCCACACCGTGCCTGCCGACCGCCGGCAGATCGAACGCATCCGCGCCAAGCTCGGCATGGTGTTCCAGAACTTCAACCTGTGGAGCCACATGACGCTGATCGAGAACGTCATCGAGGTTCCGGTGCATGTTCTGGGCGTCAGGCGCGACGTGGCGATCAGGGAAGCCGAAAAGCTTTTGGCGCGCGTCGGCCTCGCCGAAAAGCGCGACGTCTATCCGGCCTATCTCTCGGGCGGCCAGCAGCAGCGCGCGGCGATCGCCCGCGCCCTGGCCATCAACCCGCGCGTCATGCTGTTCGACGAGCCGACCTCGGCGCTGGACCCGGAGCTGGTCGGCGAGGTGCTGAAGGTGATCGGCGACCTGGCGCGCGAGGGCCGCACCATGGTGCTGGTCACGCATGAAATGAAATTCGCCCGCGAGGTCGCGACCCATGTCGTCTACCTCTGCAATGGGCTGGTCGAGGAAGAGGGGCCGCCGGAGCAGATATTCGGCGCACCGAAATCCGAAAGGCTGAAGCAGTTCATCCGCAACATCGGCTAGGACAAGCCGGGACGGAAGAAAACCGGGAACCAACAACAAACTGGGAGTCGTGACATGAAGACTGTTCTGAAAACATTCGCCGCAGCGCTGCTGCTCGGCGTCGCCGCCATGGGCGTGGCCAAGGCCGATCCGGTCAAGATCGGCGTCGCCGCCGAGCCCTATCCGCCCTTCACCTCGCCGGACGCTTCCGGCAAATGGGTTGGCTGGGAAATCGAGTTCATCGACGCCGTCTGCGCCGAGGAGAAGCTCGACTGCGTCATCACGCCTGTCGCCTGGGACGGCATCATCCCGGCGCTGACGACCAAGAAGATCGACGTCATCGCCAGTTCGATGTCGATCACTGCCGAACGCGAGAAGACCATCGACTTCTCGGATAAGTACTACAACACGCCGACCGCCATCATCGGGCCGAAGGACCAGAAATTCGGCGCCACGCCCGACGATCTCAAGGGCAAAGTGCTCGGCGTGCAGGTGTCGACCACCCATTCGGCCTATGCCAAGAAGCATTTCGGGCCCACGGCCGCCGAGATCAAGGAATACCAGACGCAGGACGAAGCCAACAACGATCTGGCCGCAGGCCGCCTCGACGCCGTCCAGGCGGATTCGATCGCGCTCGACGCATTCCTGAAGTCGGACCAGGGCAAGGCCTGCTGCGATCTGAAGGGCATGGTGGCTCCGGACGATGAAGTGCTCGGACCGGGCGTGGGCGCCGGCGTGCGCAAGGAAGACACCGACCTTAAGGCCAAGATCAACGCCGGCATCAAGGCGATCCGCTCGAACGGCAAATATGACGAGATATCGAAGAAATACTTCGATTTCGACATTTACGGTGGTGGCGGCGCGCAGTCGAACTGACGATCCTCGCATGAGCTAGGGGGCATGGCGTTAGCGCCATGCCTCCCTGCCCCCGCCGGCGCTGCCGTCGGCGGTGGTTGAAGCCAGCAATCCGGGGGCGACGCTGATCGACGCACTTCTTTCGGCCTCGGCGGCCGGCATCATAGAACTTCTCTCGCCCAATCCGCCGGGCTGGGGCGGCACGCTGTTGCTTGGGCTGCTCCATTCGATCGAGATCGCGCTCGGCGCCACGGTCCTCGGTCTCCTGATCGGCACCGGTGGCGCCTTTGGCAAGCTTTACGGCGGTCCTGTCGTGCGCGACCTGCTGGCGGTTTACACCACCATCGTGCGCGCCGTGCCCGAACTGGTGCTGATCCTGCTGCTCTATTATGCCGGGACGGACCTGATCAACCAGGCGCTGACCGCTATGGGCTACCAGCGCGTCGACATTAGCGGCCTTGCCGCGGGCATCGCCGTGCTCGGCTTTGTCCAGGGTGCCTATTCGACCGAAGTGATCCGCGGCGCCATCCTAGCCATACCGCAGGGCCAGATCGAAGCCGCCCGCGCCTATGGCATGTCACCCGGGCTCATGCTGCGGCGCATCACCTTGCCGGCGATGCTGCCCTTCGCCATACCCGGGCTCGCCAATCTGTGGCTGATCGCCACCAAGGATACGGCCCTTCTGGCGGTCGTCGGCTTTTACGAACTGGCGCTGGCGACGCGGCAGGCGGCGGGCGTCACCAAAGCCTATTTCACCTTCTTTTTCGCCGCGGGCGTGCTCTATCTCATCTTGTCGCTGGTCTCCAACCTGCTCATCGGCCGCCTCGAGGCCTGGTCGCGGCGCGGTATGCCGTCGCTCAAGGATGCGCGCTGATGGCCGGAGAAGCGACCATCATCAACGCTGCCGCGCGCACGTCGCTGTGGCTGCAGCCGCATCGCATCGTGCTGATCCTGATCGCGATCGGGCTGGTGCTGAGCGCCGCCTTCTTCATGCGCTGGGACTGGCTGCCGCAATATTATGAAATGGGGCTTCTCGGCATCTGGCGGTCGCTGTGGATCCTGGCCGTCACCTGCTTTCTCGGCTTCCTGCTCGCCGTGCCGCTCGGGCTCGCGCAGGCCGCCGGCTCTTTCTGGTTTTCCGCGCCCGCCAGGACATTCTGCACCGTCATCAGGGGCACGCCGCTGCTGATCCAGCTATGGCTGCTCTATTACGGGCTGGGCTCGCTGTTTCCGCAATTTCCCTGGATCCGCGAATCCTGGATGTGGCCGTATCTGAGGCAAGCCTGGCCTTATGGCGTGCTGGCACTGACCTTGTCCTTCGCCGGCTATGAGGGCGAAGTAATGCGCGGCGCCTTTGCCGGCGTGCCGAAGGGGCAGTTAGAGGCGGCCCGCGCTTTCGGCATGAGCCGCTGGAAGATTTTCCGCCGCATCTGGCTGCCGCAGGCCATCTACCGGGCGCTGCCGACGCTGACCGGCGAAACCGTGCTGCAGCTGAAGTCGACGCCGCTGGTGGCGACGATCAGCGTCATCGACATCTTCGCCGTCTCGTCCAAGGTCCGGCAGGACACCTATCTCACCTATGAACCCTTGCTGCTTTTGGCGCTGATCTACATGATCATCACCGGCATACTGGTGTTTGCATTCAGCAAGATCGAGGCGCGCATACCGAACAAGGTGGGCTAGGGAATAGTGAGTAGGCAGTAGTGAGTAGTCAGCATATGACCGGGAAACCGCTTGCTTTCGGTACTCCCTACTGACTACTCCCTACTCACTCACCACCAATCGGGTCCGCACCATGCAACTCTCTCTCGACCAGGCAACAGGGCTGTGCCGGATGGCGGCGCTCGGCGCCGGCGCCAATGAGGAGGCGGCGCGGTCGCTCACCGCCTCGATCATTGCCGCCGAGGCGGAAGGGCTTTCGACCGTCGGGCTGACCCATTTCATCGATTACCTCGAAGCGCTGGAAGCCGGCCGCATCGACGGCAATGCCGATCCGGTGATCACCAGGCCGGCGCTCGCCGTCTATCTCTCCGATGCGCGTGGCGGCCTCGCCCATACCGGCTTCGACCGCACCATCGACGACCTCGCCAAGGCGGCAAAGCTGTTCGGCGTCGCCATCTTCTCGCAGAAGAACGCCTATACGTGCGGCGCACTAGGCTATTTCACCGGGCGTCTGGCGCAGCTGGGATTGGTCTCCTTCGCCGCCACCAACGGGCCGGCGGTGCTGGCAGGCTCGGGCTCGGTCAAGCCGGTCTATTGCACCAACCCGATGTCGTTTGCGGCACCCGCCGCCGATGGCGCGCCGCTGGTCATCGACCAGTCGTCGAGCGCCACCGCCTTCGTCAACATCCGCAAGGCGGCCGAGGACGGCAAGAAGATCCCCGAAGGCTGGGCGCTGGACGCCAGCGGCAACCCGACCACCGATCCGGCCGCGGCCATGAAGGGCGCCATGCTGGCCTTCGGCGGCCAGCGCGGCGCCAACATCGCGCTGATGGTCGAAGTGCTGGCGGCTGGCCTGTCGGGCGCCAACTGGTCGCTCGACGCGCCCTGGTTCTCCGGCGGACCGGACAGCCCGGGAACCGGCCTGTTCGTGCTCGCTGTCGAGCCCAAGCTGCTCGACCCGGATTTCGAGCAACGCATGAAGGACCAGCTCGACCGGCTGCGCCGGCGCTTTGGCGTGCACGTGCCGGGCCGGGCGCGGGCCGAAGCGGCGGAGAAGGCGCAGGCGCGCGGCATCAACGCCCCCAAAGCCGTGGTGCAGCGCATTTCCGAATTCGCCGAGCGCTATTCGGGCTGAAGCAGTCCTGCGACAACGAATTTTTTACGCGACCTGGCTGAACCTTTCTACCGATCGCAACGACCAATAGCTGCCGGGTCGGGTTTGCCCGGTCGGTGTCTTCTGTCGGATGCGTTTAGGGCCCGGGCGGGCGTATGCCGTCTCAGGTTACCCGCCCGTTGCGCTCTGTCTCGACCGTTGCGTCACCCGGAAAACCCCGCTTCGGCGGGGTTTTCTGCGTTCGTGCTCTGTGTGCTAAAACATGATGGCGGAAGTTAACTTTTGTTAACTTGACTTGCCGGGAACCATCGGGCGTTTGCAAGGGATCGTCACAACAACAGGAGCTACGATGTCCGCAACCACCGACGCTTCCCGCGGCAAACTTATCGTTCCGGTGTTTGGCCGCCTGTATTCGTCGCTGCATGATGGCGCCGAAACCCTTCTGCGCGTCGTCGCCGGCGGGTTTCTCACCATTCACGGCTCGCAGAAGATCACCAACCCTTTCGGCGCCGCCGAGATGGTCGAAGGCCTCGGCTTCTATCCCGGCGCGTTCTGGTCGCTGCTTTTGTCCTGCACCGAATTCTTCGGCGGCATTCTGATCGCCATCGGCCTGTTGACTCGGCCCGCCGCCTTTGCCGGCATGATCGTGCTGCTGGTCACCGTCTGGTTCCACTGGATCACTGTCGGCCAGGGCTTTTCCGGCGCTGAAAAGTCGCTTCTGTGGGCGGCGATCCTGCTGTTCTTCGTTATCCGCGGCGGCAACCGCCAGTCGGTCGACGCGCGCCTCGGCAAGGCGTTCTGAAGGGTCCATAAGAGGGTGGCAGCGACGACGCGTCACCCTTTGCCTTTGGCCCAAAACGGACTATGAAACGGCTTCAGCCAAGCTTTCGAGCGCCGGAGCCAGCCATGACCGAAATCCTGCAGATCCCCAAGCTCGTGGTCGTCTTCGGCGGCTCCGGCTTCGTCGGCCGCCACATCGTGCGGGCGCTGGCCAAGCGCGGCTACCGCATCAGGGTGGGGGTGCGCCGGCCCGATCTCGCTGGACATCTGCAGCCGCTCGGCAATGTCGGCCAGATCCAGCCGGTGCAGGCCAATGTGCGCGTGCGCTGGTCCGTCGACCGCGCCGTGCAGGGCGCCGACCATGTCATCAATCTGGTCGCCATCCCGCATGAAAGCGGCCGGCAGAAATTCAACACCGTGCACGAATTCGGCGCCCGCGCCGTCGCCGAAGCCGCGCGCTCGGTCGGCGCAGGACTGACCCATATTTCGGCGCTTGGCGCCGACCTCAACGCCGAGTCCGACTATGCCCGCACCAAGGCGCTCGGCGAAAAGGCCGTCCTGGAGACGATCCCGGACGCCGTCATCTTCCGACCGTCGATCAATTTCGGACCCGAGGACAGTTTCTTCAACCGCTTCGCCGACATGGCGCGCTATTCGCCGGTGCTGCCGCTGATCGGCGGCGGCCAGACCAAGTTCCAGCCGGTCTATGTCGGCGATGTCGCCGAAGCGGTGGCGCGTTCGGTCGAGGGCAAGATCAAGGGCGGCCAGATCTATGAACTCGGCGGGCCGCAAGTGCTCACCTTCAAGCAGTGCATGGAAGAGCTGCTCACCGTCATCGAGCGCAAGCGGCTCCTGGTGCCGGTGCCGTGGTGGATGGCCAATCTGCAGGCCTCGATCCTCGGCCTGCTGCCCAACCCGTTGCTGACCAAGGACCAGGTGCTGCTGCTGCGCCAGCCCAACATTGTGTCGGAGGAGGCCAACAAGGCCAACCGGAACCTTGCCGGCCTCGACATCCAGCCGCAGTCTATCGGCACAATCCTGCCCAGCTATCTCTGGCGCTTCCGCGCCGCAGGCCAGTTCCAGCGCAAGCCCGCCGGCATCGCGTAACAAGGCGTGCGCCGTTAAACGCGCCGCGTCACCTGCATCGGCAGGCCGCCCTGCGGCTGTGTCGTCAGTTTCTGCACCGGCCACGGCTTGGTCTCGGCGGTCACATCGAAGCGGAAGCGCGACAGCATGATGGCCAGCGCAATGATCGCCTCCTGCATGGCGAAGCTGGCGCCGATGCAGATGCGCGGACCGGCGCCGAACGGCAGATACTGGAAGCGGTCGATCTTCTCGCGGTTTCCCGGATGGAAGCGTTCGGGCATGAAGGCGTCGGGCCTGTCCCACAGTTTTCTGTGGCGGTGGACGACCCAAGGCATCACCAGTACGGCCGCGCGCTTGGGGAGCACCAGATCGTTCCAGGTCTCCGTCTCGATCGGCTCGCGGTTGATCGACGGCGCCGGCGGATAAAGCCGCAGCGCCTCCTCGAAGGCGGCGCGGGTGAACGGCATTGCGTCGAGCCATTTCGTCGGGTCGGGTTCGCGCGCCAGCACGGCCTCGATCTCGCGCTCGACCTTTTCGCGCTCCCACGGCGCTTCGGCGAGGCAGTAGATCGTCCAGCCCAGTGCCCGCGCGGTGGTCTCGTGGCCGGCGCCGATGAAGGTGATGATGTTGTCCTCGACTTCCGCCCGCGTCAGCCCGTCGGGGCCTTCGGCGCGCAGCAGAAGCGTCAGGAAATCCTGCGGCGCGGTGTCGGGGTCGCGCTTCAGCCGCTCCTCGCGCATCTTGACTGTATCGGTGACGATCTTGCGGAAATAGGCCATGGTCTTGCGGCCGCGGATGCGGGTCAGCCGCGGCAGCCATTCGGGCGCGCGCAACAGGTCGAGCGGATCGACACGGCCCATGGTTTCGAACAGGCGGTCGATTTCCTGCGCGAAACTGCCGGGCTCGCCCGCAATCTCGCCCGAAAACAGCGTTTCGGCCAGGATATCGTAGGTGAGCAGCGTCATATCATGGGCGACATCGGTCATCCCGCCTTCGTCATAGCGGGCGACGAACTGCATCGTGCGGCGCAGCATCGGCTCGGCGAAGCCGAAGATATGCCGCGGCGTGAACACCGGCGCCATCGCCTTGCGCGAGCGCTTCCACACCTCGCCTTCGGCGGTCAGCAGCCCGTCGCGCAAGATCGGCCGCAGGATCATCTGGCGCACCGTCGCCATCTTGTAGTTCTTGGCGTTGTCGATCAGCACGTGGCGGATAAGGCCGGGATCGTTGGCGACGATCAGATGCCCGCCGACGCCATTCGCCGAAATCCAGGGTTCGTTGTAGGTGTGCTCGCCCCAGAGTTCGAGGGGATTGCGGTAGACGATCCGCATCATCTCCAGCGTCGAAGGCGGCGTCGTGCGCGGCTTGGGCGCCGGCGGCACGAAGGGGACGGGCTGCGTGTCCATGAGGTACTCCGCTGATAGCTTAGATGTAGTGGTTGACGATCCGGGCGTCCATGTGACCGAAGGGCAAGCCGAAACGCTGCAGCGCCCGGTGTGCCCGACAGACGGTGTGTTCATCGGATCGTGACCGCCGGTGAAACGGTTGCGGCTTGTCCGGTTGGACACTCTGCCATAGGTGACAGTTACCAACAGCTACTGCCAATCGCCCAGGAGAGTCCGCTTGAAGCACAAGCTGAACATCATAATCGGCAGCACGCGGCCGGGCCGCGCCGGGCCGGTCTTCGCCCACTGGCTGGAGGATTTTGCCCGCGAGCACGGCAAATTCGAACCGGTGCTGACCGACATTGCCACGTTCCATCTGCCGGTTCTGGACGAGCCGCATCACCCCAGGCTCGGCAATTACCAGAACGACCACACCAAAGCCTGGTCGAAGGTCATTGATGCCGCCGACGCCTTCGTGTTCGTTGCGCCGGAGTACAATTATTTCGTGGCGCCTGCGATCGTCAACGCCATCGACTACCTTGCGCGCGAATGGAAATACAAGCCAGCCGCCATCTTCAGCTATGGCGGCGTTTCCGGAGGCCTGCGCGCCGCGCAGGCGCTGAAGCCGCTGCTGACCGCGGTGGGCGTCATGCCCATCTCGGAAGGCGTCGCGCTGCCGATGTATCAGAAACTGCTGGAGAGCGACGGCTCCTTCCAGGCTAGTGAGCAGGTAGAGGGTGGGACCAAGACCATGCTGGACGAGCTCTCGCGCTGGAGCGGGGCGCTGAAGCCGATGCGGGCTACGTAACGCAGCCGGCCCCGGCTTGCTCATGCCATAAAGAGGTGGAATGGTCGGCAGGTGACTGAGCCGGGGGCGGTTCGATTTGCGCCTGTTGTTTGCCTTGCTGTTGATGCTTGCGACCACCGCCACAGCGGTGGCGGAGCGGCGCGTGGCGTTGGTCATTGCCGAGGACGACTACCGGCTGGTGCGGCCGCTGGCCAATCCTGTCAATGACGGCGAGGTGATGGAAGTGGCGCTGAAGAAGCTCGGCTTCGAGGTCGTGGTCGAGACCAATCGTGATCTCAGGCGCATGCGCCGGGCTCTCGACGATTTTCGCGAGGACGCCATGGGCGCCGACGTGGCGCTGGTGTATTTCTCCGGCCATGGCGTCGAAATCTCCGGCGACAACCGTCTTCTGCCGGTCGATGCCGATGCCTCCTCGCTCGACCAGCTGGAGAAGACCAGCCTGCCGCTGGAGGAAGTGCGCGATGCGGTTGCCGCCACGGCGAAGGTCGGGCTGATCGTGCTCGACGCCTGCCGCAGCGATCCGTTCACAGGCGGCAACGGCGACGGGCGTGGCGCCACATCGCTGATCAAGGACCTGGTGGACAAGATCAAGCCGGGCCTCGGACGCGTCGGCAAGGCGGAAAACATCCTGTTCGCCTTTTCGGCGGCGCCCGGCGAGACGGCTGCCGACGGTACCGGTGCGAATTCGCCCTTTACAGCGGCGCTGATCAAATACCTCGGCACCGACGGGCTCGAAATCCGCTCGGTGCTGACGCTGGTGCAGCAGGAGGTCTACGACCTTTCGCGCGGAAAACAGCTGCCCTACGTCGAGAGCGGGCTGCCGAAGCTGTTCTTCGCCTCGGCGGCCAAGGAACAACTGCCGGAGCGCGAGCGGCTGTTGCTTGCCATGGCCGATGTGACGCCGGAAATGCGCGGCGCGGTCGAACGGGTCGCCAGCGATGCCGACATGCCGCTGGCGCCGCTCTATGGCGCGCTGATCAGTTCCGACACCAGCCATCTCTCCGGCGAAAGCCTGGACGCCAAGCTGCGCGAGGCGGCCGACGCCTTCGTCAAGGTGCGCGGCGAGATGAAGACGCTGGCCGCCGACGACCCGCAGGTGACCGAACTGCGCCGCCAGGCCGAGGAACAGTTGGCGCTCGGCGCTTTCGATGGCGCACGCGTGATCCTCGCCAAGGCCGCCGACGTCGACAATGTCTCGCGCCAGGCGTTGAAGGCCAATTTCGTCAGCCGCACCCTGTCCGAAGCCGCGACGCGATTTCTCTCGGGCGGCGCGGCGCGTGCCACCCTGGACTATGCAACCGCCATCAAGGACTATGAAACGGTGCTGGCGCTCTATGGCGAAGCCGGGCAGACCTCGCTCAGCCTGGAACAGGCCGACCGCCAAAGCCGCACGCTGGAAGAGCTCGGCATCCTCTACACAACGGTCGGCAACACCGACGCCGCCAGCCGCGCCTTTGCGGCGCTGGTCGCCAATCTTGAGCAGCGAGCGCGCCAGGAAACCGATCCGAGCGTCAAGCGCGACCTGGCCATCGGCCATATCAAGTTCGCCAACATCAAGATGGCGCAAGGCGATCTGCCGGCCTCCCTGCAAAACTATGAGGCGGCCAGGGACATGTTGCAGGGCCTGACCACAGACGTGCCGGACAAGAAGGACTGGCTCGGCGATCTCGCCATGGCCAATGACAAGATCGGCAATGTGCTGGCCACGCAAGGCGACGTGGGTGCGGCAGCCCAGGCCTACCAGCAAAGCCTGTCCATCAAGCAGCAATTGGCCGATGCCGAGCCGAACAGCGTCTATCTGCTGCGCGACCTGACCATTACCTACGACGAAATCGGCGGTCTTGCCCGCACCGCCGGCCAGCTGGATGGCGCCCAGACTGCATTCGAAGAGAGCCTGAGAATTCGGCTGGCGCTGGCGCAGAACAACCCCGACGACCCCAGGCATCAGCGCGCCGTCTCCGTCAGCTACACAAGGATCGGCGACGTCCTGCGCGAGCGTGGCGACGCTGCGGGCGCGCTCGACGCCTACAACAAGAGCCAAATAATCGCCGAAGCGCTGGTGCGCCGCGACTCAAACGACACCGATTTGAAGCGCGACCTGTCGGTCGGTTACGCCAAGATCGGCAATGCTTACGGCGACCAGAAGGACTGGCCACTCGCGTTGGAGGCCTACCAGCAGGCGCTGGCCACGGCGCGAGACCTTGCCGCCAGCGACCCAGGCAACACCGATTGGCAGCGCGACCTGTCGGTCTGTCTGGAAAAAATTGCCGGCGTGTTTGATGCCCAGGGCGATATCACCGGTGCTTTGCAGAACTACCAGGACAGTCTCGTCATTGCCGACCGGTTGGCAAATCTCGACCCGGGCAATTCCGACTGGCAGCGCGACCTGTCGATCACGTTCGAGGAAATAGGCCTGCTGGAGACCAAGCAGCGCCACTATGAGGGCTCGAAGAAGGCCTTCGAAGCCAGCCTGGCCATCCGCCAGCGGTTGGCCCTGTCCGATCCGGACAATGCGATCTGGCAATTCGATCTGGTACAGGCCTACATCAACTATGCCTATGTGGCGAAGAATCCGAAGGCTGTGTTGTCGCAGGCGCTAGACCTGACGCTGGAGCTTGACCGCACAGGCAAACTGGCGCCGAGGGACAAACCCACGATCAAATATCTGCGCCGTCTTCTGGCCAAATTGAAAGCCGCGAAAAAATAGCCGGCTGCCAGCTCGGGATTCAGCCCTGAAATGCCCGCAAACCTTGGAAAAACCGCCTTTTGCGCCTATATCTAGGACATCAAAGCGGCGTGATTCGAAGCCATTTTTTCGCGCTGAGCATGCGGCATCAATCAGACAGGTTTTCATGAGCGATCAAAGCGACAACGCCAACGGCGCTGAGGCCGAATACGGCGCCGATTCCATCAAGGTTTTGAAGGGGTTGGACGCTGTCCGCAAGCGGCCGGGCATGTATATCGGCGACACCGACGACGGCTCGGGCCTGCATCACATGGTCTATGAGGTGGTCGACAACGCCATCGACGAGGCGCTGGCCGGCCATGCCGACCTGGTCACGGTGACGCTTAATCCCGACGGTTCGGTCACCGTTATCGACAATGGCCGCGGGATTCCGACCGATATTCACACTGGCGAAGGCATTTCGGCGGCCGAAGTGATCATGACGCAGCTGCATGCCGGCGGCAAATTCGACCAGAATTCCTACAAGGTGTCTGGCGGCCTGCACGGCGTCGGCGTCTCGGTGGTCAATGCGCTGTCGGCCTGGCTGAAGCTGAAAATCCGCCGCAACGGCCAGATTTTCGAGATGAGCTTCACGCATGGCAATGCCGATGCGCCGCTCAAGGCCACCGGCAGCTATGAGCAGAACAAGCAGCCCGGCACCTATGAGGGCCGCAGCGGTTCCGAGATCACCTTCTTTCCGTCGTCCGAAACCTTCACCATGGTCGAATTCGACTTCGGCACGCTGGAGCACCGGCTGCGCGAACTCGCCTTCCTGAATTCCGGGGTGCGCATCATTTTGACCGATGCCCGCCATGCCGATCTCGTGCGCCACGAACTGCACTATGATGGCGGCCTGGAAGAGTTCGTCAAATATCTCGACCGGGTCAAGAAACCGCTGATCGACAAGCCGATCGCCATCAAGGCCGAGCGCGACGGCATCACCGTCGAAGTGGCGATGTGGTGGAACGACAGCTACCACGAGAACGTGCTGGCCTTCACCAACAACATCCCGCAGCGCGATGGCGGCACCCATCTGGCCGGCTTCCGTGGCGCGCTGACGCGCCAGATCACCGGCTATGGCGAATCGTCGGGCCTGAACAAGAAGGAAAAGGTGGCGCTGATCGGCGACGACTGCCGCGAAGGCCTGACGGCGGTGCTGTCGGTCAAGGTGCCCGACCCGAAATTCTCCTCGCAGACCAAGGACAAGCTGGTCTCGTCAGAGGTGCGGCCCGTGGTCGAAGGCCTGGTCAACGAGGCGCTTGGCACATGGCTGGAAGAACACCCGACCGAGGGCAAGGTGGTCATCGACAAGGTGATCCAGGCGGCCGCGGCGCGTGAAGCCGCGCGCAAGGCCCGCGACATCACCCGCAAAAGCTCGCTCGGCGTCACCTCTCTGCCCGGCAAGCTTGCCGACTGCCAGGAACGCGACCCGGCGAAATCCGAAATCTTCATCGTCGAGGGTGACTCGGCCGGCGGCTCCGCCAAGGGCGGCCGTTCGCGCCAGAACCAGGCGATCCTGCCGCTGCGCGGCAAGATCCTCAATGTCGAGCGCGCCCGCTTCGACCGCATGCTAGGCTCCGAGATGATCGGCACGCTGATCACCGCGCTCGGCACCTCGATCGGCAAGGACGAGTTCAACGCCGACAAATTGCGCTACCACAAGATCATCCTGATGACCGACGCCGACGTCGACGGCGCCCATATCAGGACCTTGCTGCTCACCTTCTTCTTCCGCCAGATGCCGGAGCTGATCGAGCGCGGCCATCTCTACATCGCCCAGCCGCCGCTCTACAAAGTGACGCGCGGAAAAAGCTCGCAATACATCAAGGACGAGAGCGCCTTCGAGGAATTCCTGATCGGCTCCGGGCTGGAAGAGGCGTCGCTGACGCTTGCCTCCGGCGAGGCGCGGGCCGGACAGGATCTGCGCGGCTCGATCGACGATGCACTGGCAGTACGCCAGCTCATCAACGGGCTGCATACGCGATACAACAGGGGTGTGGTCGAACAGGCGGCGATCGCCGGTGCGCTCAATGCCGATGTGCTGAACGATCTCGGCCGCGCCAACGCCATGGCCGAACGCGTCGCCCAGCGCCTCGACATCATCGCCGAGGACACCGAGCGCGGCTGGACCGGCCGGCTGTCGACCTCCAATGAAGGCGTCGGCGGCTACGTGTTCGAACGCACGGTGCGCAGCGTCAAGGAATTCGCGCAGCTCGATGCCGGGCTGATAAATTCAGCCGACGCACGCCAGCTCGACCGCTATGCTCCGCGCCTCATGGAGGTTTATGGCGAGCCGCCGGTGCTGCGCCGCAAGGATGTCTCCGAAACCATTTCGGGGCCGCTGGCGCTGCTCAACGCGGTGTTTGCGACCGGCCGCAAGGGCCTGACTATGCAGCGCTACAAGGGCCTCGGCGAGATGAACGCCGAGCAGCTCTGGGAAACCACGCTCGACCCGAATGTGCGCTCGCTGCTGCAGGTCAAGGTGAATGACGCAACCGATGCTGACAGCTTGTTCTCGCGGCTGATGGGCGACGAGGTCGAGCCGCGGCGCGAATTCATCCAGGACAATGCGCTGTCGGTGGCCAATCTGGACATTTGATGGCGGGGGCCTTGCCGCCGAAGCTCCACTCCGGGGTCAGGCCTTTGGTTCCAGCTTTCGCCCGAGGTCCACCACGTCGCGCAGCACTTGCAGATGCGAGCGTGGCGCGGAGCCCGACGGCAGGGCGATTTCGACGCCGTTTGCCGTCGATGACCAATAAAGCGTGTGGGTGAAGATACGGCCAAGTGAGCTGCGAAGCTCGACCTGGATGTTCTCCACACCGGGGCCGAAATTTTCCGTCATCGGACCGGAAATCGGATCGCCTGTCGCCCAGCCATTGCCGCGGTCGTAGACGTTCGTCCAGCGCGTTGCCGCAAACACCGCGCCATGATGCACCGCGCGCTGCGCCTTGCCTGCTTGGCTGTGTCCTTCCTGGTAAAGCACGGTGCCGCCGGCGCGCCCGTCATCGGCCATCGGGGGGCAGGCCGAGAACAGGCGCTCGGCAAGGCCACGCCTGAATTCCGCGAGATTGTAGGTCACCAGGAATTCGCTGTGGGAGAGCGGACTGCCAAGCGTGACGAAATCGCTGATCTTCCAGGGCAGCGGGTGGTCGGCGTCCTTGGTCCGAAGCTGCTGGTAGAGCGCCCATTGGCCGCGCCGGAACCCGGCGAGGTCTTCAAGGTTCTTTGGCCACGCTGACCCATCTGAGCCGAGCGTTGCCTTGTCGATGGCGTCGACCGCCGCCAGTTTGGCCTTGTCGCGGACTGCTTCCAGCCTTCGCGGCCGGAACTCGGCCCCACAGGATCTGCAGCAAATCATAGGCGATGATCGACCCAAAGCTGTGCGAGACCAGCACGATGCGGTCGTAAGCATCGTCCTTCATCAGCGTCTTGAGCAACGTCAGGCCTCTGTCGCGGATCAGCGCACGCTTCTCGATCGTCGCCGCCTCGGCGCGCACATAAGCTGCGACGTCACCGAAATAGGGCAGGGCGAACTGATCCACCGCCCAGATGACAAAAGAAGCGAGGGTGGTGATCATCAGGCCGGTCGTCAAGGTAACGGCCTGTTGCCAGACCGATGTTGCCAGCACGAGTGCTGCGCCCAGAATGACGATAACGATCAGAAGTGTGGCGACGTAAAGCTTGCGGGCGTCGGGCGGAATGTCGGCGGGCTTGCGCCACAACAGGTTCGTCACCCAGGCGGCCAGCCGGCCGCGCGTCGTGCCTTGCGTGATGTCGGCCCAATAAAGCTCGTAGAAATCGGTACGGCGGCCATCGACGTCGTAGGGCGTGGTGATGCGGCGCAGCTCGTGTGACTTGGTCCGGCTGTCGGGCGTGATCCAGCTCTGGTTGATCGTGGCGCCGGAAACGTCCGGATCGGGAATCTGGGCGTAGGGTGGAGCACGGGTGGGATCGCTGCTCCAGACCGCCTGGACGAATCCCCTCAGCGTACCCATCGGCCGCTGCTCGCCCATGCCGTGCACGATCACCACCGCCTGGCTGGGCTGCGCCTTTTTGTAAGCCAGCGATGCGACAGTCTTGGGCATCAGCGTCTCCGTTGACGACATCCGACGGCGGGATCGCTCATGCTACCCCCGGCTCACCGAGCCAACAATACACGGCAGCCCATGTGGAACTCCGTGAACCAATCCACAGTTTCGCAGTCGTGCCTCGGGCCGCGCGGAAAATAGTTCCGTTCCCGGTAAGCAAATCATTTCATTGCTCCTCGGAACGGAAATCGCTCAGGAACATTGTGACGACATCGATCAATTTCTCGCAGGGAGGCTCTTTATGGGACGCGGTATTTTGCTCTGGTTGCTCGGTATTCCGATCCCGATCATCATTCTCATCATGCTGTTCGTACGGTAGGAGGCGTCGATGCAGTCCACCGTATCGGCTGTCGACGTATCTGCTTCAACAGAATCCTCCGCCACGGCCGTCAGCTGGGGGCCCATCATCGCCGGCGCCTTCGCGGCCTCGACGCTGACCTTCATCCTCATGCTGCTCGGCTCAGGACTGGGGCTGACCATGGTCTCGCCATGGTCCGGCGCCAGTGCCTCGCTGACCACCTTCGCGGTGTCCGGCGCGATCTGGCTCATCATCGTGCAATGGCTGTCCTCCGGGGTCGGTGGCTATCTTGCCGGACGCCTGCGCACCAAATGGGTCGGCATCCACACCGACGAGGTCTATTTCCGTGACACCGCGCACGGCCTCCTCGCCTGGGCGCTGGCGACATTGCTGGTCGTCGGCATTCTCGGGTCGGCGCTGTCGGCAGTGCTTGGTTCAGGCGTGCAGGCGGCTTCTACTGTTGCCTCAGGCGCCGCCATGGGTGCTTCGGCCGGCGCGTCCGCCAATGCGGGCAGCGCACCGGCCGACAATGCAACGTCCTATCTTGTGGATACGCTGTTCCGTCCGGCTGATGCCGCCAGGCTCGCGGCGGCCAATCCGGACAGCGATGCGGCTGCGGCCGGGCAGGCTTCGCGCATCCTCATCGCCAGTGCGGCGGCAGGCGAAATTTCGGCTGACGACAAGACCTATCTGTCGCAGCTGGTCGCCGCCCGCACCGGGCTTTCCGAGGCTGACGCCAAGGCGCGTGTCGACGCCCTGGTGGCCAGGGTCGAGGACGCCAAGGTCAAGGCCAAGCAGGCCGCCGACGCCGCACGGAAAGGCAGCGCCACCTTCGCACTGCTTGGCGCCCTGTCGCTGGTTATCGGCGCCTTCATCGCCAGCGCTGCGGCAGCACTGGGCGGCAGGCAGCGCGACGACGAGGAAGCGGTTTTCCTGACCAGCCGCTGAACCGGTCTTCAACATCAAAAAGCCCGGTCGAACCGGGCTTTTTTGTTTCCGATGATGGACCGACAACCTTCCAGTGGAAGGTTGCGGCGGGGTCAGTGATCCATGGCCTTGACGATTTCCTCGGTCATCTTCTTGGCGTCGCCGAGCAGCATCATGGTGCCGTCCTTGTAGAACAGCGTGTTGTCGATGCCGGCGTAGCCCGAGCCGAGCGAGCGCTTGACGAACAGGCAGGTGCGGGCCTTGTCGACGTCGAGGATCGGCATACCGTAGATCGGCGACGACTTGTCGTCGCGGGCGGACGGATTGGTGACGTCATTGGCGCCGATGACATAGGCGACATCGGCCTGCGCGAACTCGGAGTTGATGTCTTCCAGTTCGAACACTTCGTCATAGGGAACATTGGCTTCGGCGAGCAGCACGTTCATATGGCCGGGCATGCGGCCGGCCACGGGGTGGATGGCGTATTTGACGTCGACGCCATTGGCCTTGAGCTTGTCGGCCATTTCGCGCAGCGCGTGCTGGGCCTGGGCGACCGCCATGCCGTAGCCCGGCACGATGATGACCTTCTGTGCGTTCATCATCAGATAGGCAGCGTCGTCGGCCGAGCCCTGCTTGACCGTGCGTTCGATGCCGTCGTCGGCAACCGCCGCGGTCTCGCCGCCGAAGCCGCCGAGGATGACCGAGATGAACGACCGGTTCATGCCCTTGCACATGATGTAGGACAGGATGGCGCCGGACGAGCCGACCAGCGCGCCGGTGATGATCAACGCCAGATTGCCAAGCGTGAAGCCGAGTGCCGCGGCGGCCCAGCCGGAATAGGAATTCAGCATCGAGACGACGACCGGCATGTCGGCGCCGCCGATCGGGATGATCAAGAGGACGCCGAGCGCCAGCGACGCCGCGACGATCAGCCAGAACACCAGCTTGGCCTCGGTGGTGACCAGAAGCACGATCAGCACGATCAGCGCGATGCCGAGGACCGCGTTGATGATGTGACGGCCGCCGATCATGATCGGCTTGCCCGACATGCGGCCATCGAGCTTGAGGAAGGCGATGACGGAGCCGGTGAAGGTGATGGCGCCGATGGCAACGCCAAGGCTCATCTCGATCAACGCCTGGGCGTGGATGTCGCCATTCGTGCCGATGCCGAAACTTTCCGGCGCGTAGATGGCGGCTGCCGCTACCATGACGGCGGCAAGGCCGACCAGCGAGTGGAAGGCGGCAACCAGCTGCGGCATCGAAGTCATGGCGATGCGGCGCGCGGTAACGGCGCCGACGCCGCCGCCGATGGCCAGACCAAGCACGATCAGGCCGAAGCGCCCGGCGGACGGAGTCGCCAGCGCCAGCGTGGTGGCAATGGCAATGCCCATGCCGATCATGCCGTAGAGATTGCCTTGGCGGCTGGTGGTCGGATGCGACAGGCCGCGCAGCGCCATGATGAACAGGACGCCGGAGACCAGGTAGAGGAAGGACGCGAAGTTGGCGTTCATGGCTCTCTACCGGTCCTTCTTCTTGTACATGGCCAGCATGCGCTGGGTGACCAGGAAGCCGCCAAAGATGTTGACCGAGACCAGCATCAGCGCGACGAAGCCGAAGCCGGTGGCAATGCCGGAGGCCGAGATGCCGACGGCCAGCAGCGCGCCGACGACGATGACCGAGGAGATGGCGTTGGTGACCGCCATCAGCGGCGTGTGCAGCGCCGGCGTCACCGACCAGACGACGTAGTATCCGACGAAGATCGCAAGTACGAAGATGGCGAAGCGGAAGACGAAGGGATCGATGGCGCCGCCGGACAGTGCGTGCGCGGCATCGCCCGCCGCATCGGCGCCACCGGGCGCGTTGGCCAGGTTCTGCACAGCCAGCCGGACGGCGGCACTTGCCTGGTCGAGCTGATCGAGGGCTTTCTGCAAGGTCTGATCCATCACGCGATCCCCTTCGGCTTGGCGGCGGACTTGCCGGCAGTGGCTTTGTCGGACGCCTTTTTCGGTGCAGCCTTCTTCGGCGTGGCATCAGCCACCATGGTCTCCGCCGGAATGGCCGCCGGTTCGACATGGGGCTGTTCCGCCGCCTTGGCGAAGGCCGGATGCACCACGCGGCCAGCGTCGGTCAGCATCGTCGCCTTGACCAGATCGTCTTCGCGGTTGATGGCGAGCGTCTTGCTGGTCTTGTCGACCAGCGTCTCGAGGAAGGCGAACAGGTTCCTGGCGTAGAGCAGCGAGGCCGATGCGGCGACGCGGCCGGGCACGTTGAGGTGGCCGACGACCTTAACGTTGTTGGCCGTCGTCACCACCTGACCCGCAACCGCGCCTTCGACATTGCCGCCGCGCTCGACGGCGAGGTCGACGATCACCGAACCCGGCTTCATCGAGGCGACCATCGCCGCCGACACCAGCTTCGGCGCCGGCCGGCCGGGGATCAGCGCCGTGGTGATGACGATGTCCTGCTTGGCGATGTGCTCAGCGGTGAGCGCTGCCTGCTTGGCCTGGTACTCCTTCGACATTTCCTTGGCGTAGCCGCCGGCGGTCTCGGCCGCCTTGAACTCCTCGTCCTCGACGGCGAGGAACTTTGCGCCAAGCGACGCCACCTGTTCCTTAGCGGCGGGGCGAACGTCGGTGGCGGTGACGACGGCGCCGAGGCGGCGCGCCGTGGCGATCGCCTGCAGGCCGGCGACGCCGACGCCCATGATGAAGATCTTCGCCGCCGGCACAGTGCCGGCCGCCGTCATCATCATCGGCAACGCCCGGTCATACTCCGATGCGCCGTCAATCACGGCCTGGTAGCCGGCGAGATTGGCCTGCGACGACAGCACATCCATCGACTGGGCGCGGGTGATGCGCGGCATGAATTCCATCGAGAAGGCGGTGACCCCAGCCTCGGCAAGCGCCGCGACCGCGGCATCATTGCCGTAGGGATCCATGATGGCGATGACCGCCGCACCCGATTTGTAGTCCTTCAACTCGGCGTCGGTCGGCCGGCGCACCTTCAGCACCACATCCGCCCGGCTCGCATCCGAAGCCTTGCCGATCGCGGCACCCGCCTTGGCGAACTCCTCATCGGGGATGCGCGACCTGGTGCCGGCGCCCGTCTCGACGGTGACGTCGAAGCCCAGCGCCGCCAGCCGCTTCACGGT
The DNA here is from genome assembly GCF_040320665.1 of Mesorhizobium sp. M0626. NCBI lineage: Bacteria > Pseudomonadati > Pseudomonadota > Alphaproteobacteria > Hyphomicrobiales > Phyllobacteriaceae > Mesorhizobium > Mesorhizobium sp. M0626. Next base: position 41,384 of record NZ_JAMYQD010000009.1, on the reverse strand, counting down.
ATCGGGCGAGGCCGCGACACGAGGCTCGCTGGCATCGAGCTCGCGAGGGATGAAAACCGTCTGTCCCACCGCATGATCCTTTCGGCTGGAACCTGTTTGCGCAAGAGTGCGGCTTTGCGAAAGAGTGCGGCCGGATGTCCGGCTACGCCCTTGGCAAGGGTCTGAAGAGACTATCGGAGAATGAAGGCGCCGAGGGCGAGGATCAGCACGAACAGGATGGTCGCGGAGAAGAAGCCGCCTGCGAAGAAGCCGAAAGCCATTGCCAGGAGCAGGGCGCCGCAGAACAGCGAGCCGTATTTGGCCAGCGCCAGAAAGCCATGATAGGTGCGGTCATGTTCGGCATAGTCCATCTTCGCGCCCAGTTCGACAGGACCGGTCGGCGTGTGATCAGCCATAGGAATACCCCTTCGAAGACATCTTTGAGGCACATAGCGAAAAGCCGGGCCAAGAGCAATGGCGCTATTGCCGCACGACCAGTGACAACAGCCTCAAAGGAATGTTGAAAGCCGGCGGCATGGGCTTGTCGCCGGCCTGGCGTCGAACGTTGAGGGTTTTGCGTTTCAACCAGCCAGATGCGGGAACAGCCCGAGCAGTCCGACGACGATCAGATAGAGCGCGACGATGTAGTTCAGCAGCCGCGGCATCACCAGGATCAGCACGCCGGCAATCAGCGAGATCAGCGGGGTCAGTGCTAGCTCGGGAATATGCATGTCGGTTCCTTTCTATGGCCGCGTCGGGGTCGTGACGTCCAGAACGCGGAAGCGGCCGGAAAGCTCCTCGCACCGGGCGCTAAAGTGCGCCGGTTTTGCCGACATTACGCTGCTTCGCGAAAATATTTGGCGGTGGGCAGGATGGTCAGCGGCGCGAGCTCGCCGGCCGGCGCCTTGGCAAACAGCATACGCCGCTCCAGCGCCGTCGACTGGAAGAAGGGAAAGCGCTCCAGCGTCGGGGCCATGTTCTGCTCGCAGATCGATTCATAGAAGAAGATCGGCATGGTGAAGGGCGGGTAGAGGCGCGGCTCGCCGACCTGCACCGATCCGAAGATGCGATGGTAGAAGGCCGTGTGCTCCTCGCGGATCATCGAAATGCAGCTGGTGGCGTTGAAGAAGGTGTTGGCGATAACCGCGAGCCGCAGCGTGACATAGGGCAGGGCGCGGTTGGCCGACGACATTTGCGGATCGATCGCCAACCGGCTCGGGTCGATGAAGGTTTCACCGCGCGCCAGCCGCAGCAGCAGCCGGTCGCCGAAAACGGTCATGATCGGCGCTTCGGGGGTCTCACGGGTTAAATGGTGGAGCCTGACGGTGCTGACCAGCTCGCCATCCATGAAGACGCCGAAACAGTAGCAATTGCGCACTTCGTCAAGGTGATCGACGAGCTTCTGTTCGGTAATGGTATCAAGCAGGCCGTGTGTATGAAAGGCCTTGTAGCGCAGCCGGTAGACCGCTTCGAGATCCTCGCCGCTTTCGCAGCGCCGGTATTCGACACGCTCGAGGACGTCGAGGACGTTGCGGGCGAACAAGGAAGGCGGGCCAGATTTGACTGCCGCACCCGAAAGCACACCTGACTGATGCGTGTCCATTACTTCCCCTCGTACCGCCGCAGGAGAACAATACCGGACGACCGAAGGAACAAGAAGATGAAACTCTAATCGTCTGTGTTTACCGATCATTAACCTTAACAATCAGTTAACGCCTAGACAATACAACGCTTTTTAGACGGGCTTTTCAAGCGCAATTTAATGACGGGTCAGGGCGTGGCGAGTTTTGCCGCCGGCCGCAGCTCGGCGGCGAAAGGCCAGGTCACGTTGGACATGGTCTCTATGCCCGAGGCACTGAGTGCTGCGCCAAACAGGAAGCCCTGGACGAGGTCCGGCTTGACCGAATGCACCAGGATCTTCAGCTGTTCGAAGGTTTCCACACCTTCGATGGTGACGGTCAGCCCGAGCACGCGGGTCAGGTCGACGATGCCCTTCAACAAGTCGAGCGAACGCTTGTTTTGGGTCACGTCCATCAGGAACGAACGGTCGATCTTGATCTTGTCGAGCGGCAGCTTGTGGAGGTAGCTCAGGCTTGAATAGCCGGTGCCGAAATCGTCGAGCGCGATGCGCACGCCAAGCTGCTTCAGTTCCTCGATATACTGGCGCGTCAGCGATTTGTCGTCGAGCAGCGCGGTTTCGGTGACTTCGATCTCGAGGCGGCCGGCGGCGAGCCCCGAAGTGGCAAGCGCGTCGCGAACCTTCTGGACAACGTCGCGGTTGCGGAAATCCTTGGCCGAAAGGTTGACCGAGACGCTGGTCTGGCCCGGCCATTTGGCGCATTCGGCGCAGGCAGCCGCGAGCACAAAAGTGCTGATCTCGGAAATGATGCCCATTTCTTCGGCCAGCGGAATGAAGATGCTGGGCGAAACCGGCCCGAGATCGGGATGATCCCAGCGGCACAGCGCCTCGCAACTGGCGATGCGCATGGTGTTCATCGCCACGATCGGCTGATAGACCACCCGCAGCGCCTTGCCTTCGACCGCCGTGCGCAGGTCGGCCTTCATCAGCTGGCGGTTGCGGAACGCCGCATCCATCGCTGCCTCGAACAGCCGCCAGTTGTTCTTGCCGAGTTCCTTGGCCTTGTAGAGCGCCAGATCGGCCTTGACGATCATGGCGTCGACATCGGTGTCGTCGACCCTGGACAGCACGGCGCCCGCGCTTGCCTGGATGCGCAGACCGTGGCCTGCGACGTCGACCTCGCCCTGCAGATCGGCAAAGATCTGGTCGAGCAGGCCCGTCAGATGGCTTTCATCCTCGACGCGGTCGAAGAAGATCATGAACTCGTCGCCGCCGAAACGGCTGACATTGACGCCTTGCCCGGCGACGGCCGCCAGCCGCTCGGCAACGGCATAGATAAGTCCGTCGCCGACCGGATGGCCGAGGGTGTCGTTGACGCTCTTGAAATCGTCGAGATCGAGCACCGCCAGGGCACACAGGCGGTCGCGGCTGCCCGACGCCATGGCCTCGCCGACCAGCTCATGGAAATACGCGCGGTTCGGCAGGCCGGTAAGGCTGTCATAGCGCGCCATGAAGCGGATTTTTTCCTCAGCCTCGACACGGGCGGTGACGTCCTCGAAGGTGATGACACCGAGGTCCTGATTGCCTTCACGGGCCGAGAACTCATAGTGCTGGCCATTGGAGAAGGAGACCAGCACCTTGCGGTCGCGGCCCTCGCGCAAGGCGCGCGTCAGCTGCGCTTCGACATAACGACAGTCTTTCGGCGCCAGCATGCCTCCGGCGACGCCGCGCAGGAGCAGCGAATGGATCGACCGCCCGAGCAGTTGGTCAGGCGAGCGCAGCGACATCAGATGCGCGGCTTCGGCATTGCCGACCACGACCTTGCCGTCGGGGCCGAGCATGACCAGGCCATGCGACATGGTGTTGAGCGCGCGGTTGAAGCGCTCGGCGAGCCTGGCGGCCGTCTTGCGCTCCGAAATGGCGTTGAACAGCACGGTGCGGACGTGGCTGGCCATCCGGGTGATGATGAAGATGAACGGCACGATGTAGAGGCCGAGGATGAAATCGCCGAGATGTCCCTTGAGCATCAGCCCGACCGCGATCGGCAGCACGACCGTGAAGGCCTGCACCGCAACCATGGTCTTGGAGCCGTAATTGCGGCCGACAATGGTCACCGTCGAGCCCATTATGACGGCGATGGCGGCGCTTTCCCCGAAGACATCGGGAATGAGATAGATTGAGGTGAAGCAGAAAAGCCCCATGAAGAAAGCCTGGATGGTGCCGCCAACCAGGTAGTAGCGTTCCCACTTCTTGGCTTGTTCATAAGTTTCGAAACTGCCTATGCGCAGGCCTTTGCGGATGCCGTAGTAACGGTAAAGCCCCGCCCCAAGCATAAGCGCGGCCAATGCAAGATAGGCCGGATGCCCCGAGGTAAAATAAACCAGAATGCCGATGAGGCCATGGCAAAATGCGCCAATCAGCAGGATCCCGGGATCGTTGAACAACGATCGCACGAACCCAGCATAGACGTCCTCACCTATCTCTGCGGCTTTGTTTTCTTGCATGGCCTGCGGTGTCGCACGAACCGCAGTCATGTCACATTCGCCTTAAGAAAGGTTTAGAGATGCCGTTTCGACGCTTGGCGTCAAGTCGGCTCCACCGGCGTAAACCGCGAAAATTCGTGTTCAGGTAAACAAGGCGTATCGATCACTCGGCGGCCTGAAGTTCAGGCCGCGCCGGCGTGTTGGCCAGCCGCTCGACAAGCCTTGTGCGCTCGCCCTCGGCCTTTTCGGCGCTGCCCTGCCTCACATGGCCGTAGCCGCGAATGAGCGCCGGCACCGAGGCAAGGGCGATGGCGGCCTCGATCCTGCCTGGCGCAAGTGCTTTGGCGACAAGCTCCAGATCGGCCTCATAGCCGGCCAGAAGCTGCCGCTCCATGCGCCGCTCAGTGCTGTAGCCGAACACGTCGAAGGCCGTGCCGCGCAGGCCTTTCAGCGCCGCCAGCAGGCGAAATCCCTTCATCATCCACGGGCCGAAGCTCGATTTCCTCGGCTTGCCGTCATTGCCGCGCCTGCCCATGATCGGCGGCGCCAGATGAAATTCGAGCTTTTCGTAGCTCTGGAACTGTTTTGAGAGCTCCATAGCGAAGGAGCCGTCGGTGTAGAGCCGCGCCACCTCATATTCGTCCTTGATCGCCATCAGCTTGAACAGGTTTCTGGCGGCGGCCTCGGTCACCGCGGTCGAGCCAGGCACGGCCTTGGCCTCGGCAGCACGCAAAACCGCCAGCTTCTCGGCGTAGCGCCTGCCATAGGCGGCATTCTGATAGGCAGAGAGGAAAGCGACGCGGCGGGCGATGATATCGTCCAGCGTCTTGGCGATCTCAGTGGCCTTGCCCGGCTGGGCGACCAGGCCGCGCACAAACTCCGGCTGATGCGCGGCGCGCCGGCCCCAGCGGAAGGCGGCGATGTTCATCGCCACCGCCTCGCCGTTCAATTCGATTGCTTTTTCAACGGCTTGCGCCGACAGCGGCAGCCCGCCATGCTGGAAGGCGAAGCCGAGCATGAACATGTTGGCGCCGAGCGAATTGCCGAACAATTGGGTGGCGGTGCCCGTCGCGTCGAAGAAATGCGTCTTGTCGTCGCCAGCCGCAGCGCGGATCGCCTTCTTCAGGCGCTCGATGGGCAGCGAGAAATCGGCCGAGCGGGCGAACTCGCCAGGCATGATCTCGGCGGTGTTGGCAAGGAAGATGGTATGGCCTTCGCGCACCGCGCCAAGCACCTTCTTGGCGCCGGACACGACAAGGTCGCAGCCGAGTACCAGGTCGGCCTTGCCGGCCGAAACGCGGATCGCGTGGATGTCGTCCGGCGTGCGGGCGATGCGGACATGAGTGAACACCGAACCGCCCTTCTGGGCGAGGCCGGCCATGTCGATCATGCCGCAGCCCTTGTCCTCGAGATGGGCGGCCATACCGAGCACAGCACCTATGGTGACGACGCCGGTGCCGCCGACGCCGTCGATGATCGCCGCCCAACCCTCGCTACCGAGCGGGAATTCGGCTGGCACCGGCACGCCGTCAAGCGGGTCGGAGCGCCCGGCAATGCCTTCGGCCTTCCTGATCTTGGCGCCGTGCACGGTGACGAAGGACGGGCAGAAGCCGTTGACGCAGGAGAAGTCCTTGTTGCAGCTCGACTGGTCTATTCTGCGCTTGCGGCCGAACTCGGTTTCGACCGGCTGGATCGAGACGCAGTTCGATTGCACCCCGCAATCGCCGCAGCCCTCGCAGACCAGTTTGTTGATGAAGACCCGCTTGTCGGGATCCGGGAAGGTGCCGCGCTTGCGGCGGCGGCGCTTTTCGGCGGCGCAGGTCTGGTCGTAGAGCAGCACCGAGACGCCCTTGACGTCGCGCAGCTCGCGCTGAACGAGGTCGAGGTCGTCGCGGTGGTGGATGGTGGCGCCGAAGGGGAATTCGGCCTTCCCCGCATATTTGTCCGGCTCGTCGGTGACGATGGCGATGCGCTCGACGCCTTCGGCGCGCACCTGCTTGGCGATCATGTCGACAGTCAGGCCGCCCTCATGCGGCTGGCCGCCGGTCATGGCGACGGCGTCGTTGTAGAGGATCTTGTAGGTGATGTTGGCATCGGTCGACAGCGCGAAGCGGATCGCCAGCGTGCCGGAGTGATTGTAGGTCCCGTCGCCGAGATTCTGGAAAATGTGGCCGCGCTTGGAGAATGGCGCCTGGCCGACCCATTGTGCGCCCTCGCCGCCCATGGCGGTGAAGCCGACCGTGTTGCGGTCCATCCACAGCGCCATGAAATGGCAGCCGATACCGGCGGCGGCGATCGAGCCGTCCGGCACCTTGGTCGAGGAATTGTGCGGGCAGCCGGAGCAGAAGAACGGCGTGCGCGAACCGATATCGCTGGTGTCGGCAAGCATCGCCTGGAACTGGCGCAGCTTTGCCACCTTTGCAGTGATCTCTTCCGAAGGGCCGATTGTGCGCAGGATGCGCTCGCCCAGCGCAATGGCGATCTCGTTGGGGTCGAGCGCGCCCTTGGCCGGGAACAGCCAGTCGCCGCGCTCGTCCTTCTTGCCGACGATCATCGGCTGGGTGGCGGTGCCGTAGAGGTTTTCGCGCAGTTGCACCTCGATCAGCGAGCGCTTCTCCTCGACGACGACGATGGTGTCGAGGCCGCGGGCGAATTCGGCGATATGCTGCAGGTCGAGCGGCCAGGGGCAGCCGACCTTGAACAGGCGGATGCCAATGCGGTTGGCGGCGGCCTCGTCGATGCCGATGTCTTCCAGCGCCTGGCGGACATCGAGATAGCTCTTGCCCAGCGTGATGATACCGAGCTTCGGCGCGCGGCCGCCCGAATAGACGATGCGGTTCAGGCCGTTGGCATGGATGAAGGCGGATGCAGCGGCGCGCTTGTATTCATGCAGCCGCTCCTCCTGGCCGAGCATGTCGATCTCATCGCGGATGTTGAGGCCGCCGGGCGGCATATCGAACTCCGGCACGACGATGTTCAGGCGCTCGAGCGCGGCATCGACGGAGGCCGTGGATTCGATGTTGTCCTTGACGCATTTGATAGCCGCCCAGGTGCCGGCGAAGCGCGACATGGCAAAGCCGTAGAGGCCGTAGTCGATGATCTCCTGAACGCCGGCCGGGTTGAGGATCGGCACCATGGTGTCGACGAACAGGAATTCGGTGGCGTGCGCATTGGTCGATGATTCGGCCATATGGTCGTCGCCCATCAGCGCAAGCACGCCGCCATACTTCGAGGTTCCCGCGAGGTTGGCGTGGCGGAAAACGTCGCCGGAGCGGTCGACGCCCGGTCCCTTGCCGTACCAGACCGAAAACACCCCGTCATGCTTGCCTTCGCCCATTAATTCCGTCTGCTGAGAGCCCCAGCAGGCGGTGGCGGCAAGCTCCTCGTTGAGGCCGGGCTGGAAGACGATGTCGGCCTGCGCCAGCTGCTTTTTCGCCCGCCACAGCTGCATATCGAGGCCGCCGAGCGGCGAGCCGCGATAACCGGACACGAAGCCGGCCGTGTTGAGGCCGGCCCGGCGGTCGCGCTCGCGTTGCATCAAAAGCATGCGGATGACCGCCTGTGCGCCGGACAGGAAGATGCGCTCCTTACCAAGATCGAACTTGTCGTCGAGCGCGACGTCGTGAAGCGTCATCAGGCATTTCCTCTGCGGAGACAGCACCGGGGGCGCGCAGCCAACGTAGGAGTGAGATGGCGCAGTCTTTCTCCGCTTGCAAGGCAGGTCAAACGAAATCGAAAGTGCCAGGCAAAGCGCAACGAACGATCCGCTGCCGTCGCGTATCCGGCACGAAATCGGTCCGCGGCGGTTGTCCGGCGACCAGAAATTTCCACGCAGTCGCGCCGGGCAAAGACGCGTCAGCCTTTCGAGCAATCCGGCTTCGGCTCACCCGGCAGCTTGCCGTCGGGATGGCCGGCAAGATCGGGATTGGCCGTATAGAGCTGGTCAACCACCAGCGGCCGGTCGGGAAGGATCGACTGGTCCTCGCTCGACATCAGCGTCGTGTCGATCTTCTGCAGGAACGTGCCGTCAGGACCCCTGATGCTGATCGAAATCGCGTAGGGCTTGTCCTTGACGATACAGGTCAGCGCCGGGCTTTCCAGGCTGACCTTGTCGAGCTTCGGCCAGACCTTCTGCTCGATCACCAGGGGAGGACCGCCAGCCGGATTCTGGAAGCTGGCGACCGCAACCTGGCCTTCGCCCATCGGCTGCAGGGGCCGCAGCGTCACGACATAGGTCGCCCGGGCGAGACGGTAGTTGAAGACGACGACCTTGCCGGAAACCTCGAACAGCTTGCCGTCGCCGCCGGTGTCGCGGCAGGCGCCAAGCGCAACGGCTGCAATGAGCGCAGCACCGACAAGGATCGAACGAAAAACAACCCTAGGCATTGTTGACCTCATGTGCCGCCGTGCGGCGGCGATAGTGACGGCTTGCTTTCTGGCGGTTGCCGCACACAGCCATATCGCACCAAAGGCGGCTGGAATTGCGGCTCCTGTCGAGAAACAGCCAGCTGCAATTGGGACAGATCCTGAGCCTGGCGACCGTGTCGTCGCGCAGCAGCGACAAGGCCGAAACCGCCAGCGCCGCCTCGAACGCGATCGGCGTCGATGGATCGCCGAACGGTCTACCCGGTGCGCCGATTTCGGCAGGGCTCCGATCGAGGCCGTTGGCGCAGGCCTTGAGAAAAGCGGCGAGGTCGCCGGCGGCAAGCGCACCTTTCGACACCGCGCCGCGAAACAGGCGGTCGGTCGTCTCGCGGATCGCCAGCACCACCGGCGCGATGCTGTCCGGCGAGGTCGCCTCTAGCGGTCTGCCGCCAAGCTCGGCACCGCGAAAGCCGGTTGCGGCGTTGGCGAAGCGCGCGATCTCGGCCGGATCGGCAAAACGGTCGAAAGTCTTTTCCGGATCGTTGCGCAACACCACGGTGTTGGCCGTATCGAGCGCAAGAATGCCGCCGGTGAAGCGATGTGGGCTCCAAGATACTGTCATATCAGAAATCTAACCGATAAATCGCGTTTGACAAGTTAGATTTTACGATGCAAACCTTGGCGCGGGCTCCGGCGCCCGGAAAGCTGTCTATGCTCTATTTCTTCCAGCAGGTGCTGAACGGGCTGCATTCCGGCGCGCTCTATGCGCTGCTTGCCTTCGGCTACGTGCTGACCAATGGCATCCTGCACCGGACCAATCTCGCCTATGGCGCGCTGTTCGCCTTTTGCGGCCAGACGATGATCCTGACCGTGGCCTTCGGCTATCAGGTATTGTGGCTGACCTTGCTGGCGGCAGTGGTGCTCGGCGTCGTCACGGCTTTCCTTTATGCCGCGCTGATCGGCCACGTGCTGTCGCGCAGCGTCTTCGAACCGCTGGCCGACCGCACGCCCAATGCCATTGTGGTGACGACGCTCGGCATCCTGCTGGTGCTGTCGGAAGCAAGCCGTATCGCCGCCGACACGCATGATTGGTGGCTGCCGCCGATGCTGGCGCAGCCCATCGTTTTTGCTCAGGATGCCGGCTTCCAGGCGACGCTGACGCTGATCCAGCTCATCGATTGCGCGGTGGTTCTGGCGGCAATCATGCTCGCTGCATGGGCGTTTGCCCGCTCGGGCTTCGGCCGCCGCTGGCGCGCCGTCTCCGACGATCCCAAAGCGGCTGCCATGTGCGGCGTGGACGTGCGCGCAGTGTTCCGGCATGCGGTGCTGTTCGGCGGTTTCTGCGCCGCGCTGGCCGGAATCATGGCCGCCCTTTACTACGGCAATGTCAGCTTCGGCTCCGGCCTCGTCTACGGGCTGAAAATCCTGTTCGTGACGGCGGTGGGCGGCTATCTCTCTCCGCCTCGGGCCGCGCTCGGTGCGGCCGCCTTCGGCATGGCGGAGTCGCTATGGGCCGGCTATTTCCCGATCGAATGGCGCGATGGCTGGATGTATCTGTTCCTGGTCGCGGCACTTGTGCTGATCGGTCCCGGCCGCGACCAGCAGAAGATCGCCTGATCGCCGCATCCGCTGTCAGACTTTGGTTGCATGACGCAGCAGCCGGTCGGCACTTATCCCCTGCCCCCCGTCACGACGGCGTTGATCGCGCCCATGCCATGTTGACCCGCCGAACCACGCACGGCATACCGTTGGGCCACAGCGGCGCGACGGAAAATAGGGGAGCCGGCGCGCCTTCGACCTCAGGGAGGAAATGCATGGCAGGGCTGCTCGCTCTATCCAGAACGATCGACCGTATGAACGAGTTCATCGGCCGGTGGATATCGTGGCTGATCCTGCTGGCAATCCTGGTCAGCGCCGCCAATGCCATCATCCGCAAGGTCTTCGACGTCTCGTCGAATGCCTGGCTGGAACTGCAGTGGTACCTGTTCGGCGCCGCCTTCATGCTGGCCGCCGCCTACACGCTGAAACAGAACGACCATATCCGCATCGACATCGTCTACGGCATGTGGTCGCGCCGCGTGCAGCACTGGATCGACCTGCTCGGCCATGTCTTCTTCCTGATGCCGTTCGTGACGCTGATGGTGATCTATTTTATACCCTACGTGTCGCTGTCGTTCCGCAGCGGCGAAATGTCGAACAATTCCGGCGGCCTGATCATCTGGCCGGCCAAGGCGATCCTGCTCGTCGGCTTCTTTCTGCTGGCGCTGCAGGGCATCTCCGAGATCATCAAGAAGATCGCCATCATGCGCGGCGACATGGACGATCCCAATCCGTTCATCTCGGTGCACGAACAGGCCGAGCTCGAGGCGAAAGCCCTTGCCGAAGAAGCCAAGGCGCTCGCCCAGGAGGCGCGCCCATGATCGAGTTCATCGCCCAGAACATGGCGCCGATCATGTTCGCTTCGCTGATCATCTTCCTGCTGATCGGCTACCCCGTCGCTTTCTCGCTCGCCGCCAACGGCCTGATGTTCTTCTTCATCGGTGTCGTGCTGTCGCCCTATTCGGGCGGCTCGATCAACCTGGCGTGGCCGCTGCTGCATGCGCTGCCCGACAATTTCTACGGCAGCCGGGTGATGTCGAACGACACGCTCTTGGCAATCCCGTTCTTCACCTTCATGGGCATCGTGCTGGAACGATCGGGCATGGCCGAGGACCTGCTCGACACGATCGGCCAGCTGTTCGGCCCGGTTCGCGGCGGCCTTGCCTATGCGGTGATTTTCGTCGGCGCGCTGCTTGCCGCGCCCACGGGCGTGGTCGCGGCTTCGGTCATCGCCATGGGCCTGATCTCGCTGCCGATCATGCTGCGCTACGGCTATGACCGACGACTGGCGTCGGGCGTCATCGCGGCATCCGGCACACTCGCCCAGATCATCCCGCCGTCGCTGGTGCTGATCGTTCTGGCCGACCAGCTCGGCCGTTCGGTCGGCGACATGTATGCCGGCGCGCTGATCCCCGGCCTGGTGCTGACCGGCCTTTACACGCTCTACATCCTGATCATGTCGGTCGTCCGGCCGAACTCGATGCCGGCGTTGCCGCTGGCGGCCCGCACGCTTGGCCACGGCGTGCTGTCGCTGCTCGCGGCACTGCTGGTGGCAGTCGCGGCTTCCTATGCGGCCTATCGCTACCTTGCGCCGGCGCATGGCGACAATGCCGATATCCTTGGCGCCAGCATCGGCGTGATCCTGATCTATATCGTGGCGATCGCCGACAAGGGCCTGAACATCAACATGATGTCCAGGCTGGCGCAGCAGGTGATCATCGTTTTGATCCCGCCTCTGGCACTGATCTTCCTGGTGCTGGGCACCATCTTCCTCGGCATCGCAACCCCGACGGAGGGCGGCGCCATGGGCGCGGTTGGCGCCCTGGCGATGGCGGCAATGAAGGGGCGGTTGTCGCTGGAGGTCATCAAGCAGGCGCTGGCTTCGACGACCAGGCTTTCCTCCTTCGTGCTGTTCATCCTGATCGGCGCGCGGGTGTTCTCGCTGACCTTCTACGGCGTCAACGGCCACGTCTGGGTCGAGCATTTGTTGACGTCGCTGCCGGGCGGCGAAGTCGGCTTCCTGATCGGCGTCAACATCCTGGTCTTCGTGCTCGCCTTCTTCCTCGATTTCTTCGAGCTCGCCTTCATCATCGTGCCGCTTTTGGCGCCGGCAGCCGATAAGCTCGGCATCGACCTGATCTGGTTCGGCGTGCTGCTCGGCGTCAACATGCAGACCTCCTTCATGCACCCGCCTTTCGGCTTTGCGCTGTTCTACCTGCGCTCGGTCGCCGCGCGCGTGCCCTATCTCGATCGCCTCACCGGCAAGCAGATCGCGCCGGTGACCACCGGCCAGATCTATTGGGGCGCCGTGCCCTTCGTCTGCATCCAGGTGATCATGATCGGGCTGACCATCGCCTTCCCGCAAATGGTCATGCGCTACAAGGGTGCGGCCGTCGATCCGGGAACGATCGAGATCAACTTGCCTGATATGCCAGGCCTTGCGCCTCTCGGCACACCACCACCAGCCAACGGTGGCCCATCACCCGCGGCGCCACCGTCGAACGATCTCTCGCAGCCGCCGAATTTCGGCGAGACGCCGCCCGCCAAGCCGGCGGCGCCGGCGACCGACCTGTCGCAGCCGCCGAACTTCAACTGATGTGTGAACACTGAGAACCTGAGTGAGGATGTCATGAGAGCCGTGCGCCTGGAAGCCGTGGGCAGCATTGCGCTACGGGAGGTCGACAAGCCTGTTGCGGGACCGCAGGACGTTCTGGTGCGCGTCGAAGCCTGCGGCGTTTGCGGCACCGACCGTCACCTCCTCCACGGCGAATTCCCTTCGAGCCCGCCGGTGACGCTTGGTCACGAATTCTGCGGCATCGTGGAGGCTGTCGGTGATGCGGTTTCCGGCATCGCCATCGGTGACCGTGTTACCGGCGATCCCAACATCTTCTGCGGACGCTGCAGTCATTGTCGGGCTGGCCGGGTCAATTTGTGCAGCAATCTCAGGGCCATCGGCATCCATCGCGACGGCGGCTTCGCCGACTACGTCGTGATGCCGCAGAGCCAGGCCTTTCTTCTGCCTGCGAACCTCAAGCCAACGCATGGCGCCTTCTGCGAGCCGCTGGCCTGCTGCCTGCACGCTGTCGACCTCGCCGGAATCAGACCCGGCGCTGCCGTGGTGGTGCTTGGTGGCGGCGTCATCGGCCTGCTTACCGTGCAATTGGCGAGGCTCGCAGGAGCGGCGACCATCATCCTGTCGACGCGGCAGGCCTCCCGCCGGGCGCTCGCTGAAGAACTCGGTGCAACGGCGACGGTCGACCCAAACGCGGTCGACCCGATCGAGGCGATCGCCGGCCCAGCCGGTCTTGTGCCCGGCGGGGCCGACGTGGTGCTCGAATGCGCCGGTGTCCCCGATACCGTCGAACAATCGATGCGGCTGGCGAAGTCCGGCGGCTCGGTGGTGATCGTCGGCGTGATGCCGCAAGGCGTGAAAGTGCCCTTCGAACCGTTCGACATCCTGTTTCGCGAACTGAAGGTTCTCGGCTCGTTCATCAACCCCTTCACCCACAGGCGGGCGGCGGACCTTGTCGCGTCCGGCGCAATCGAGATCGACAAGCTCATCTCAAGGCAGGTCGGCCTGGAGGAAGCCGCCTCGGTGATCGCCAATCCGGCAGCGCCCGGCGAGGTCAAGGTGTTGGTGGTGCCGGGCATGGAATGAAGGGCAGCCTCAATCCTGCGGCGTTGGCGATTGGCGAAACGGCGATGACCGCGCCCCTCTCCCCGTCACTATACGGGGACAGGATGCCGGCAGGCAGGTGAGGGGTAGCGTCAATGCTCGGAAAAATAAGCTATAATTTCGGGGCGGCTACCAAGCCCAAGGCGATCGATCGCCGAAGTTTGCGCCGCCCCTCATCCACCTGCCGGGACCTTCTCCCCGTATAGTGACGGGGAGAAGGGACAGATCCCAGCCTACAGTTTGCCGTTGCGCTGCTGGACCATCATGAAGGTGTCGTAATTGTACTCGGCCACCTGCGCCCACAGATAGTGCTCCTTGCGGAAGCCCTTGATCGAGTCCCAGATCTTCTTGAACGGTGCGTTGGTGGCTTCCATTTCGGTGTAGACCTCATTGGCCTTCTCGAAACAGGCGGCCATGATGTCCTGGCTGAACGGGCGCAATTTCGCGCCGCCGGCCACCAGCCGCTTCACCGCCGCAGGATTGAGAAAATCGTATTTCTGCAGCATGTTGGCGTCCGCCGCCTGCGCGGCGGTGTGCACAAGCGACTTGTAGGCGGGCGACAGCTCCTCGTACTTGGCCTTGTTGAACAAGAGATGGACGGTCGGGCCGCCTTCCCACCAGCCGGGATAATAGTAGTAGGGCGCGACCTTGTAGAAGCCGAGCTTCTCGTCGTCATAGGGGCCGACCCATTCGGCGGCGTCGATCGTGCCTTTTTCCAGCGCCGGATAGATGTCGCCACCGGCGATCTGCTGCGGCACGACGCCGAGCTTCTGCACCACTTTGCCGGCAAAGCCGCCGATGCGCATCTTGAGGCCGGACAGGTCGGCGACGGTGTTGATCTCCTTGCGGAACCAGCCGCCCATCTGCACGCCGGTGTTGCCGCCGGGCAGGCCGAAAAGACCCTGCGTGGCAAGAAACTCGTTGAACAGGTCGATGCCGCCGCCATGATAGTGCCAGGCGTTCATGCCGCGCGCGTTGAGCGAGAACGGCACCGCCGCACCGAGCGCCCATGTCGGGTCCTTGCCCCAATAATAGTATGACACCGTGTGGCAGGCCTCGACGGTGCCGGCAGTGGTGGCGTCGGCGGCCTGCAGGCCGGGCACGAGTTCGCCGGAGGCGAAGACCTGGACCTGGAAATTGCCGTCCGTCGCGTCAGACAGCATCTTGGAGAAGACTTCGGCGCCGCCATAGATCGTATCGAGTGACTTGGGAAAGGATGACGCCAACCGCCACGTCACTTTCGGATTGGACTGGGCGATTGCCGGTGCGGCTAGCGTAGCGGCAGCCGCCGCTGCGCCCACGCCGGTGACCCCGGCCTTGCGGATGAATGAACGACGATCCATGCAGTTCCTCCCTATTGGACCAACAACCGATATCAGGGACATCTCCTCACGTACGGTATCGATTTGCCCGAAACAATACACGGGCAAAAGGTCGAGTCCAGCATGGTGGCGGGATTTGACGGCGGCGCTGGCGACAAATCCGCGGGCCGGCCGGCCAGCCTGCAACTATAGTCTAACGTTCGCCGCGTGGCCCATGCGAGATGGCGAAACTTGCCATGGAAAAGCGCCTTCGGATCGCCTATTTTGCAGGCACAATAGCTATTCGCTTCGCGCCAAATGGAATCCGGACCCAAAATGCACCAGCCGCTCGTCGCCATATCAACCGACGTCCGTCAGTTCGACAACTACACCTGGCATGCCGTCCCGCAGCAATATATCGAGGCAGCACTTTCCGGCGCCGGCGTGTTCCCGCTTTTGGTGCCGTCATTCGGTGACCGGCTCGACTTCGACGAGCTGTTGTCTTCGGTCGACGGTGTCATGGTCACTGGCTCGAAGTCCAACGTGCATCCATCGCTCTATGGCGGCGACGCCAGCGAAGCCAACGGCCCCTACGACCCGGCGCGCGATTCCACCACGCTGCCGCTAATCCGCAAGGCGATCGAGCGCGGCGTGCCGCTGCTTGCCATCTGCCGCGGCATCCAGGAGTTGAACGTTGCGCTGGGCGGCACGCTTGGCACCGAGATCCAGGAGCGCGAAGGCTCGCTCGACCATCGCGCGCCGGTGAGCGACAACCAGGACGAACGCTTCGCCATTCACCAGACCATTTCGATCAAGCCGGGCAGCTGCCTGGCCGGCGTGTTTGGCGCCGGCGACATCAAGGTCAACTCGCTGCACCGCCAAGGCATCGACCGGCTCGGCTCGAAGCTGCAGGTCGAGGCGGTTGCCGGCGACGGCACGGTGGAGGCAGTTTCGGTGAAGGACGCCCGCGCCTTCGCCGTCGGCGTGCAATGGCACCCCGAATACTGGGTCAAGTCGGACGGCAACTCGGCCAAGATCTTCCGCGCCTTCGGCGATGCGGTGCGCCTGCATGCGGCGGCGAAGGCCGGCGCGCGGGCGGCGGCGGAATAAATCCCGACGATCAATTGCCGGCGGATTGATCCCGTTCGCCGGTTGTCGCCAGCGAAAGCAGCGGCGTGGCCGGAGCGTAGGATTCGTAGCCGTCGCCATCCGCAACCGAGAAGGTGACGATCGGGTCGGTGCCGTCGGCGCTGAACGCGATCGTGCCGTCCTCGCCCTCTCGCCAGAATTTTGCCCGCTCGATCCCCGGCAGCAGCCCGCGGCAGTTCGGCGCCACGGTCAACAGCGACAGGCCATCGTCAATCGCGGCGCCGCGGCTAACCGCGCAGTCGCCTTCGTCGCCATTGGCGACCAGCCTGAAGGTGGTTGCCGGCCTTGCTTCATTGGCCGAACTTTCACTGCTGCCGCCGTGAAACAGCTGAAAGCCGGCGAAAAGTGCCGCTGCCGCAATCAATGCCGGAAGTTTCGTCATCTTGCACTCCGCGCCCCCCGGCGCAGATGCAGAATGATTCCAAAGCGTTAAGCCGACGTTAACGAGTGTGGCAGACAGCCGCTCAGCTTCGTGGCTTGACTTGCGCCGTCTCCGGCACCGGGGTCAGTGGCCGGCGCTCGCTGAACCAGGATACCAGATTGTCGACGCACAGATCCGCCATGGCGCGGCGCGTGTGGTGCGAGGCCGAACCGACATGGGGCAAAAGCGAGGTGTTGGGCGCCTCCAGCAAAGCCTTGGGCACATTCGGTTCATCGGCGAAAACATCGAGCCCGGCCGCGGCGATGGTGCCGTTGGCAAGCGCTGCGGCGAGGTCTGCCTCGTCGACCGTGCTGCCACGGCCGATGTTGACGAAAACGCCGTTGGCGCCAAGCGCCGCCAGGATTTCGGCATTGACCGCCTTCTCCGTGGAAGCGCCGCCCGGCACTACGGAAATCAGCGTATCGACCGCTTCGGCAAGGCCCTTCAGCGTCGGGTGGTATTCATAAGCCAGACCTTCGACCTTGCGCCTGTTGTGGTAGGCCACCGGCAGCCCGAACGCTTCCAGCCGGCGCGCAATGGCAAGGCCGATGCGGCCCATGCCGAAAATGCCGACATGCCGACCGCGCAAGGTCAGCCGGCTCAGGGGATAGTTGCCCTTCTTCACCCAACTGCCGTCGCGCAGCCATTTCTCGGCGTTGTAAAGTTCACGCACGGTGTTGAGCAAAAGGCCGATCGTGGTGTCGGCGACCTCCTCGGTCAAAACATCGGGGGTGTTGGTGACCATGATGTTTTTCTTGGCCGCATGGCCGGCATCGACCGAATCATAGCCGACGCCGAAGGAGGCGATGAGTTCGAGGTTGGGCAATGCATCCATCAATGCCGCATTGACGCCGGCAAAGGACGCAATGGCGCGCACGTCATGGCGCATCTCCTCGGTGACCAGGGCGGGATCGGCTCGCTCTATCTTGACCCGCTTGAAGGTGCGGTCGATGCGCTCGACCGCATGGTCGTTGAAATGTCCTGGCACCAGAACGGCGACGGTCTGCAACGCATCAGTCTTGGTCATGCACGCTCCACCGGCTTGCCGGTCGACTGGCGCACATGCAGTTCCGGCTTGATCAGTTCCTGTGACGGCCGTACCGCCTGTCCGTTCAGCTTGTCGAGCAGCGCGCTGGCGGCACGGCGGCCGACCTCGCGCTGGCCATTCCAGACCGTGGTGAGCGCCGGTGTCGCGATTGCCGCCTCCTCGAGATCGTCATAGCCGGTGACCGAGATGTCGGCGCCCGGCACCAGGCCGGCGCGGGCAATGCCGTTCATCAGGCCGATGGCGACCAGATCATTCCAGCAGCAAGCGGCGGTTGGCTTGTCTTTAAGCGCCAAAAACTGTCCAGCCGCCTCGAATCCGCCCTGCTTGGTGCGCGGCCCGGCGATGCGCCAGGATGGCCTGACCTCAAGCCCGGCGGCCTCCATGGCGTTGAGATAGCCCTGGTAGCGGTCGCGCCCGGTCGAGGTCTGGTCGGTGCCGCCGATCATGGCGATGCGCTTGTGCCCGAGCGAGATCAGATGATTGGTGGCAAGTGCCGTGCCATAGGCATCGTCACCACGAAACACCGGCACGTCGGCGCCTTCCACGCTGCGTGCAATCAGCACCGCAGGCAGGCCGTTTTCCTCGGCCATGACGATGTCGGAGGCCGGCGTGCCGATGGCCGGCGACATGATGACGCCGTCGGCGCCGAGCTGCAGCAGCGTGTCGATGAAGGTGCGTTGCTTTTCCAACTGGTCATAATGGTTGGACAGGATGAAGGTCTGCCGGCTGCGATCGAGTTCGCTTTCGATCGAGCGCAGGATCTCGGCGAAGAACGGGTTCATGATGTCGTGCACAACGACGCCGACAATCCCCGAGCGCGAGGTGCGCAGTGAGGCGGCGCGGCGGTTGTAGATATACCCGATGGCCCGCGCATGTTCCTTGATGCGGTCACGCGTGGCGCCGGCGACCAGCGGGCTGTCGCGCAAGGCGAGGGAGACGGTGGCCGTGGAGACGCCAAGCGCATCCGCGATCGTCGAAAGCTTGATCTTTTGTGCCAGCCCTTCGCTCCCCGAGTTTTTTAAATTTTTTAAATGCGGCGTTATGCCATCGGATTCGGAGCAAATCAAAGTTTTTTCGCCAGCGCCTCCGCCTCGGCATCGACGGTCGTGCGATTGTGCAGCTGCAAACGGTGCTCGCGATGGATGATGTAAAGGCCGCTGGCGACGATGATGGCAGCACCTACGAGCGTCCAGCGGTCGGCGAACTGGTGGAAGATGATCCAGCCGGACAGGATCATCCAGACCATCTGCGAATAGGGGTACGGCGCCAGCGCCGTGGTGGTCGCCAGGCGGTAGGCCTGCACCAGCAGCCAGTGGCCGCCGGCGCCGAACACGCCCAGCATCACCAGTATGAACCAGTGCCAGCCATCCTGCGGCAGGCCATGCGAGAACGGCAGCATCGGCAGAAGCAGCACGGCCGGCGCCAGTGCCGAAAACAGGATCAGGCTTTCCGAGGTTTCGCTGGCCGACATCCGGCGCGTCATGATGACGTAAAAACTGTTCGACAGCATCGAGCCGAGCGCGAAGAGATGGCCGATGCCGAACACGCCGACGCCCGGCCTTGTAATGACGAGCACGCCGACAAAGCCCGACAGGATTGCCAGCCAGCGCCGCCAGCCGGCCCATTCACCAAGCAGCGGTCCGGCAAGGGCGGTGATCACCATCGGCCCGAAGAAGTAGATCGAGGTGGTCTCGGCCAGTTGAAGCGTTTTGAGCGCCATGACGTTGCACATCGTCGAGCCGAACAGCAGACCGCCGCGCAGGATGTGGGCCGGCAAATTGTTGGCGCGGAAGCGCGACGGCTCGCGCCAGCCGCGCAGGAAGACGCCGACAAGCAGGACATGGACGGTGAAGCGGGCCCAGGCGACGATCAGCGCCGAGACGCCGGCCAGCACCAGATATTTGCTCGAGGTGTCGAGAAAGGTGAAAAAGACATAGGTCGAAAGCATGAACAGCATCGCCGCGGGCGGCGTTGCGCTTTCGTCTGATTTTGCGGGAACGTTCAATGTCAGGCCGGGCAGGGAGGATCAACGCTTAACCTTTGCGGCAATCGCCTGCGCCCGGCAAGCCAAAAGCGACTGGCACAACAGGAGCCGCGCGCAGGCTCAGCGCGGGCCGATCCTATGCCGGCTAAAGCGCCTCGCCGGATGCCACTTGCGCCTGGAGATGAAGCCACAACGCCTGGGCGACGGGTCCGTGCGGTCGGTCGCGCCGGCGCACCGCCGCCAGGGTCTCCGTCCGGCCGGGCAGATGTGCACCAGCGATCGAGATCAGCCTCCTATCCCGCAGTTCGTCCTCGATCAGCCATGCCGGCAGATGGCCCCAGGCCAATCCGTGAAGGATCAGTTCCTTCTTCATCAGATGATCCGGCACCGAGCACTGATGCGCACCGTCGACGAGGAAATAGCTCTCCGGCGACGGCCGCCGCGCCGTGTCGCGGATCACGCACTGGGTGAAGGGCCGCATCTGCTCCGGCGCAATCTCGCGGCCAGGCGCGAACGGAAGGAACCCAGGCGCCACCACCGGCACGAGGGGCACCGCGCAGAGATGGATCCGCTCGAGATGCGGATCGGAAGGATCCGCGCGATGGAAGATGAGGTCAGCCTCGCCTTCCATCAACCGTTCGAGCGGACCGCCGACCGCCTCGTACTCCAGGTGCAGGCGTGTCCCGGTGCGTTCGGCAAAGAAGCCGCTGAGCATAGGCAGGATTTGCGGTCGCGGGCACAGATCACCCACGACCACACGCAGGACCGTCTCCTCGCCACTCGCCAACTGGCCCGCATAGGTTCGCAGATGGTCGAGCTCGCGCAATGTCAGCTGCGCTCGCGCGTGAAACTCGCGGCCCGCCTCCGTCAGCCCCACCCGATATCCGCTGCGGTCGAGAAGTGTGAGCCCGAGCAACTGCTCGAGGCGTGCGACAGCGGCGAAGACGGATGGATGCGATCGGTTCAAGGCAAGGGCGGCCGCCTGGAAGCTGCCCTCGCTTGCCACGGCGTCAAAGCACCGTAGGTCGTGGAGTTTCAGACCATTCATTATCGCCAAAACCTACTGAGATTGTCCAATCATAGTAATTTTCCTGGATAATTACGAGGCCTAGGGTGGCTCATTCAAAGGGCGGCGGGAGCATCGAACTCCTTTCGCCAGGGTGAGATGAGGACCAGATGACTGACACGCTTTATTTTACGACGGGCGACGGCTGCCGGATCGCCTATCAGCTGGCGGGGGCCGGCCCTGTACTTGTGCTCTCGAATTCCATTGCGACGAACCTGCATATGTGGGACCGGCAGCTTGCGGAATTTGCCGGATCTTTCCGGGTGCTGCGCTATGATCTGCGCGGCCACGGCAGTTCCGATGCTCCGGCCGGAGCCTATTCGCTCGATCGGCTGGGCCGCGACGTCCTTGAGCTGCTGGATGCGCTTCAGATCGCCCGCGTGCATTTCTGCGGGCTGTCGCTGGGCGGCTTCGTAGGGCAGTGGCTGGGTATCCATGCCCCGGACCGCATCGAGCGTCTCAGCCTTTCCAACACCTCGCCACATCTCGGGCCGGCTTCTTACTTTGACGGGCAGATCCGTACTGTCCTTGCTGCGAGCAACATGTCGGCCGCCGCGGACATGTTCATGCACAACTGGTTTCCCGCCTCGATGCTTGCCGGCCCAAACGAAACCGTCGACGCGTTCCGCGCGATGGTCCTGGCGACGCCGCCCCAAGGTCTCGCGGGATGCTTCGCCGCCGTACGCGATTGCGATCTGCGCCGGACTGTCTCCCTCATTACCGCCCCCACCCTGGTGATCGGTGGAGAAGACGACAAGGTAACGCTGGCAAGCCACAGCGAGGCGATCGCAGTCAGCATCCCCGGCGCCACGCTTACACTGCTTCCGGGCGTCCATATGCTGAACGTCGAGCGGCCGACTGAATTCATGAGCGCCGTTACACGCTTCCTGCTGAATTAGGCGTGCATGCGGGCGCCCTTGGTGATCTTGTCGACGAGTTTCTTGTCGGCACGCAGCGCGATGCCGACGATCTTGGCGTCCTCAGGGCCGAACTCGGCGAAGACGGCGCGGTTGGCCGCATCGAAGCCGGTGGCAAACATCTCCTCGACATAGGCTGACGCCGTCACGCCCCGCTCCAGCGCCTTCCGGTGGATGGAGTTGAGCGTCGGCCCATCGGCCGAAAGCACGATGACCGGCTGGATCGACAGAGGATTGTAAAGGTTGCCGGCGCGGTCGCGGTAGGGTTCGCCGATAATGTCGGGGAATTGCGCGACGACGCCGCTGGTCAGGAAGGCCGTGACGTTGAGCTTTTGCCAGACGGCGAGATCGTCCCGCAGCACGATTGCAAATTTCGTATCGAACACCAAAATGAGGACTCCGGAGCACGCCCATGAAGGGGCAGGGATAGGTGATGACGCACGATCTAGACGGTGAGGCGACGCAGGGTCTTGAACGTTCGTGCGCGGATGAGGACCGGATCGTGTCGGCGCCTGTTACCGCTGGCATCGAGCGCATCGAGGCGCATTTCCATGGCAACGCCTTCGACCTGCACCGTCATGATACACTTGCCGTCGGCGTGACGCTTTCCGGTGTGCAGCGCTTCCACTACAGGGGCACTGTCAACCACAGCCTGCCCGGCCAGGTTATCGTGCTGCATCCCGACGAAGTGCACGATGGCGGCGCCGGGACCGAGGATGGTCTGCGCTACCGGATCCTCTATCTGGAACCGTCTCTGCTGCTCGACTGCCTCGACGGCGCGCCGCTGCCTTTCGTCAGGGATGCTGTGGTCAGCGATCCCGCCTTGCGTGGCACGCTGCTTTCGGCCCTGTCGCCGCTCGATGAGGAACTGAACGAGCTGTTCGTCGCCGATTTCGTTGCGGAGCTGGCGCGGCATCTGGGGCGTCATGCGGGACAGAAGGCAAAGCCGATGGGGAAGTCGGCCTCGCGTGCGGCAGCGCTGGCGCGCGGCTATCTCGAGGAGAATGCCGAGCGGTCCGTTCGTTCCGATGAGCTGGAAGCCGTCACCGGGCTCGACCGCTATGCGCTGTCACGCCATTTTCGCGCGACCTATTCCACCAGCCCGCATCGTTTCCTGCTGATGCGCCGGCTGCAAAAGGCAAGACGGATGATCGAGATCGGCGAACCGCTGGCCGAGATTGCCGTCGGCGCCGGCTTCAGCGACCAGAGCCATTTCAACAGACATTTCAAGAAAGCATTCGGCCTGACGCCCGGCCGCTGGTCGGCGCTGGTGCGCGGCCCTTCGGTGGCGGCCTAGCTCAAGACACGCGGCCGCCGTGCCGGTCAGTCGTCGATGTCGGCGTCGTCGTCGACGAGCACCAGCTCCTCGTTCGACAAATTGGCCTCGATGCGGGCGAGCAGCTTGAACAGCGTCTTCTGTTCTTTCTTGTCGAGGCCCTTCAACGCCTGCTTCTCGGTCTTCTTAACCGACTTCTCGATGGCGTGGATGATCTCGCGGCCGGTGTCGGTGAGAAAGATATGCGCCTGGCGTGCATCCGCGGAAGAGGCGCGCTTTTCCAAAAAGCCCTGGGCCTGCAGCCGGTTTATGGTCTTGGTGATGGTCGGCGGGCGCACGCCGAGGCGGCCGGCGAGATTGCCGGGCGTCTGGCCGTCCTCGCGGTCGAGCGTCAGCATGATCTGGTCCTGGCCGGCATAGAAGCCATGCGCCAGAAGCCGCGCCGCCAGCGCGGTCCTTGCCAGCCTTGCCGCCGAATGCAGCCGGCTCATCGTTGCAGTCTTGTCCGCCTTGGCCATGGTGATCCCTCTTCGGCCGTACCGGTGCGTGCAGCATAGACGCAGCCGGCCGGTTGGCAATCGACGATCCAAAAGATTCCGGCTTTCGAAACAGCTTTGCCGGCAAGCATTTGTGGTGCTCGAAATGGTGATGCCAGATGTTTATTTCAGTTAGATGACAAACGAGTTTCCGCCAAGGCGATTGCAACGGTTTGACGCGGCGCGGCTCAGCACAGGTCAACGAAGAGGCGTTTCCGGCGACACGTTGATGGTCGGCATCCCTCGCACTCGGCCTCTCGGGTCTACCCATCCGCTTCGTCAATCCTGGGTCAAACACCCAGGCGGTTTGCCTCGTGCAAAAGGCCGGCACACATCCTATATCAGGCCAACAATCCCTTCTTGCGGCCCGCAATTCCGTGGCCCAGCCATTTCGAGGCAAGATATGAGCGAAGCACAGACGCAAATCCCCGTGACCGTTCTCACCGGCTATCTCGGCGCCGGCAAGACGACGCTGCTCAACCGCATCCTGTCGGAAAACCATGGCAAGCGTTATGCCGTCATCGTCAATGAATTCGGCGAGATCGGCATCGACAATGATTTGATCGTGGAATCCGACGAGGAAATCTACGAAATGAACAATGGCTGCGTCTGCTGCACGGTGCGCGGCGACCTGATCCGCGTCGTCGAAGGCCTGATGCGCCGTCCCGGCCGCTTCGACGCCATCGTCGTCGAGACCACCGGCCTCGCCGATCCTGTGCCGGTGGCGCAGACCTTCTTCATGGACGACGACGTGCGCTCCAAGACCAAACTCGACGCTGTCGTGGCTCTGGTCGACGCCAAGCACCTGCCGCTCAGGTTGAAGGATTCCAAGGAAGCCGAGGACCAGATCGCCTTCGCCGATGTCGTCGTGCTCAACAAGACCGACCTGGTGACGCCCGAAGAACTGGCCAAGGTCGAGGCCACCATCCGCGCCATCAACCCGGCGGCCAGGATCCACCGCACCACGCGCGCCGGCGTGGCGCTGTCCGAAGTGCTCGACCGCGGCGCCTTCGACCTGTCGCGCGCATTGGAAAACGACCCGCATTTCCTTGAGGCGCACGATCATGATCACGACCACCATGATCACGACCACGATCACCACGACCATGATCACGACCATCATCATCACGGTCACGCGCATCCCTCCGACATCCATGACGTGACCGTGCAGTCGGTGTCGCTGCGCGGCGGCGAGATGGACCCGAAGAAATTCTTCCCGTGGATCGAGAAGATCACTCAGATGGAAGGTCCCAACATCCTGCGGCTGAAAGGCATCATCGCGCTCAAGGGCGACGACGAGCGCTATGTCATCCAAGGCGTGCACATGATCATCGAAGGCGACCACCAGCGCGCTTGGAAAGACGGCGAAAAGCATGAGAGCCGGCTGGTGTTCATCGGCCGCGAGCTTGACGCCGAACGGCTGAAGAAGAGCTTTGACGCCTGCCAGGCGGCTTGATTTCCGGACTCTATGGCGCTAGCGCTGCCCGCTCTTCCTTCTCCCCTTGTGGGAGAAGGTGGCCTCGCGAAGCGAGGTCGGATGAGGGGTGCTCCAGCTCGGCACCGACGGCGATCCGTTCAACACCCCTCATCCGTCTCGGCGCTGCGCGCCGATCCACCTTCTCCCACAAGGGGAGAAGGTTGACGCCAGGCCTGGCCGCCTCAGTGGCTTCCCGGGAGTGGTGACAGCTTCATTGGAATGGTCCTGATGCCCACAGTTGCTCCCCTCGACCTGGAAGGTCACTGCCTTGCCGCCGTCTTCCTCGACAACGTGCCGCATTTTGCGCTCGCCGATGGGACAGTTCATAGGCTCGACAACGGCCACAAGACAATTCAGGCCAATGACGGCCTGCTCTCCACGTTCCATGACGCCGCCAACGACCGCCTGATCACCGGCGGCGAGGACGGCAAGATTTTTGCCGTTGCCGCCGGCGGCAATGTCAGCGAACTCGCCAGCGCCGGCAAGAAGTGGATCACCAGCGTCGCCGCCGGGCCGCAAGGCGCTATCGCCTATGCCACAGGCAAGACTGCGTTCGTGCGCTTTGCCGACGGCAAGACCAAAGAGTTTGCCCATCCACGTTCGGTCGAGGGGCTGGCCTTCTCCCCCAAGGGCATGCGCTTCGGCGTCGCCCGCTACAATGGCGCGACGCTGCATTTCCCGGCCGCCGAGGGCAGACCGGTGGAGCTGGAATGGGCCGGCGCCCATACCGGCGTGACCTTCTCGCCGGATGGCGCCTTCCTCGTCACCACCATGCAGGAAAACGCGCTGCATGGTTGGAAGCTCGCCGACGGCAAGCACATGCGCATGACCGGCTATCCCGGCAAGGTCAAAAGCCTGTCGTGGAGCGTGAAGGGCAAGTGGCTGGCGAGTTCCGGCGCGCCGGCGGCGATCGTCTGGCCGTTTTCGGGCAAGGACGGCCCGATGGGCAAGGCGCCGCTGGAGCTCGGCACGCGCGGCAACGCCATGGTGACATCGGTTGCCTGCCATCCGAGCCAGGATGTCGTCGCCGTCGGCTATGATGACGGCATGGTCATGGCGGTGCGCTTTACCGATGCCAAAGAGGTGCTGTTGCGCCGCCCGGGCATGGGCGCCATCACCGCGATGATGTGGGACAAGGAAGAGCGCCGGGTCGCCTTCGGCAGTGCCGCCGGCGACTGCGGCGTCATCGATATCTCGGCGTGACCTATTCGGCTCCGCACGACACCTTGCCGGTCAATTCTTTCGGCTTGCCGTCCTGTTCCGTGTCGGCGGCGTTGTCGTAGACGGCAAGCGTGTACCGGCCGTCATAGACGCCCTCGTCACTGGTCTTGGTCAGGATCGTCAGTTCGACAGAGTTGAATTTATCTCCGAGCTGATGCTCGTGGTAGACGTTCAGCCGCAACTCCTTGTCGTCCAGCCAGTACTGGGTGAGGTCGGAATCCTCGAAGACGGTCTTGCGCAGACTGTCGCCTTCCGGCCGGCCAAGTATCTCGAGATCGCCGCGAAAATTGAAGGTCGGGCCGCCCATACCTCTGGTGACCCCGGCGCCGACCTCGAATTGCACCGCTTTGTCATCGACGGAACACCAGACGCCGCCCGATGCGGAAGCCGCAGCGGCCGACAAGAGTAGCGCAATAGCGCAGATGATCGTCCGCATTTTTCTCCCCAAACCACAGACCCGATCGCATTGGCGCCCGACTGCGCCGGAAGGTCAAGTCTGCCGAACTTGCTGCTGACCCAATGCAGCGCACCAACACGGCCAATTGCGGTTGCCGTCGCCAATTGGGTAGTGTGCCGGCCGAGAGGGATTTCATGTACAGCACGAACAGTTCAAAGGCGTCCATTGGCGGTATCAGCCGTGACCGCATCGCTGCATTGCGGACAAGCGAGGCGAACACCTTCCGCAAGGCGCGGCCGAAATCGCAGGCCAAGGTCGGTAACGGCCTGCCAGGCTTCTTCGGCGGTGTGCCGATGCACTGGATGAACGACTGGCCGACGCCATTCCCGATCCTGGTCGAAAGCGCCAAGGGCGCCGCCATCACGGATATCGACGGCAACAGGCTGGACGATTTCTGCCTCGGCGACACCGGTTCGATGTTCGGCCATTCGCCGCCGCCGGTGGCGCGCGCCATCCGCCGCCAGGCCGGGCGCGGCCTGACCTATATGCTGCCTTCGGAGGATGCGCTGGCCATCGGGCCGCTGCTCACACAGCGTTTCGGTCTGCCGTTCTGGCAGATCGCCACCAGCGCCACCGACGCCAACCGCTTCGCGCTGCGTGTTGCCCGCGCTATCACCGGTCGGGAAAAGATCCTGGTCTTCAACGGCTGCTATCACGGCTCGGTCGACGAGACGATGGTCCGGCTGGTCGACGGCAAAGCTGTCAACCGGCCGGGCCTGGCGGGCGAATTCCGCGACCTGACCAGGACGGCGAAGGTCATCGAATTCAACGATGTTGCTGCACTGGAAGCGGCGCTCGCCGACCGCGATGTCGCCTGCGTCATCGCCGAGCCGGTGCTGACCAATTCCTGCATGGTGCTGCCCGATCCGGGTTTTCACGACGCCTTGCGCAAACTGACGCGCGCGGCCGGAACGCTGCTGCTGATCGACGAGACCCACACCATCTCGACCGGCCCAGGGGGCTACACCAGAAAATTCGGGCTGCAGCCCGACCTTTTCGTGCTGGGCAAGCCGATCGCCGGTGGCGTGCCGGCAAGCGTGTGGGGCATGAGCGACGAGGTCGCCTCGCGCTATGCCGACTACAACCGAACCAAGGAGCCGGGCTATTCCGGCATGGGCACGACGCTGTCGGCGAACCCGCTGCAGTTCGCAGCCATGCGCGCAACGCTCGAAGAGGTGATGACGCAGGAGAATTATGCCCGGATGGATCGCCTCGCCCTGCGGCTCGATGCCGGGCTGACCGGCGTCATCGATCGCTACAATCTGCCCTGGCATGTCGCCCGCGTCGGCGCCCGCGTCGAGTTCATCTGCGCCCCTGGCCCGCTCAGGAACGGCGCCGAAGCCGAGACTGCCCATGCGCCGGAGCTTGAGGCGGCTATCCATGTCGCGCTGGTCAACCAGGGCGTGCTGATCGCGCCCTTTCACAACATGATGCTGATCTCACCGGCCACCACCGGCGCCCAGGTCAACCGGCTGATCACCGCCTTCGCCACGGTTGCGGCAAGGCTGACGGCATGAGACAAGCTGCCAAGCCAAACTCGAGTACACTAATCATGACTTCACCTTCGGGCTCGACGCCCGCCGAGGCGCAAGCCTTTCTCGACGCCCATCCCGAAATCGAAGCCTTCGATATCGTCTTGACCGACGCCAACGGGGTCGGCCGCGGCAAGATCGTGCGCCGGCATGAGCTGAAAAGCATCTTCGAGGGCGGCCGCCACATGCCGATCTCGATCCTCGGCCTCGACATCACCGGCGAGGATGTTCACGAAACCGGGCTGATCTGGACGACCGGCGATGGCGACCTCAGGGCCTGGCCGATCCCCGGCACCCTGGTGCCGCTTTACGGCACGAACCCGCCGCGCGGCCAGTTGCTGATGGCGATGTACCATCTCGAGGGACAGCCTATGTCGTCGGACCCACGGCTGGCGCTGGCCAGGCAGGTCGACATCTTGGCGGCCAAGGGCCTCTATCCCGCCGGCGCCTTCGAACTCGAATTTTTCCTGCTTGCCAATGAGCGTGACGCCGACGGCAAGGTAAAGCCGGCGGACGCCGTGCTCGACGGCCGCCGCTCGGCCAAGACGGAAGTCTATTCCGTCGACCATCTGCACGGCATGGAGCCGCTGTTTTCCGACATCTATGCCGCGGCCAAGGCGCAAGGCATTCCGGCCGAAACGGTGATTTCCGAATACGCGCCCGGCCAGTACGAGCTGACGCTGAACTATCGCAAGGATGTCATGCGGGCGGCCGACGACCTCGTCATGTTGAAGCGGCTGGTGCGGGCGCAGGCGCGCCGCCATGGTGTCACCGCCTGCTTCATGGCCAAGCCGATCGAAAAATACGCCGGCTCCGGCATGCATTTCCATGTTTCGTTGCAGGACAAGAACGGCCGCAACGTTTTTGCCGAGGCTGGCGGCGAAAGCTGGTCGCTGCCGCTGCTGCAGGGGCTCGGCGGGCTGATCCAGACCATGGCCGAATCGATGCTGGTGTTTGCGCCGCACGCCAATTCCTGGCGGCGCTTCGTCTCGCAGTCCTATGCGCCGGTGGCGCCGACCTGGGGCGTCAACAACCGTTCGGTGGCGCTGCGCATCCCGGCGGGCGACGCCAAGAACCGGCGCATCGAGCACCGGCCGTCGGGTGTCGACGCCAATCCCTACCTGATCGCGGCAACGGTGCTGGCCGGCATCATCAAGGGTCTGGATGAAGGCCTCGACCCCGGCCCCGAAACCACTGGGAATGGCTATGAAGCCGCCATCACGCGCACGACCATGCCGGTCGACTGGCGCGCTGCGATCGAGGCGGCGCGGGCATCGAGCTTCCTGAAAGAGGCGCTTGGCGAGGATCTGCATCGCACCTTCGTGGCGATCAAGCAGTCGGAGTATCTGCGCGTCGCCCGCACCGTCAGCGAGCTGGATTACCACCTCTACCTCCATGAGGTCTGAGAGACCGCCTGGAACTCGGGCAGTCGTCCTGCTAGCCCGACGATCAGGCGGCGATTACTTTTTCGCCGCCTGCATCAAATGAGGTGGCGCTGCAGCCTTCAAGAACATATCATGAACGGATGAGCGCACCTACCGTCCGTGAAAAGCTGGCAATCCTGTCTGACGCCGCCAAATACGATGCTTCCTGCGCCTCGTCCGGCTGGGCGAAGAAGGATTCGCTCCAATCCGGCGGTATCGGCTCCACAGAAGGCATGGGCATCTGCCATTCCTACGCGCCGGATGGCCGCTGCATTTCGCTCCTGAAAATCCTGCTCACCAATTTCTGCATTTACGATTGCAGCTACTGCATCAACCGCTCGTCATCGAATGTGCGCCGCGCCCGCTTTAGCATCGACGAGGTGGTGAAGCTGACCATGGATTTCTACCGGCGCAACTACATCGAGGGCCTCTTCCTGTCCTCCGGCGTCATCCGTTCGCCCGACGAGACCATGGCCGAGATGGTGGAGGTGGCGCGGCGGCTGCGGCTGGACGAAAAATTCTCCGGCTATATTCATCTGAAGACCATTCCGGAAAGCTCGGCCGAACTGGTCGAGCAGGCCGGGCTCTACGCCGACCGGCTGTCTATCAACGTCGAACTGCCGACCGATGAGGGCGTCAAGAAACTGGCGCCGGAGAAGAAGCCGGAAACGATCCGCCTTTCCATGGCGAACCTGCGCCGGAAGATGGAGGAAAAAGCCGAGCCGACGCTGAGGACCAAGAAGCGCGAACGCTTTGCGCCCGGAGGTCAGTCGACGCAGATGATCGTCGGCGCCGACAAGACATCCGACGACGGCATCTTGCACACCAGTGCGCGGCTCTATGGCAGCTACCATCTGCGGCGCGTCTATTACTCCGCCTTCAGCCCGATCCCGGATTCGTCATCGTCGCTGCCGCTGCAGAAACCGCCGCTGATGCGCGAGCACCGGCTCTATCAGGCCGACTGGCTGATGCGCTTCTACGGCTTTTCGCAGCCGGAAATCCTCGCCGGCAGCAGCGACGGCATGCTCGATCTCGCCATTGACCCCAAGCTCGCCTGGGCTTTGCGCAATCGGGCGAGGTTTCCCGTCGACATCAACCGCGCCGATCGGGAAGCGCTGCTGCGGGTTCCGGGTCTGGGCACCAAGGTGGTGGCGAAGATCCTTGAAACCCGCCGCCACCGACACATGCGGCTGGAAGATGTCGGACGGATCTGCCATTCGATCGCCAAGCTGAGGCCCTTCATCATCGCCGAAGGCTGGTCGCCGGGTGGACTAACGGACAAGACCGGCTTGCGCGACACGATCGTAAAGTCCTGCGAACAACTGTCTCTGTTTTGACCATGCAGCCGGCCCAGCTCGACCTTGCCCGATACACTGTCCGGCTAGCGAGCCAGACCGATTTCGCCGGTTGGCGCGATGCGGCACGGCGTCTGGCGCTGAATGAGGTCCGACCTGAGGATATTAGTTGGGGTGTCGGGTCCGACGCCAATGATACTCAAGATGCCTTGCCGGCGGTGCCAGAGGGCGCGCAGCTTACCGTCCCGCGCGAGTTCATCGCCCATGCCGAAACGGCCTTCTGCCACTCCGACCCCGGCCGGTTTGCCTTTCTCTACTGGATGCTTTGGCGCCTGCGCACCGAGCCGAAACTGCTGGCGATCGCATCCGATCCCGACACCAGGCGGCTCGAAGCCATGGAAAAGGCGGTGCGGCGCGACAGCCATAAGATGCATGCCTTCGTACGCTTCCGGAAGATCGGCGACGGCGAGAACGAGCGCTACGTCGCCTGGTTCGAGCCGGAGCATTTCATTGTCGAGCGCAACGCGGATTTCTTCGTCCGGCGGTTCACCGGCATGCGCTGGACCATCCTGACGCCCTATGCCTCCGCCGACTGGAACGGCGAAAGGCTGGCGATCGGGCCGGGTGCGGCCAAGGGCGATGCACCCGATCAGGACGACACCGAGGCGTTGTGGCTGACCTATTTCGAAAACATCTTCAACCCGGCGCGGCTCAAGGTGAAGGCGATGCAGAAGGAGATGCCGAAGAAATATTGGCGGAACCTTCCCGAGGCCTCGCTCATTCCAGATCTGATCGCAGGAGCGGACGAGGCCGCCAGGGATATGATTGCCAGACTGCCGACAACGCCGGCGCCGCACCACGCCAAGCTGCAGGCGAAACATTGGCCGAAGCGCGAGCCGGCCGAGGCGCCGGACGATGACGCCAACACCATTTCCGAGCTACGCGAAGCCGCGAAAGGCTGCCGCCGCTGCCCGTTGTGGCGCGACGCGACACAGACCGTGTTCGGCGAGGGGCCGGATGATGCCAAAGTGGTCTTCGTCGGCGAACAACCTGGCGATCAGGAAGATCTCGCCGGCAAACCTTTTGTCGGGCCAGCGGGCAAAGTGTTCGATGCAATTCTCGATGACGCAGGCGTCGACCGGCAAAAAGTCTACGTCACCAACGCCGTCAAGCACTTCAAGTTCGAGCCGCGCGGCAAGCGCCGCATCCACTCGAAGCCAAATACCGGCGAAGTCCAGGCCTGCCGCTGGTGGATCGGCCGGGAGCTTGAGCTGATCAAGCCGGACCTCGCCGTGGCGCTTGGGGCAACGGCGGCGTTGTCGCTGCTGGGCAAGGCCATTGCCGTGACGAAAATGCGCGGCCAGTTGATCGAACGCGAGGATGGCTTGCGCGTGTTCATCACCATCCACCCGTCCTTTATCCTGCGCATTCACGAGCCGACGGACAAGGAGGCTGAGCGCGAGCGGTTCCTAAAGGATATGAAAGAGGTGAAGCAGCTGATGGGGTCGTGAGATGAGCGAAAGCCTCAGCGACATCGTCATCCGCGGGCGGAACAAGGAGCTTCGCTCCTGCTTCGCCCAGGGATGACGAAGCTGAGTGGCTTCACGGTCGTGAATCCAACGTTGGAAACTTCGGCCGCCACGGCCGAATTAACTGATCAGGATTGCCCTCAGATCATTCACATTCGTACCCGTCGGCCCCGGCACGAACAGATCGCCGATCGCGTTGAACGCCGTCCAGGCATTGTTGCCGGCCAGCATCGCCTTGGCGCCGACGCCGGCGGCACGCATGCGCGAGACGGTCGAGCCATCGGCAAAGGCGCCGGCATTGTCTTCCGAGCCATCGATGCCGTCGGTATCGGCGGCCAGTGCATGAATACCTTCCGCGCCGCTGATGCCGATGGCAAAGGCGAGCAGGAATTCGGAGTTGCGGCCGCCCTTGCCCCTTTTTCCGTCAACAGGGGCCCGCAAGGTCACGGTCGTCTCGCCGCCGGACAGGATCAGCACCGGCTTTTTGAACGGCCGGTTGCGCGTCGCCACTTCGCGCGCAATGGCTGCATGCACGCCACCGACCTCGCGCGCCTCGCCCTCGATGGAATCGGAGAGGATGACGGCTTCGATGCCCTGCCGTTTTGCCTCAGCGGCTGCCGCTTCCAGCGACACGCCAGCCGAGGCGATCAGGTGCACTTCATTGCGTGAAAAGCGCTGGTCATCCGGATCTGGCGCATCGGCCTCTGGCGAGTTGATGTGCGCCATGACGGCGTCGGGCAGTTTCATGCCGTAGGCCGCTATCGAGGCCAGCGCATCGGCGCGGTTGCCGGAGTCGGGCACGGTCGGGCCGGAGGCCACCAGCGCCGGGTTGTCTCCGGGAATATCAGAGACAACCAGTGATACCAGTTTGGCCGGCCAGGCGGCAGCTGCCAGCCGGCCGCCCTTGATGGTCGAGAGATGCTTGCGGATTGTGTTCATCGCCGCAATCGGCGCGCCGGAGGCAAGCAGCGCCTCGTTGACGGCGATTTCGTCGGCGAGCGTCAGGCCGGGGGCAGGCGACGGCAGCAGCGCCGATCCTCCTCCCGATATCAGCGCCACTACCAGGTCGTCCGCAGTCAGCCCTTGCACCTTTTCGAGCAGGCGCCGCGACGCCTCAAGACCGGCAGCGTCCGGTACCGGATGTGCCGCCTCGATGATTTCGATGCGCTCGCATCTGGTGCCATAGCCGTAGCGGGTGACGACCAGCCCTTCGATCGGCCCGTCCCACACCTTCTCGAATGCCGCCGCCATCTGCGCCGATCCCTTGCCGGCGCCGATGACGATGGTGCGGCCACTGGGCCTCGCCGGCAGATGATTCCGGATGGTCCGTTCAGGATCGGCAGCGGCAACAGCGGCATTGAAGATCGAGATGAGAAAGGATTTTGGGTCGAGCACGGTTATCCTTGGCCGTAACTGGCGGTTTTCAAACTGAGCAAACGTTGGCGCTGCCCCTCTCCCTTATCCTTTCCCCGTGAAAGACGGGGAGAGCGGGCTTGTCCCTTCTCCCCGTCACTATAGGGGGAGAAGGTGCCGGCAGGCGGATGAGGGGCAGCGGTAGCGTCACGATTTATCTTCCGGCGGCAGCGCCAATTGTGTCCGATCGAGGCCGAGATGATCGCACAGTGCATCGACGACGACGCCGTGGTCCTGGCGTTCCGGCAGGCCGGAGACGGCGATGACGCCGATCACGCCAGCCCCCTTTACAGTCACCGGAAACCCGCCGCCGGCCAGTACGTAATCAGCAATATCCAGCCCCTCGCCGACCTTGAAGGTGCGGTCCGGTCGCTGCTGCTCCAGCACCAGGCGATAGGTGCTCCTGAGGTAGCGCTTGACCACATTGATCTTGCGTCGCGCCCAGTCGGGGTTGGAGGCGTTCGAACCCGGCAGCGCGGCATAGAACAGCGGCCGATCCCACAGCCTGATATCGACAATGATGGGCAGCTTTTCGGCCAGCGCCCGCTCTCGGATCGCCGCGCCGATCTTGAACGCGACGGCCTCGTCGAAGGCCGGGAAGACCAGTGTCTCTTCCTGTTTCTGGATCAGAGCGATGTCGTCGGCAGCGGCCATTTTGTTCTCCGAAATCGTCACAAATCGTGTGTACGACAAGCTCCGCCCGGTCAAGGTCTCGTCGCGGTGGTGGTCTTGCCCCGCCAGGGTCGCCCCCCACTCCGTCGAGCTTCTCTCGACACCTCTCCCCCGATCGACGGGGTAGAGGAAGGGCGCAAAGCTGTCCGAACCGGCGCCCGTCCTCCGAAGCAAAGGCTCCCTTCCTCTCCCTCCGGAGGGGGGAGAGTTGGCGCCCCGAAGCGGCGCCGGAGTGGGGGAACCTCTTGGCAACCAGGCGCAATCATCATCTTGTCCCGCGCGGATGATGAGTCCTAACCCGCGATCATATCACTCTTGGCCGGCCGCCCCGCGACATAGACCTCGCGCACGGCACGGTCGTCGCCCAGCGTCTGCAGCAGGAACAGCTCCTCCGCCAGCGTCTCCACAGTCGCCATCCTCAGCCGCATCGCCGGCGTGGCGCGGGCGTCGAGCACGGTGATGTCGGCATCGGTGCCTTCATCCAGCGTGCCGACCTTGTCCGCCATAGACAGCGCCTCGGCATTGCCACGTGTTAATTGCCAGAAGGACTGGAACGGGTTCAGCTTTTCGCCAGTCAGCGCGATCACCTTGTAGCCCTCGTCCATGGTGCGCAGCATCGAATAGTTGGTGCCGCCGCCGACATCGCTGGCCGCGGCGATGCGCAGCGGCTTGTCGCGGCGCCGAAAGCGCTGGTAATCGAACAGGCCGGAGCCGAGGAACAGGTTCGAGGTCGGGCAGAACACCGCCACCGAGCCTGAGTCCGACAGCGCATCGGCCTCTCGTTCCGAGAGATGGATGCAGTGGCCGAACAGGCTCTTTGGCCCCAGCAGGCCATACTGCTCGTAGACATCGGTGTAGTCGCGCGCCTGCGGATAGAGTTTTTGCGTGAAGGCGATTTCGGCGTGGTTTTCCGACAGATGCGTCTGCATATGCAGATCGGGATGCTCGCGGCAGAGCGCGCCCGACATCTCCAACTGTTCGGGCGAAGAGGTGATGGCGAAGCGCGGCGTGATCGCATAAAGCTGGCGGCCCTTGCCGTGCCATTCCGCAATCAGTGCCTTCGTATCGTCATAGCCGGATTGCGGCGTGTCGAGCACGCCTGCCGGCGCGTTTCGATCCATCATCACCTTGCCGGCAATGTTGAGCATGCCGCGCGCATGCGATTCGGCAAAGAACGCTTCGGCAGACGCCTTGTGCACCGAGCAGTAGGCGGCGACCGTCGTCGTGCCGTGGCGCACCATCTCGTCCAGGAACAGCCGGGCGATGCGGCGGCCATGCTGGGCGTTGGCGAATTTGGTCTCTTCGGGAAAGGTGTAGGTGTTCAGCCAGTCGAGCAGTTCGGCGCCGTAGGAGGCAATGACCTGCATCTGCGGGAAATGCGCATGCGCATCGATGAAGCCGGGCAGCAGCAGATGCGGCCGATGATCGATCCTTTTCGCACCGTCGCCCGCTTGCTTTTCGACTTCCGTGTAGCTGCCTGCGGCAACGATCCGGCCGTCGCGGATCAGCAGGCCGCCATCCTCCTCATAGCGCCAGGCGGCATGGTCGTCGATGGCTTCGGGCCAGCGCAAGAAGCTTAGCGTGCGGCCGCGCAGAAGTGTGGAGGTCATCCCTATTTCCCTGCGCCTTCGAACCAGGCGACCAGCAGCGCCCGTTCCTTGTCGCTGATCTGGGTGACGTTGGCGGGCGGCATGGCGTGGCTGCGCCCGGCCTGCAAATAGATTTCACGCGCATGCTCGGCAATGCCGGCGTCGGTGTCGAGCATCACGCCCTTCGGCGCATGGTAGATGCCTTCATAGACCGGCTCGGCCGTATGGCACATCGAGCAGCGGCCAAGCACGGTGTCGCGCACCGCCGGGAAATGCGACGAGGCGATATAGACTTCAGCCGCGGCGGATGCCTTGAGCTCGCCGGTCAGTATTTTCGGCGCTGTCGACAGCCACATGATGATGACGAACAGCACCGCAGCCGCCATCCAGGTCCAGTGCGGGTTGCCGGCACGCTTATGCACGGTATTGAAATAGTGCCGGATCAAGACGCCGATGATGAACACCAGCGAGGCGATGACCCAGTTGAACTCCGTCGCAAACGCCAGCGGATAGTGGTTCGACAGCATCAGGAACAGCACGGGCAGCGTCAGGTAATTGTTGTGCAGCGAGCGCTGCTTGGCGATCTTGCCGTATTTCGGGTCGGGCTTGCGGCCGGCAATCAGGTCGGCGACGACGATCTTCTGGTTTGGAATAATCACCATGAAGACATTGGCCGACATGATCGTGGCGGTGATGGCGCCCAGATGCAGGAAAGCGGCGCGGCCGGTGAACAGATTCGTCAGCCCCCAGGCGATGAACACCAGCACGCCATAGAGCACCAGCATCAGTCCGGTGTCACTTTTGCCGAGCGGCGACCGGCAGAGCAGATCGTAGACAACCCAGCCGACGCCGATCGTCGCCATCGACAGCAGGATGCCCACGGGAACCGACATGGACAGAACATTGGGGTCGATCAGGAACAGGTCGGCGCCGGCATAGTAGACCACGCACAGCATGGCGAAGCCGGACAGCCAGGTGGCGTAGGATTCCCACTTGAACCAGGTCAGGTGTTCCGGCATTTCGGCCGGCGCCACCAGATATTTCTGGACGTGGTAGAAGCCGCCGCCATGCACCTGCCATTCCTCGCCGAATGCGCCGGCCGGCATGCCGGGGCGCTGGCGCAGGCCAAGGTCGAGCGCGACGAAATAGAAGGACGAGCCGATCCAGGCGATGCCGGTGACGACGTGCAGCCAGCGCACGGCGAAACTCAGCCAGTCCCAGAAAATCGCGAAATCCATCATGTGAAATCGTCCCTGCCGATCGGCTGACTTTACGGTGTGGGGCGCAAACGAAAAGAGGCGAGGTGTACGATGACTTTCAAAAAAAAATGGAAAATACTAGGCTGACCACGTACGCCGCCACATAAAGAGCCACGAATGGCCTATCTCGACAACATCGCCGTCTTCGTCCGCGTCGTCGAGCTTGGTAATCTCTCGGCGGCGGGCCGCGACATGCGCATTTCGCCGGCGGTCGCCTCCAACCGCATCAAGGAGCTGGAAAAACACCTCGGCGTGCGGCTGTTCAACCGCACCACACGGCAATTGATGCCGACGGAGCATGGCACGGTGTTCTACTCCGGCGCCAAGCAGGTGCTGGAGGCGATCACCGAGGCGGAAGCCGCGGTCTCGGCTCTTTCCGGCCAGCCGCGCGGCACCATCAAGGTGACCGCCCCGCTCGGCCTTGGACGGCGGCTGGTGGCGTCGGGCATTCCGGATTTCCACGACAAATACCCCGATATCGAGGTGCGGCTGAGGCTCTCCGACCACAATATCGACATCATGAAGGAAGGCATCGACGTCGCCTTCAAGCTCGGCATCATCGAGGATTCCAGCCTGCGGATGCGCGGCATCATGGAATGTGAACGCGTGCTGGTGGCGGCACCGAAATATCTCGAAGCGCGCGGCGAGCCGGTGGAGCCACAGGAGCTGATCGGCAAGAAGCACGACTGCCTGATGCTGCGCTATTCCGGGGCGCGCGAATATGTCTGGACGCTGCAGACGCCGTCCGGCCCGCAGAAATTCGAGGTGCACGGCCCCTACGACACCGACGATGGCGATGTGCTGACCGGCTGGGCGCTGTCGGGCCGCGGCATCATCAACAAGCCGCGGTTCGAAGTGGAACCTTTCATCCGCGACCGGCGGCTGCAGGTCATCCTGGCCAGCACACCGCCAACGCCGGTGCAGTTCGCCGCCGTCTATCCGCACAAGAAGCTCCAGGATCCAAAGGTGCGGCTGCTGCTCGACTTCATGGCCGAGCGTTGCCAGCGGCTGATCAAGGATTTGCTGGCCGGCAAGTGAGGGGCTGTTGGCCCAGTCGCCAGGATTGTCTTACAAGCAGGTGACCTTAGGTTCGCATACGCCGCCCTATGATCGATGGTCCCATGCCGACTGACCAGCAAGCCACAATGCATCTTGCCGTTTCGCTCAACATTGCTTGCGGGCAGCCGCTCGGGTTTAGCGATCTGGCCGGCTTTGCCAAGCAAGCGGAAGCGGCGGGGCTGGACATGATTGTCCTCGATGATTCCGCGCCGAACAGCGCCGGGTCGAGTTCTTTCGAAGCGACGACCTTGCTGGCGGCGCTGGCGACGATGACAAGTCGGATCGGCCTTGTCGCTGCAGCTTCGACGGTCGCTCACCAGCCGTACAATCTGGCGCGCCGTTTTGCTTCGCTCGACATCATCAGCCATGGCCGCGCCGGCTGGCACGCGACCATGGCGCAGGCGCCAGGGGAAGCCGCCAATTTCAGCCGGCCGGATGGATTTTCTGACGATGTGTTCCGCCGCCGCACGCAGGAATACATCGGCATCGTTCAGCGCCTGTGGCAGGGCTGGGATGCCGACACGCTGCTGTTCGACAAGGCCGGGGGTCGCTTCCACGATCCCGAAAAAATGCACCTGCTCGACCACAAGGGCGAATTTTTCTCCGTGCGCGGGCCGCTGAACGTCGCGCGCTCGCCCCAGGATACGCCGGTGCTGGTGCTGTCCGGCCTGTCCGAGGCCGACCTGGATATCGCCGCCCGCACCGCCGATGTCGTCCTGCTGGACAGACCCACAAAGGACGCCAAGGCGCGCCATGACGATCTCAAGCGCCGCGTTGTGGCCTGCGGACGCGATCCGGGTGCGGTCAAGCTGCTGCTGAACGTTGGCGCAGATGTCGCTGCCAACGCGCTCGAAACATGGTTCAGCTCGCAAAGCTGCGACGGGTTCAACATCGCAATACCGCCTGCGGCGATTGACGGTTTCATCGGCCGCGTGCTGCCGGAATTGCAGCGCCGCGGCCTCGTCCGCCCGGATTATCCCGGCACCACCTTGCGCTCGCATCTCGGACTTGCCGGAGGAGCGCAATGACCCGCCAGATGAAGCTTGGCGCCTTCCTGTGGGCGACGGGCCACCACATCGCCGCCTGGCGTCACCCCAAGGCGCATGTCACGGCAGGCATCGACATCGATCACTACATCCAGCTGGCGCGCACGGCGGAAGCGGCGAAGTTCGACATGGTGTTCTGCGAGGACGCCGCCGGCCTGCGCGAAGCCAATGTCGGCATCGCCAGCCAGACCTCACGCTCGATCGGCTTCGAGCCGATCAGCCTGCTGTCCGCGCTCGCCGTGCAGACCAGCCGCATCGGCCTCGTTTCGACGGCGTCGACCAGCTACAACGAGCCCTACGGCCTGGCGCGCACCTTTCTGTCGCTCGATCATCTGAGTGGTGGCCGGGCTGGCTGGAACCTGGTGACGTCGACCAGCCCCATCGAAGCCGCCAATTTCGGCGCGACGGGCCTGAAACCGCATGCCGACCGCTACGAGCGGGCGCGCGAATTCGCCGAGGTGGTATCAGGACTTTGGCAAGGCAGCGGCTTTCACGGTCACAACGGCCAGAGCTTTTCGGTGCGCGACTCGCTCGACCTGCCGCGCTCGCCGCAGGGCGCGCCGGTGATGGTGCAGGCCGGCGCCTCGGATGTCGGCCGCGACCTTGCCGCCCGCACCGCCGACGTCGTGTTCACGGCGGCGCAGACCCTCGAGGAAGCCAAGGCCTTTTACGACGACCTCAAGGGCCGTATGGCGGGCTATGGGCGGGAACCCGACGACATCAAGATCATGCCCGGCGTCTCCCCGGTGGTGGCGGAAACCGAGGCCGAAGCGCGGGAGAAACAGGAGGAATTGCAGGCGCTGATCCCCGACGATGTCGGCGTGGCGCTACTGTCCAGCTATCTCAGCATCTCCGATCTCGGGAGCTATCCGATCGACGGACCGATGCCCGAACTGCCGGAGACCGAGGGCATGAAAAGCCGCCAGGCGCTGGTCATCCAACAATCGCGCCGCGACGGCCTGTCGATCCGCCAGCTTGCGCGCCATTTCGCCGGCGCACGTGGCCATTGGCGTATCGTCGGCACGCCGGCGCGGATCGCTGACGAATTGCAGGCGCGGTTCGAGGGCGGCGGCGCGGACGGCTTCAACGTCATGCCGTCATACTTCCCCGGCGAGCTCGATGCCTTTGCCACGCTGGTGGTGCCGGAACTGCAGCGGCGCGGACTGTTCCGTCGGGAATACGAAGGCAGCACCTTGCGAGATCATCTTGGCCTGAAGCGGTCGGATAAAAAAGATTAGCCGGCTACCTCTTGGCCTTGCCGCGCCTGCTGGCTTACCGCCGGTGCCGCGCCGTGCGCGACCAGCGCCGTCATGATCTCGGCCGCGGCCAGCGCAGCTATGACCGGTGGGCGCTTGTCCTTGACCGCATCGCCGATCGGCGAGACGAGGCGGGCGAACTCAGCCTCCGTGCCCTCAGCCGATTTCAGGAACCAGTTCCTGAACGTCGCTCTCTTGGTTTTCGAGCCGATCATGCCGACATAGGCCGCGTCGTCGCGCTTCAGCGCTTCGGCGACGATGAGGAAATCCAGCGCATGGTCGTGGGTGAGGATGGCGAAGGCGGTGCCGGCGGGGGCGTTTCGCACCTCGGCCTCGGGCATCGGCGTCAGCAGCGTCTCGACGGTTTCCGGCATGCCTTCCAGCGCTTCGGCCCGCGTCTCGATGACGACACCACGCACGGGAAGAAGTGCAACGGTCGAGGCCAGCGCCTGGCCGACATGGCCGCCGCCGAAGATATAGACATGCGGCAGGTGGGCTTCCTCGGCTTCTGCGGCCGCGATCAGCTCGGCAGCAAGCGCGGCATCGACGATACGGATCAAGACTTCGACGCGCCCGCCGCAGCACTGGCCGATCTCGGGACCTAGCGGCACGTCAAGCGTGGCGCGGACTTCATCGACCGCGATGCGGGCTTCTTTACCCTCCCCCTTGTGGGGAGGGTCGGTGAGCGGACGCCGCGTGGCGGCGTCCGCCAAACGGGGTGGCTTGGCAGGATAGTCCGCCCCCCCCACCCCCCCCGCGCAGAAGAGGCCCCCCCC